>NZ_CWKH01000003.1:601285-901928 GCF_001245615.1 Mycolicibacterium neworleansense
CTCGCCCGTCAGCCCGTTGACCTCCGCGGCCATCGGCCACCACCCAGGGGCAAGCCGCGATTCCGGGTCTCCGTCGAGGAGGCCCGAACCGCAGATCCTGAGAAATTCCGCATTTTCAGCTGAGAATTGTGGAATTTTCGAACCGAGTTGCCGATTAAACGTTATAGGCAGCAACCGGAGGTAGTGGGACTTTCGGTGCGGCCTGCAACGGAGGGTTGGGAAATGAAGTCATACACCATTGCCACATTAGCCGCGGGCGCACTGGCCGCCGGAACACTCTTCGGTGGCGTCGCCGCTGCCGCACCGACTGGGCAATCGGCCGAACAAACCGTAAAAAGCCTGCAGACCAGCGGCTATCACGTCATTGTCAACCGCACTGGGGCCGCGCCACTGGCTAACTGCACTGTGCTCGGCGTGCGCCAGGGCCAGACCATCGCCACCAACGATTCAAGGGGCGGCGGCTCGATCAATACCACCGTCATTTCGAAGACGGCATACGTCGACGTCGCCTGCTGAGTTCGGGAATAAAACAGGGCATCTATTTGTTGGAGCTGCCAAACCGGAATTAGCCGGTCGGGCGGAAATATTACGCCCACAATCGGTCGCACCTTATTGGTGCGGCCGATTCTGTTTTTGAGCCAGGCCGCACTCTGCTCCGACCGAGCTTGTCGGAGGGTCGGCGTACGGTACCGAACATGAGTTCGATATTGGCATCCGAAAGGGATCTCGAGCGGACGATCGTCAGTGAAGCCCTCGATCACCTCAACGCCGCCTGCAAGGAGATCGACGCGCTGTCCGTGCACGCCCTGACGCGAACGGAACTGCACGAGGTTCTGAGCCGGCTCGACGCCGGGGAAAAGCGGTTGGCGACCGCGCAACAACGACTGCTCGGGCGAATGGTGGCCACCGACACCGCGTCGCCACCGCGGTTCGATCCGGCTGCTGTGCTGGCCCGACGGCTTCGGATCTCGCCGGCCGAAGCTCGGCAACGGATAGCGGCCGCAGGCCAAACGTCCGACTGAGGCCCACCCGAAAGTTCGGTAAGTGCCGCAGTGGGTACCCCACCCGCTGTGGCATTCGACCTCACCCCGACAGCGGCGCAGCATGACCTGGCAAAACGGACTCACGAGTTCGCCGAACGGGTCGTCCGGCCGGTCGCCGCCGAATACGACCAGCGGCAGGAGTTTCCGTGGCCGGTGCTCGAAGAAGCAGCCGGTCAGGGGTTCTACAGCCCGCTGTTCTATCGCGATCTGATCGGCGACCCCACGGGCCTTTCCCTGCCGATGTTCATGGAGGAACTGTTCTGGGGTTGCGCCGGAATCGGCCTGGCCATCGTGATGCCGGCCCTGGCGCTGTCGGCCATCGGTCAGGCCGCCTCGCCGGAACAGATGCTGCAGTGGGCACCCGAATGCTTCGGCACTCCGGGCGATCTCAAGCTCGCCGCGCTGGCGATCTCCGAACCCGAGGGCGGCAGCGACGTGCGCAACCTGCGCACGTACGCCGTCCGCAGCGGCCCTGGCCCCGACGCGGACTGGATCATCGACGGCCACAAGATGTGGATCGGCAACGGTGGCATCGCCAATGTGCACGTCGTCAACGCAGTCGTCGACAAAGACCTGGGCCACAAAGGACAGGCCTTGTTCGTGGTTGAGGGCGGCACGCCGGGGCTGGAAATGGTGCGCAAACTCGACAAGCTCGGCTGCCGCGCCTCGCACACCGCCGAGCTGAAGTTCAACAGCGTCCGGGTACCTGCCGGCAATCTGCTCGGCGGCCACGAGAAGCTCGAGCACAAGCTGGCGCGGGCCCGCGAGGCCGTCGAGGGCGCGGCACATTCCGGCTCAGCCACTTTGGGCACCTTCGAACAGACCCGCCCGATGGTCGCCGCTCAAGCACTCGGAATCGCCAGGGCCGCAATGGAATATGCGACCGAGTACGCGAACCGGCGCGTCGCCTTCGGCGGCCCGATCATCGACAATCAGGGCGTCGCGTTTCCGCTGGCCGACCTGGCCACCCAGATCGATGCCGCCCGGCTGCTCACCTGGAGAGCGTCGTGGATGGCCGCCACCGGTGTGCCGTTCGAACGCGGCGAAGGGTCGATGTCCAAGCTCGCGGCCAGCGAAGTGGCCGTCAGGACCACCGAACGGGCCATCCAGACGATGGGCGGCTGGGGCTACGTGAGCGATCACCCCGTCGAGAAGTGGTACCGGGATGCCAAGCTCTACACCATCTTCGAAGGCACCAGCGAGATCCAGCGCATCGTGATCGCGCACGCTCTCGGTGCCGCCGACGGAAAGCCTCCGCTGCACGTCGATCTGGAGCCGTCCGGTGGACCGCTGAACCGGTGGTTCGGACGTGGCACGCCACTGCGCACCCGCGCGGCCGATACCGCGCTGTCAGCCAAGGATCGCCTGCCCGATCCGGTCATGCGGCTGGCGATGAAGCTCCTGCGGCCACCCCGCAAGTGAGAAGGCCGGATAGATTCGACGTCCATGACCGTCACCGTCGACGAGCTCGAAGTCGCTGATTCACCGGAGGCCTGGACGCGAGCCGGCTTCAGTGTTGATCCCGGCGGAGACGCCGGCTCGATCTGCCGCGTCGGCGCCGTTCGCATCCGGCTGGTCGGGGACGACCGCGGCACCGGCATCATCGGGTGGTCGTTGCACGGCTTGCCACAGCAGCCCGGTGATGACCTCGACGGCATCCCGACCGTGCGGTCCGACGCCACCACGGCGGAACCGGCCACGCACCCGAACGGCGTCGTCGCCATCGACCACGTCGTGTTGCTGTCTCCTGACCTGGGCCGCACGGTCGATGCGCTGGCCGCTATCGAGGTGGCTCCGCGCCGGGAACGCAACGGCGAACTCGGCGGCCGCCCGATCCGCCAGGTCTTCTTCCGGTTCGGGGAGGTGATCCTCGAGGTCGTCGGATCGCCCGATACCGCAGGTGACGGTCCCTCGACGCTCTGGGGCATCACGTACACCGTCCACGACATCGATGCCACCGCCGCGTTCTTCGGCGACCACACCGCACCGGTCAAGGACGCCGTGCAGCCCGGTCGCCGGATCACCACGGTCCGGCACAAGGACTTCGGAATGTCGGTGCGCACCGCGGTGATCTCTGCGACTGTCCGCAGTTGACGTGTGTCGGGGCGCCGCCCGCACGATGCTGTTGCCTATCCTCAGCGGGTGACCGACGCCGGAATTCTGCACAGCGACGTCGTCGTCATCCATACCGACGGTGGGTGCCGGCCGAACCCCGGCCCCGGCGGCTGGGGCGCGGTGCTGCGGATGCGTGAGCACGTGCGCGAGATGTACGGCGGGGATCCCGGCACCACCAGCAACAACCGCATGGAGTTGATGGCGCCCATCATGGCGCTCGAGGCACTCACCCGGCCCGTGGTGGTGCACCTCCACACCGACAGCACCTACGTGCGCAACGGCATCACCAAGTGGGTACTCGGCTGGGAACGTAATGGCTGGGTGACCGCCGCGAAGCAGCCGGTGAAAAACGTCGACCTGTGGCAGCGGCTGCAGGCCGCCTGCGCGCGGCACGAGGTCGAGTGGTTCTGGGTGAAAGGCCATTCGGGTGTCGCCGA
Source organism: Mycolicibacterium neworleansense (assembly GCF_001245615.1). NCBI lineage: Bacteria > Bacillati > Actinomycetota > Actinomycetes > Mycobacteriales > Mycobacteriaceae > Mycobacterium > Mycolicibacterium neworleansense. Next base: position 604,881 of record NZ_CWKH01000003.1, read on the forward strand.
CAACGAGCTGGCCGACGAGCTGGCGACCCGGGGACTACGAGAAGCACTCGACGGTTCCCGCGATCTAGTGTCCTGACTCCCACACCACTTCATCCGGCGTCTTGTCCGGGCGCAATCCTCGCCAGCTCGGCTGACGTAACCGGTGGTCACTGGTGCGCTCGCTGTAGCGCACCTCCCCCACCAGCTCGGGCCGCACGAATGTCACGCCTTTGGCGTCGAGCTTCGGCAGCGGCTTGTCGAACGGTGACTCATCGGTGTGTAGCGGGGCCAGCATGCCCTTGAGCTTGGCGAGTTCCTTCTCGGTGAACCCGGTGCCGACCCGCCCGGCGAACCGCAGGCCGTCGGGGCCCGGAACGCCGAGCACCAACGCCCCGATGCCGCTGCTGCGCCCGCCCTCACCCTGACGCCAGCCGCCGATCACCACTTCCTGCGTGTTCCAGAACTTGTCCTTGATCCAGGATGCCGACCGCCGACCCGGTTGATACGTCGAGTCGCGTTTCTTGGCGATCACCCCTTCGAACCGGTGCTCCCGGGCGTGGTCCATGGCCTCCGGTCCGTCACCGGACAGGGGCTCGGGCACGATCAGACCACCACCGGTGGCCAACGCGTCCAACACTTTTCGCCGATCGGAATACTTGGCGCGCAGCAGAGACCGGCCGTCGAGCCACAGGATGTCGAAGGCCCAGAACTCGACACGGGTGGAGCGGGCCCGGTTCTGCATCTCGGAAAAGCTGGGCACTCCGGAGTCATCGAGGGCCACCACCTCGCCGTCGAGCACCACATGATGGTCGGCGAGATCGGCGGCCAGCGCCTTCAACTGCGGGTACTCCGCGGTGACGTCACGGCCACGACGCGAACGCAGTTGCAGGCGGCCATGGTCGGCCTCGACCAGCAGCCGGTAACCGTCCCACTTTCCTTCGAACGCCCATTGCCCGGCCTTGAGTTTGGCCACCGAGCCCTCGGTGGCCAGCATCGGGGAGAAATCCTTGGGATCGGGTGTGGCCGACTTCTGGTCTTTCATCCGGTGCGCGAGCCAGTTCTTGCCCTCGGTCTGGATCAATGCGTAACGGCCGTCGATGCGGCTGCCGCTCAGGGTGAAGATGACTTCGCCGTTGCGGGCCTCGGGGTCGTCATTGACCCGGAACTTCTCCGCCTCATACATGCCGGTGTCCCAGATGACCATCTTCCCAGCGCCGTACTCTCCCTTGGGAATGTCACCGTGGAAGGTCAGGTACTCGATCGGATGGTCTTCGGTATGCACCGCAAGGTGATTCACCGCCGTGCTATCCGGCAGGTTCTTCGGCACAGCCCAGCTGACGAGCACGCCATCGCGTTCCAGTCGGAGGTCGTAGTGGAGCCGCCGCGCGTGATGCTCCTGGATCACGAACCGGTCGTTGTTGCCGGTCGCCGGGACGTCCTGCGGCACCGGCTCGGGCGTCTTGGCCGCGTCGCGCATGCTGCGGTAGGTGGTGAGCTTGTCGGGACGCGGCGCGTCTTCGTCGAGTCCGGACAGGAGGTCGCCGTCGTCGGAAACCCGTTGCAGCACTTCATCGAATCTCAGGTGGCGCAGGTCCGGATCGGCGATCTCGTCCCACGTGCGGGGCGCGGCGACGGTCGGGTGCTCCCGGCCGCGAAGCGAGTAGGGGGCGATCGTGGTCTTGGCGCCGTTGTTCTGGCTCCAGTCGAGAAAGATCTTCTGGGCCCGGATACTGCGGGTCATCGTGGCGGTGACCATCTTGGGCATCGACTGTTCGAGCTGCTGAGCCACCCGTTTGGCCAGCACCGATGCCCCGCGTGAGCTGATCGGCTCGGCCAGGGGCACGTACAGATGCAGGCCCTTGCTACCGCTGGTGAGCGGATACGTCGTCAACCCGATGTCACCCATCAGCTCGCGCACCGCCTGCGCCACCTCGCACAGCTGCGGCATGGTGACGCCCTCGCCGGGATCGAGGTCGAACACGATGCGGGTGGCCGGCCCCTGACTGCCCTCGGAGTCGAACCGCCATTGCGGCACATGCACTTCCAGTGACGCCTGTTGCGCAATCCAGGCCAGCCCCTCGCGGGTGTTGATGATGGGGTATGTGGTGGTGCCAGACTTGTGCGCGATGGTGCCCCGCTCAAGCCAGTCGGGAGCCGAAGACGCCAACTGCTTTTCGAAGAACGAGGCTTCAGCGACCCCGTTGGGCCACCGCTTGCGGGTCACCGGGCGCCCGGCGATGTGCGGAAGCATCACCTCGGCGATGCTCAGGTAGTAGTCGAAGACCTCGGCCTTGCTGGTGCCGGTGGCGGGGTAGAGCACCTTGTCCGGGTTCGTCAGCCGAACCCGCTCATAGCGCTCCATGACGCCCCTCCATGACGCAAACGTATACCCACATTTTCAGACACGGGCCGCGTCGACATGTGAGCATGTGCGGATGGCGCTGATCACCGTGCGTAGTTTGCTCCTGCGATTGGCCACGGTCGTGCTGACGCCCGCGGCGGCCGTTTTCGGCGGTCCAGTGCCCGCGGCGTCGGCCGAGCCCTGTTCGGACGTCGAGATGGTGTTCGCCCGCGGTACGGGCGAGCCGCCCGGGATCGGGCGGGTGGGCCAGGCGTTGGTCGACCAGCTCGCCCCGCGGATCGCACCCCGCACCCTCGGCGTGTATGCGGTCAACTATCCCGCCGGGATCAACTTCCTGACCACCGCGGAGGGCGCGAACGACGCGGCCGGCCACATCGCCTGGCTGGCCGACCAGTGCCCCGGTACACGGGTGGTGCTCGGCGGTTTTTCCCAAGGCGCAGCTGCGGTTTCGATGCTGGCGGGGGTACCGCCGATCGGTGACCGCATCGGTCTGATCGGTTCGGCTCCCGCGCTTGCGCCCTACAGCGCTGACCGGGTGGCCGCCGTCGCGGTATTCGGCAATCCCGGCAACAGGTTCGGCACACCGTTGTCGGGCACCGGCCAATTCGCCGGGCGGGCCATCGACCTGTGCAGCCCCGGAGATCCGATCTGCGTTCAGGGCGGGCGCACCCGGGCGGCACACAGCGCATACGAGCTTCCGCCATATCCTGACCAGGCCGCGGGGTTCATCGCCGGACGGCTCTAGCCCGATCCACCTACCATGGAGTCATGAGCCGGGCCCTGGTCATCGGCGAGGCACTGATCGACGTCGTCGAGAGCGACGCCGCGATCGTCGGCGAATACGTCGGCGGCAGCCCGCTGAATGTGGCCGTCGGGCTCGGCCGGCTGGGCCGCGGCGTCGACTTCCTCACCCACATCGCCGACGACGACCGCGGACGGCGCATCGTCGAGTACGTGGAAAATTCTGGGGTACAACTGGTTTCAGGTAGCGCGACGGCCGGCCGGACCCCGACCGCGATGGCCACCCTCGACGCGGCAGGATCTGCCCACTACCGGTTCGACATCGACTGGCAGTTGAGCGGCACTCCCGAGGTCGCCACCCCGTTGCTGGTCCACACCGGCTCGATCGCCACAGTGCTGGAACCGGGCTGTCGCGCCACCGCCGCGCTGCTCGACGCCTACCGCATGTCGGCGACCATCAGCTTCGATCCGAATGTCCGACCCGACGTGATCCAAGACGACGACATCGCCCGCGGCCGCATCGACCGGCTCGTCGAACGCGCCGACGTCGTGAAAGCCTCCGAGGACGATCTGCGCTGGATGGATTCCCGGCACTCCCCCGAACAGATCGCGCGGGCCTGGCTGGAAGTCGGCCCGTCAATCGTCACGGTGACCTCGGGTGAGCGCGGAGCTTTCGCGGTGTGCCGCGCCGGAACCGTGTCGATCCCGGCGCGCGCGGTGCAGGTGGTCGACACCGTCGGGGCCGGCGACGCCTTCATGGCCGGGCTCCTCGACGCGTTGTGGTCGCTGGGCATCCTCGGCGCGGACCGCCGTCGTGACCTGGCCCGGATAGGCATCGGTGCCCTCGAAGGTGTCCTGGAGTCCGCGGCGCTGTCGGCAGCGTTGACGGTGGCCCGGCCCGGCGCCGACCTGCCGGATCGCGCGGCGCGAGACGCCGCGGCTCAGCCCTGAGCGATCACGCCCGCGATCAGCTCGGCCACCTGGTCGGCCTGCGTCTCGGGAAGGCGCGCATATCCGCACACCAGCCCGCGCGCGTCGGCCGGCCCCACGAAGAAGGTGGACAGCGGCGACACGGTGACACCCCGCTCCCTGAGATCGGCAGCGATCGCGATGTCGTCGGCCCCGTCGTGAAGGCGCACCACCATGTGCAGCCCCGCCTCGACGCCCTCCAGGCGAATGCCCGTGCAGCGTCGGGCGAGTGCACCGACCAGCGCCGCCCGTCGCGCCGAGTAGGTGCGCGCCGCCCTGGCGAGGTGGCGAGTCAACGCACCCGACTCGATGAATCTGGCCAACGCGAGAGTGGTTACTCCGCAAACTGATTCGCCGCTGAACTCCAGTACGTCGGCGACGGCGTCCCGCAGTCGCGGCGGCGGTAGCAGCCAGGCCACGCGCAGCGTCGGCGTGAGGATCTTGGAAGCCGTCCCGATGTAGGCGACGCAGTCGCGTCCGCCGTCGATGCCGCGCATTGCGGGCAGCGCCGACACGTCATAGCGGAACTCACCGTCGTAGTCGTCTTCGATGAGCAGGCTGCCGGTCCGTGCCGCCCACTGCACCAGACCCGCACGGCGCACCACCGGTAGCCGTGCCCCGAGCGGATACTGATGCGCCGGAGTGCAGTACACGGCCGCGTCGGTTTCCCGCAGCGCCGCCGGATCGAGACCGTCGGCGTCGATCGGCACCGCACGTGTTCGGGCCCCGGACATCTCCAAGGTCCGCCGCGCTTCGTCGTAGCCCGGTTCCTCGAACGCGATATCGCGCCCGGTCAGCCCGGCCGCCGCGGAAAGGGTGCGCAAGCCCGAGGCCACGCCGGGCACGATGATCAGATCTGCCGGGTCGGCGACGATGCCGCGGGTGCGGCGCAGGTGACCGGCCAGGGCCAGGCGGAGTTCGGCGTGGTCGCGGGGTCCGGCCGCGGCGGCGGGAATGGGTGCGGCCGCGGCCGCTCGCCAAGCCCGCCGCCAGTCCGTCGTCGAGATGAGGCCTGGATCAGGGTGGCCGGGCATGAGATCCCACGCCGGCGGCGGCTGACGAGAAGCCACCGTCACCGTGGTCGCCGCGCCGCTCGAAGTGACGTGTGACGCGGCGCCCGCGTGGGCCGCGGCATCGGCACCGGCGGCGATGCGTGTGCCCGATCCCAGCTGAGCGGTGGTGTAGCCGGCCGCGGCGAGCTCGTCGTACGCGTCGACCACCGAGGACCGGGCCACGCACAGTTCGGCGGCCAGGCTGCGTGTCGACGGCAGCGCATCGCCGGGGCCGAGCCGGCCGACCCGGATCTGCTCGATGATCGCCGCCGCGATGCGCTGGCGCAGCGGCGACTCGTCGGCGGGCAGCTGCAGCGCCAAGTGCAGCTCGGGTGCGTGACGCGCCATGACGCCACAATAGTGGTCTCGGCGACTTGGCCAGTTCTGGACCTTTTGACCAATCCGGTATCTCGACAGAATCACGTTCCGTGAAGCAGATCAGGAGAGAACATCAACTCGCCCGCACCGATCGCGCCGACCTGGACTCGGTGCTCGACGCCGCCGCGGTGGGCACGCTCGCCACCGTGGTGGACGGACAACCGTGGGTCGTGCCCATGCTCTACGCCCGCGACGGTGACCGGATCGTGCTCCACGGGTCGACGGGCGCGGGCGCGCTGCGGCACGTCGCGGCCGGGGCGCCCGCCGCACTCTGCGTCACACTGCTCGACGGAATCGTGGTGGCGGATACGCTTTTCGACTCCACGGCCAACTATCGGTCGGCGGTCGTACGCGGGCACCTCACCGTCATCGACACGTATGACGCGGCGTACGCACTGGAGCTGATGAGCGACTCGCTGATCCCGGGTCGCAGTTCGGAGGTGCGCTCGAGCACGAAGAAGGAACTGGCCGCGACGCTTGCGGTCGCGCTGCCCATCACACCGGATGGCTGGACGGTCAAGGTGCGCGACGCACCGCCATCGGAGCCGGAGGAGGGAGTGGCATCCGGCGGCTGGGCCGGCGTCGTACCGCTTCGTACGGTGGCCGGCGACCCGGTCCCCGCTCCGTGGGTCAGTGCGGACACCGACGTGCCCGAGTCCGTGCACCGCCTCATCAAAGGGACCTAGCGGTGTGACCACTCGCGGCGGGCCCGCGACAGCAATGCCCGCTGCGGGTGGCCGCTTACGCCATACTGGGATCATGCGATCCATCTGGAAGGGTTCGATCGCCTTCGGCCTGGTGAACGTGCCGGTCAAGGTCTACAGCGCGACCGAGGACCACGACATCAAGTTCCACCAGGTCCATGCCAAGGACAACGGGCGCATCCGCTACAAGCGGGTCTGCGAAGTGTGCGGCGAGGTCGTCGAGTTCCGCGACATCAACAAGGCGTTCGAATCCGACGACGGACAGATGGTGGTGATCACCGACGAGGACATCGCCACCCTGCCCGAAGAGCGCAGCCGCGAGATCGAAGTCGTCGAGTTCATCCCGGCCGAGCAGCTCGACCCGTTGATGTATGACAAGAGTTACTTCCTGGAGCCCGACTCCAAGTCGTCGAAGTCCTATGTGCTGCTGGCCAAGACTCTCGCCGAGACCGAACGTGTGGCCATCGTGCACTTCTCCCTGCGCAACAAGACACGGCTGGCCGCGTTACGGGTCAAGGACTTCAGCAAGCGCAATGTCATGGTGATCCACACCCTGCTGTGGCCCGACGAGATCCGCGACCCCGATTTCCCGGTGCTGGACAAGGAAGTCGAGATCAAGCCGGCCGAGTTGAAGATGGCCGGCCAGGTCGTCGAGTCGATGACCGACGACTTCAAGCCGGACCAGTTCCGCGATGACTACCAGGAACAGCTGCACGAGCTGGTCCAGGCCAAACTCGAAGGCGGAGAAGCCTTCTCGGTCGAAGAACAGCCAACCGAGCTCGACGAGACCGAGGACGTGTCCGATCTGCTGGCCAAACTTGAGGCCAGCGTCAAGGCGCGCGGTGGCGCGGCGAAGGACAAAGCACCAGCCAAGAAGGCTCCGGCGAAGAAGGCGGCCGCCAAGAAAGCTCCCGCCAAGAAGGCGTCGGCCAAGAAGTAGCTCAGCGGCGGCAATCCAGATCCACGTACACCGTCGTGTACTGCAGGTTCTGGCCCGGATTGAATGACGTGATGCCCGCCGCCCCAACCGGTATCTGCGGCCCGGTGACCGAACGCCCTTGGCGGACAGCACTTACGGTGCAGTCGTCGATGGCTTTGGTGCCAACCTTGCTCAAGATCACCCGGTACCCCTGGCTTTCGAGTTCGCTGATGGTCTGACTCGCGGTCGACTCGGTGGGAGCGGCAGCCACCGGCGCGGCCAACGCCGTTCCCAGCCCGCACAGTCCGGCACCGACCACACACACGCTCTTCAAGTTCCGGTTCACTGGGTTTCGCCCGTCCTTTCAATTCGATGAAGTGGGCTAAACCTAATTCGCCGAATTCCCTTGTCGGACAATCTCATACCGAATCCACACCGGTTAACACACAGCGAATCCCGCCGAAATACGGCGTTAACATGGACGCCCGCAAGCGGCCTAGACCGGCACGTCGACGCGGAGGGCCTCGTGTTCGTCCAGAATCCGGCGCAACGCCGCATCCATCGGATGGGCCGATTCGAGGTCATGGCTGCAGCGCCGATCGACCGCGACCACCGTGCCCGTGGTCAGCGGGGTGTGCTCGATCTGATCGACGAACGCGTCGAACATCGTGTGCGGGGTCGCCAGGTAGTAGAGGCCGTGCCGGGCGTCGGTGAAACGGGCGCCGTACATCAGGCCGCACTGGGTGATGACGAACAGCTCCGATACCGGGTGCACCTGCCGGCCGGTTCGACCCAGCTCCTCCTCGCCCCATGCCTCCGCCGCCAGACGGGCCTGCGCCAAGCGGTCCTGCAGGTCATCGGTGCAGGCAAGCAGGCGGTGGATGAGGGTGCCCGCCGTCGACGGGTACTGATCGAGCGCGGGGCTGAAATACCGCGCGAACAGATCGCCGAAGAAGTCGTATCGCTGCTGGGTCATTGGGGCTCCCCACCTTGAGCGGACCCCTCAATTGTGCGCCCGTCGGCGCCGCCGCGGAGCGGCTTTCACGACGCACCACCGACAGCCAGATGGGAAGCACGACTACTAGAACGTGTTTCAGAAATGCCCCACGGGCGCCGTCTCACCCTGCTAGCGTGGCGCCGAGCTAGGGAACGGAGCGCACGTGATTCTGGACAGATTCCGACTCGACGACAAGGTGGCGATCGTCACCGGGGCCGGACGTGGACTGGGCGCGGCGACCGCGCTCGCCTTCGCCGAAGCCGGTGCCGACGTGCTCATCGCGGCCCGCACACAGGCCCAACTCGATGAGGTGGCAGCCCAGGTCGCCGAGACCGGGCGTCGGGCGCACGTCGTGGTCGCCGACCTGGCGCACCCGGAGGCCACCGCGGAACTCGCGGCCGCCGCGGTGGATGCGTTCGGGAAACTAGACATCGTCGTCAACAACGTCGGCGGCACCATGCCCGCACCGCTGCTGAACACCTCCACCCAGGATCTGCGCAACGCGTTCACGTTCAACGTGTCCACCGCGCACGCGCTGACCTGTGCGGCGGTGCCGCTGATGCTGGAGCACTCCGGCGGCGGCAGCATCATCAACATCACCTCCACGGTGGGGCGCCTGGCCGGACGGGGCTTCGCGGCCTACGGCACCGCCAAGGCCGCCCTCGCGCACTACACCCGACTGTCGGCACTGGACCTGAGTCCGCGCATCCGCGTCAACGCCATCGCGCCCGGTTCGATTCTCACCTCGGCCCTGGACATCGTCGCCTCCAACGAGGCACTGCGCGACCCGATGGAAAAGGCCACCCCGCTGCGCCGCCTCGGCGACCCTGCCGACATCGCTGCCGCCGCGGTGTATCTCTCGTCCCCGGCGGGCAGCTACCTGACCGGCAAGGTGCTCGAGGTCGACGGCGGCCTGAACATGCCCAATCTCGATCTGCCCATCCCCGACCTCTGAGGAGAACTGTGACCATTCGTGTAGCCGCGGTCGGTACCGGCAACGTCGGCCGACATGCGCTCAAGCAGCTCGTCACCAATCCGGACTACGAACTCACCGGCGTGTGGGTGTCCTCGTCGACCAAGGCCGGTAGGGATGCCGGAGAGCTTGCCGGCCTGGATGTTTCGACCGGCATCCTGGCCACCGATGACCTCGACGCCATCCTGGCCGACAAGCCGGACTGCGTGGTCTACACCGCACTTGCCGACAACCGGTTGCCAGAGGCGCTCGAGGACTACCGGCGAATCCTGGCCACCGGGATCAACGTGGTGGCCAGCTCCGCGGTGTTCCTGCAGTACCCGTGGGAGGTGCTGCCGGCCGAGCTGATCGAGCCGATCGAGACGGCGGCGGAGGCGGGCGGGGCCAGCATCTTCGTCAACGGAATCGACCCCGGCTTCGCCAACGACCTTCTGCCGCTTGCCCTTGCCGGTACCTGTCAGGAGATCGAGCAGATCCGCTGCATGGAGATCGTCGACTACGCCACCTACAACAGCGCGGCGGTGATGTTCGACGTGATGGGCTTCGGCAAGCCCATCGACGAAACCCCGATGCTGCTGCAACCGGGAGTGCTGAGCCTGGCCTGGGGTTCGGTGGTCCGGCAGCTGGCCGCCGGCCTGGGCGTCGAACTGGACGAGGTGACCGAGGAGCACACCCGGGTGCCCGCGCCGGAGGACTTCGACATCGCGGCCGGGCACATTCCCGCCGGGACCACCGCCGCACTGCGGTTCGAGGTACGCGGCATGCGCGACGGCAAGGCCGCGGTGGTGCTGGAGCATGTGACGCGGCTGCGCGACGACCTGTGCCCCGAGTGGCCCCAGCCCGCCCAGGAAGGCGGCTCGTACCGGGTGGTGGTGACGGGCGAACCGTCGTACACGCTGGACCTGTGTCTGAGCAGCCCCAACGGAGATCACAACCATGCGGGCCTGGTCGCCACGGCCGCGCGCGTGGTCAACGCGATCCCGGCGGTGGTGGACGCCAAGCCTGGTATCCGGACGACGCTCGATCTGCCGTTGATCACCGGCCGGGGTCTGTACGCTGCCGATAGGCCCCCGTTGGAAGGATCGGCGCAATGAAGATTCGCCTCACCACGCTCACCGGATGTCTCATGGTCGGCGGCGCTTCCGCGGCGATCGCCCTGGCCCCGCTGGCCTCGGCCGAACCCAGTGCCCCCAGCGAACCCCGCTTGCTGCCGCAGTGCGAGGTGACCGGCGGCAGTTCGGTCGAGGGCGGCCAGACCACTGAATGCGCCACCGAAGGCAACGTGCAGATCGACTCGACGCCGCCGCAGCCCGGCTACGGGATGTTCCCCTGGGACGATGAGTTCTTTGTCCTCTGACCAGCGCTGACAGCGCATTTCAGACGTAGACTTACTCCAGCGATCGGAGTAGGTCATGAGCAACATCGTTCGGTGCCTGGCCGCGCTGCTGGCGGTGCCGTGTCTGGCGATCCTCACGGCCCCGGTCGGGTCCGCGGCACCGAAGTGCACCAACACGACACCGACCACCACGCAATGCCAGACCAATGGCAGCACGCAGATCGTGACCTCCCCGCCGGCCTTGAACAACTACGGCCCCTGGTACGGCCCGGTCTTCGGGTTCGGCGGCTTTGGCATCGGCTGGTGACGGTCGTGTTCGACCCCCGCGGCTGAGTGGCATGACAAGGTTTCGGGTACCCTAACTTTTCTATTCGCATACCCGGATGGAAGCTGTGGGGCCGTTGTTAGAGGACACCAAGACGCGTACGACGCCGATGCCGGGCTGGATGCTGCTCGGGCCGGCATTCGTCGCCGCGATCGCCTATGTCGACCCCGGCAACGTCGCCGCCAACGTCAGCGCGGGAGCACAGTTCGGCTACCTGCTGGTCTGGGTCATCGTGATGGCCAACGCCATGGCGGGCCTGGTGCAGTACCTCTCGGCCAAGCTGGGCCTGGTCACCGGCCGCTCGCTACCCGAAGTGGTCGCCGATCACACCAGCACCCCGACCCGCATCGCCTATTGGATACAGGCCGAATTGGTAGCCGTCGCAACCGATCTCGCAGAAGTGGTGGGTGGCGCGATCGCCTTGCACCTGCTGTTCGACCTGCCGCTGCTGCTCGGCGGGGTCATCACCGGAGCAGTCTCTCTCCTGCTGCTGAGCGTGCAGAACCGCCGCGGTCAGCGGATGTTCGAGCGGGTGATCACCGGGCTGCTGATGATCATCGCGATCGGCTTTCTCACCAGCCTGTTCGTCGAGACCCCTCCGGCAGCAGAGGTCGCCGGCGGGCTCATCCCCCGGTTCCAGGGAGCCGAAAGCCTGCTGTTGGCCACCGCCATGCTCGGCGCCACCGTGATGCCACACGCGGTCTACCTGCACTCCGGCCTCGCGCGCGACCGTCACGGTCACCTCCAGCCCGGCGCGATCCGGCGACGCCTGCTGCGGATCACCCGCTACGACGTCGGCATCGCGATGTTGCTGGCCGGCGCGGTGAACCTGGCCATGCTGCTGGTCGCGGCGACCAACCTGCAGGGGCGCGACAACACCGACTCCATCGAAGGCGCCCACGCCGCGGTCCGCGACACCCTGGGTCCGACGGTCGCGCTGCTGTTCGCCATCGGGTTGCTGGCCTCCGGCCTGGCCTCGACCTCGGTCGGCGCATACGCGGGCGCGATGATCATGCAGGGCCTGCTGCGTCGCTCCTATCCGCTGTTGCTGCGCCGGCTGGTCACCCTGATCCCGGCGCTGGTCATCCTGGCCATCGGCGTCGACCCCAGCCGCGCCCTGGTGCTGTCCCAGGTCGTGCTCTCCTTCGGCATACCGCTGGCGCTGATCCCGCTGGTGCGGTTGACCAGCAAAGCGAACCTGATGGGCGACGACGTCAACCACCGCGTCACCACCGCGCTGGGCTGGGGCGTTGCCGGGTTGATTAGTGTGCTCAACGTGGTGCTGATCTATCTGACCGTCACGGGCTGAATGCTGCACCCGTACTTCGCCTACGGCTCGAATCTGTGCGTGGCACAGATGGCCCGGCGCTGTCCGGGTGCCCTGGATCCCCGACCAGCCCGCCTGGACGGCCACAGCTGGCTGATCAACCAGCGCGGGGTGGCGACCATCGAACCGCTCGGCACCGCACAGGTACACGGCGTCTTGTGGCAGGTCACCGACCACGATCTGGCGGCCCTCGACGTCGCCGAAGGGGTGCCGGTGCGCTATCGCAGGGACCAGCTGACCGTGCACACCGACGGCGGCCCCGAGCCGGCCTGGGTCTACATCGACCATCGCGTCCAACCCGGGCCACCGCGGCCGGGCTATCTGGAACGAATCCTTGCCGGCGCGGCGCACCACGAGCTCCCGCACCGCTGGGTCGAATTCCTGGGGCGTTGGGCCGGCTAGTTGCCGGTCACAGCAGCCGCCAATTCGTTGATCACATCTGCGATCTCACCTCGGCGCCGCCAGGCGCGACGCTGCCGGATCGCGCCGTTCCCCTCGGCGACGACCCGGGCGAGCTCGGCACGCACCATGCCGTAGTCGTCCAGTGCCACCAACGCCGGCCGCACCGTCTCGACGAATCGGTTCAGCAGATCCCGGACCGGGACCACCGACTGATCACCCAGCAGGTCGATACCGTCGCCGTCGAGGCCGTCGTGGGCAGCCTTCCAGTGGGCCGCGCGGATCTGGCAATCCGCCAGGCGCGGAACCGATTCGCCTTCGTCGTACGAACGCAGCGCCGTCATCACCCCGGCGCGGATCAGCGTGGCGACCAACACCGTCTCGGCGACGGTGGCCGGCACATCGGATACCCGCACCTCCACGGTCGGAAAGTTCGCCGAGGGTCGCACATCCCAATAGATCATGCCGTCGTCCAGCGCGACGCCGGCCCGCTGCAGCAGACATACGGCCGCGTCGTATTCGGCGGCCGAATCGAAATACGGCGGCGGCCCCGAGCTGGGCCACCGCGTCCAGAGCACGCTGCGGAAGCTGGCATAGCCGCTGTCGGTGTTGCGGTAGATCGCCGAGTTGGCGGTCAGTGCCAGCAGCACATGCAGCCACGGACGCAGCCAGTTGCTGACATGAATCGCCGCGTCCCGGTCCGGCACCGCGACGTGCACGTGGCAGCCACAGATGCCCTGTTCGTGAGCGATCATGCCGAACCGGTGGGCGATCCTGCGGTAACGCGCGGTCGGGGTGACGGGGAACTTGTGCGGCACGGTCGGCGGCAGCGCGGCGGCCAACAACCGTGCCCCGTTGGCCGCGGCGGCCTCGGCGGTGATCCGGCGCAATCTGGTCAACTCGGAGCGCAACGCGGTGCTGGTGTCCATCACGTCGGTATTGGTCTCGATCTGGCAGCTGGTCAGCTCCAGCTGCAGATCCACACCCTGCTCGGCGGCAGAGGCGGCGACCGCCTTGTTGCGGGCGATCGGCTCACCGCACTGCGGATCGATGAGCAGGAATTCTTCCTCTACGCCCACCGTCGGATGACTCGTCACGGCTCAGAATTGCCCGCCGCCGACACCTCCAAACCTTCCGCCGCCGTGCCTAAGATCGGGTGATGCCCAACGATTTCCGCTTTGGTGTGAGCCTGCGCGCCACCGGATCCCAATCGCAGATCGCCGACACCGCGCGGCGCGCCGAAGACCTCGGCTTCGACGTCCTCAACGTGCCCGACCACCTCGGCGCCCCGGCCCCGTTCCCCACCCTGACCGCGATCGCCGCGGCCACCAGCACGCTGCGGGTCGGCACGTTCGTGCTCAACGCCGCCTTCTACAAGCCCGCGCTGCTGGCTCGCGACGCCACCGCCCTGCGGGATCTGTCCGGCGGCCGGTTCGACCTCGGTCTCGGCGCCGGCTATGTGCGTGAAGAGTTCGAGGCCGCCGAACTGCCGTTCCCCAGCGCCCGCGACCGCATCGACTATCTGCGCCACACCACCGAACACCTGCGCGAGCACGCGCCCGACATCCCGATCCTCATCGCGGGCAATGGTGATCGTCTGCTGACCGTGGCCGCCCAGACCGCCGACGTCGTCGGCCTCACCGGTGGTGACAGTGTCGGCGACGGCGACAGCGACCCCTTGGCCGAGCGAGTTTCCTTCCTGCGCAACGCTGCCGGTGACCGGTTCGACCAACTGGAGCTCAATCTCGCGGTCACGGCGGTGCCCGCTCCAGGCAGCGAGATGCCCATCCTCAACGTCCCCCGCCATTTCCTGCCGGGGCTCAGCGACGAAGAGCTGCTGCGGCACCCGGGTGTGCTGTCGGGCTCGGTCAGCGCCATCGCCGACCACATCCGCGGGCTGCGCGAGAAGTACGGCATCACCTACATCATCGTGCAGATCGCTCACGCCGAGGCGTTCGGGAAGGTGATCGCCGAACTTCGCTAGAAGTTCTTTCCATCCGCGCCCGGGCCGGCTCCGAATACCGGGTGTGGAACACATTCATCCTGGTGGGCGCGCCGTTGCGGTGATCGGTAGCGGTGTCGCCGGCCTGACCGCCGCGCATGTCCTGTCCGCTCGTGACCGCGTCACGCTGCTGGAGGCCGACGCCCGCTTCGGCGGGCACGCACATACCCAGCACGTCGTCGAAGACGGCCGCACCCTCGCGCTCGACACCGCCTTCCTGGTACACAACGACCGCACGTATCCGACACTGTGCCGCTTGTTCGACGAACTCGGGATCCGTACGCAGGACACCGACATGTCGATGTCCGTACGCGACGACGGCACCGGTCTGGAGTACGCCGGGGCCCGCGGCCTGGGTGGGTTGTTCCCCGGCTGGGCCAATCTGGGCCGGCCCCGTTATCTGCTGATGCTGGGCGAAATTGCCCGGTTTCACCGGCTGGCGACCCAATTGTTGCGGCGAGCGAGCACCGGGAACGAGGAAACCCTCGACGAGTTCCTGCACCGCCACGGGTTCTCCCGGTATTTCACCGAACGATTCATGACCCCCTTGGTTGCCGCGGTGTGGTCATGCCCGCCCGGCGAGGCACTGCGCTACCCGGCGCGGTACCTGTTCGTCTTCCTGCAGCACCACGGCATGCTGTCGGTGTTCGGCTCACCGACGTGGCGCACGGTGGTCGGCGGGTCGGCCAATTACGTCGACGCGATCGTGGCCCGACTGCCCGAGGCCGTCACCGGTGCCCGCGTGCGATCCGTGCGCCGATGTGCCGACGGCGTGCTGGTCACCGTCGACGGACAGCCGCCCCGGCGGTTCGATGCCGCTGTCATCGCCACCCATCCCAACCAGGCGCTGCTGATGCTGGACCACCCGAGCGAGGCCGAACGGCACATCCTCGGGGCCATCCCCTACAGCCTCAACCAGGCTCAGCTGCACACCGACGAGTCGGTACTGCCCCGCCTGCCGAGAGCGCGCGCCTCCTGGAACTACCTCATCGATCCCGAAGATCACGCCGTCACCGTCACCTACGACATCACCAGACTGATGAGGCTGGGTGGCACCCGGCGCTACCTGGTGACCCTGGGCGGCGCCCACCGGGTGGACCCGTCGAAGGTCGTCGCCGAGATGGTGTACGAACATCCGGCATACACCACCGAATCCGTGGCCGCGCAACAACTCCTGCCTCAGCTCAACGACGACCGCATCGTGTTCGCCGGGGCGTACCACGGCTGGGGATTCCATGAGGACGGCGCCGCATCGGGATTGGCGGCCGCGGAGCGGCTGGGCGCCCGATGGGCCGGCGGCCCGGTCGCGGAGCCGCTGGCATGCTGACCACCCCTGCGCTGTACCGCACCAGGATCACCCACGTCCGCCGCGCGCCCGTGCACCATCGCTTCAGCTACCGCGGATACAGCTGGTACGTCGACCTCGACCGGATGCCGCGATTGCCGCGTTGGCTGCGACCATTCGCCCGATTCGAGGCCGACGACCATTTCACGGGCGCACCGAAAGACTCTCTGCGCCAACGCGTCGACGCATTCCTGTTGTCGCACGACGTGGATCTCGGCGGCGGCAGGGTGACCGCGCTGCTGCAGGCGCGCGTGCTCGGATATGTGTTCAACCCGCTCAGCCTGTACTGGTGCCACGACGCCGCCGGGGCACTGCGTTGCGTGGTCGCCGAGGTCCACAACACCTACGGCCGGCGGCATGCTTATCTGCTTGCCGCCGGACAACCCGCGAACGTGCCCAAGCGCATGTACGTCTCACCGTTCAATGCCGTCGATGGCTACTACCGGGTCCAGGCTCCGGAACCGGGCGAACACCTCGACGTGACGATTTCCCTGCACCGCCACGGACATCCGGCCTTTGTCGCCACCCTTCGCGGTGCCCGCAGGCCGGCGACCACGTGGGAGATCCTGCGCCTGCAACTGACCGCGCCGGTGGCACCGCTGGCCGGAGCCCTCGCCATCCGGATCGAGGGGATCAAGTTGTGGCTGCGCCGGGTTCCGGTGATCCCCCGCCCCACCGAAGAAGCCGTCGAGTGCATTACCGAGAACCAAGGAAGGCCGCTGTGAGCACCCGGACCGGAACGTCCCCCGCCATCGACCCGACCCGCTGGCCGGACGTGGTACATCCACCGCGTGGGCCGGTGGCCGCGATATCCGGCGCGGTGGCCGACCAACTGCTGCGAAGGGCCGCCGCGACACTGCCGGTACGGCTGGCGTTTCCCGACGGAACCGTGATCGGGGCGGCCGATCCCACCTTGCCCACCATGGTCATCGAACAGCCGGAGGCCCTGGCCCGCCGGATCGGCTGCCACGGACTGATCGGCTTCGGCGAGTCGTACATGGCCGGCGAGTGGCATTCCACTGATCTCGCCGGGCTGCTCACCGAGTTCGGCCGGTCGATGGGCGAGCTGATTCCCGCTGCGCTGCAACGGTTCCGGACGGTGACGCTGCCCCGCTCGCCGCGCTCTGCCCGCAACGACGCGGCTCAGTCCCGCCGCAACATCGCGGCCCACTACGACCTGTCCAATGAGCTGTTCGCCGAGTTCCTCGACGAGACGATGACGTACTCCAGTGCGCTGTTCCCGCAACTGCCGGGCACGGCGGCCGGCCTGGCCGACGCCCAGCGCCGGAAGATCGACCGACTCCTCGACACAGCGCGGGTCGGGCCGGGCAGCCGGGTCCTGGAGATCGGCACCGGTTGGGGCGAACTCTGCCTGCGTGCCGCCGAACGCGGCGCCCGGGTCCGCTCGATCACCCTGTCGACCGAACAACAACGGCTGGCCCGGCAACGAGTGGCGGAGGCCGGTCTGTCGGACCGGGTCGATGTCGATCTACTCGACTACCGCGACGTCGACGGCTGCTACGACGCGGTGGTGTCGGTCGAGATGGTGGAGGCCGTGGGATACCAGTTCTGGCCCACCTACTTTCGAGCGCTGGACCGGCTCGTCACACCGGGAGGCCGGGTCGCGATCCAGGCGATCACCATGCCGCACGATCGCATGCTGGCCTCGCGCGATACGCACACCTGGATCCAGAAGTACATCTTCCCCGGCGGGCTGCTGCCGTCGACCGAGGCGATCATCGGCCTGACCGAAAGGCACACGCGGCTGCGCACTGTCGACATGATGTCACTGCGGCCGCACTACGCCGAGACCCTGAGACTGTGGCGCGAACGTTTCGACTCGCGCCGCGACGCGGTGGCGGCGCTTGGCTTCGACGAGGTCTTCGCCCGCATGTGGGAGCTGTACCTGGCGTACTCCGAAGCCGGATTCGCCTCGGGCTATCTCGACGTCTACCAGTGGACATTCGCCCCGACAGGAGGACACCGGTGAACCTGCTCATCGTCACCGCGGTATCGCTGGCCGCCCTCGCCGTCGTGCACGGCGCGACCTTCTTGATCGGCCGAAACCTCGGCCGGTACAACGTCGTCGACGTGGCCTGGGGCATCGGGTTCATCGTGGTGGCCACTGTCAGCGCCGTCCTGGGCACCGGCGATGTCTTCCGGCGCATCCTGTTATTGGTGCTGATCACCCTCTGGGCGGGGCGACTGTCCTGGCACATGGTGCTCAAGTCCGCGGGCAAGGGTGAGGATCCGCGCTACCAGGAGCTGCTGGGTGGCGACTATTCGGCCGGTCACGTGCTGCGCAAGGTGTTCGTGATCCAGGGTGCGGCAACCTGGTTCGTGTCGCTTCCCGTGCAGTTGTCGTCGACACTGGGGCCGACTCCGGCCGCCCTGCGGCCGGTTCTGATTGTGGGCGTGGCGATCTGGGTCGCCGGGCTGGCGTTCGAGGCGATCGGCGACCATCAGTTGCGCAGGTTCAAATCCGACCCGGCCCACCGGGGCGCGATCATGGACCGCGGGCTGTGGGCCTGGACCCGCCATCCCAACTATTTCGGCGACTGCTGCGTCTGGTGGGGGTTGTGGTTGTCGAGCATCTGCGGCTGGTTGTCGCTGGCTACGGTGCTATCCCCGCTGTTGATGACGTATTTCCTGGTGTACGCGACCGGAGCCCGACTGGCCGAGAAGCACATGGCGGGCCGGGCGGGATTCGCGGAATATTGTTCTCGCACTTCTTTTTTCATTCCGATGCCACCGAGATCTGGATAAGCATGACGGAGCAGGCCCCGGTGACTAGGCTGCTGTGGGTGACCGCCGAACTCGACGCGTTGCTGCGACGGGTGGCCCGACGCGACGTCGACGCCTTCGCCGAGCTGTACGACCAAACGCGGTCGCGGGTGTTCGGCCTGGTCACCCAGGTTCTGCGCGACCCGGGATACAGCGAGGAAACCACCCAGGACATCTATCTGCAGGTGTGGCGCTCGGCAGACAGCTATGACCCGTCGGCCGGATCCCCGATGGCCTGGCTGCTGACGCTCGCACACCGGCGGGCGGTGGACCGGGTGCGTGCCGAGCAGGCCGCCACCCGCCGTGAATCCCGCTACGGTGCCACCAGCGTGGATCCGCCCGCCGATCACGTGGCCGACTCCGTCATCACCCACGACGAGCAGCGGCGCGTCGCCGAATGCCTGTCGTCGCTGACCGATGCCCAGCGCGAGTGCATCCATCTCGCCTATTACGACGGGCTGACCTACAGCCAGGTCTCTCAACGGCTGGCGGCCAACCTCGCGACCATCAAATCGCGGATGCGTGACGCCCTCCGCGGCCTGCGCAACTGTCTGGGGGCCGCATGACCGGACCGGTTGACCCCGACCTTCTCGAGCTGGCGACCCCGTACGCGCTGCACGCGGTGTCCGACAGCGAGCGGGCCGACATCGAACAGCGCTTGGCAGCCGCCCCTCCCGAGGTGGCGGCCGAATTCGCGAACGAAGTGCGCGACGTGAGGGAAACCATGGCCCGGCTGGCCGGGTCCACTGCCCTTGAACCACCGACCCATCTGCGCGAGCAGCTACTGGCGGCGGTCTCGGTGCGCGAATTGCGGCCCGCCCCGCGCTGGCGGAACACGGCATTGGCGGCGGCAGCGGCCGTCGTCATCGCCCTCACCGGTGTCGGCATCGGCATCGCGATGCGCCCCAGCCCGCAGCCCACGACGGCCGAACAGATCTTCGCCGCCCCAGACGTACGGACCGTCTCCGGGGCGATCCCCACCGGCGGAACCGCGACCGTGGTGTTCTCCCGCGAGCGCAACGCCGGCGTGCTGGTGATGAACGGCGTCACGCCCCCGCAGACCGGCACGGTCTATCAGATGTGGCTGCTGCGCGAGGGCGACGCCACGTCGGCGGGCACCATGGACTCCGCCGCCGTCGCGCCGTCGACCACGGCGGTGCTACCCGACCTCGCCGACGCATCGGCATTGGCCTTCACCGTCGAACCGGGCGAGGGCTCGACCACACCCACCACGCCGATCTTCGCCGAGCTGCCATTGCAGTGACACGCATCGGGTGGCCGAAAGCCGGGTATCACTGACCTCACCGCACGAGCTGGGAAAAGGAAGTGGTGAACGCAATGTCACAAGACGCAGAAAACCTCAGCAAGGACCCCGCGCCCGATCCGGCCGAGGACAACGCCTTCTTTCCCTCGCCCTACTCGTTGAGTCAGTACACCTCCCCCAGGACCGATTTCACCGGCGTGGAACACAAGGGCGCCTACACCGAGGGCCGGTGGAAGGTGTTGATGATCGCCACCGAAGAGCGATATGTGTTGTGCCAGAACGGAAAGATGTTCTCCACCGGCAACCATCCGGTGGAGATGCTGCTGCCGCTGCACCACCTGATGGAAGCCGGATTCGACGTTGACGTCGCGACCATATCCGGGTATCCGGCCAAGCTGGAACTGTGGGCCATGCCCGGCGAAGACCAGGCCGTGCTGTCAACCTACGAGGCCCTCAAGATCAAACTCAAACAACCCCTCAAGCTGTCCAACGTGGTCGCCGGCCTCAAGCCGGCCTCTGACTATCTCGCCGTCTTCATTCCCGGCGGTCACGGCGCCGTCGTCGGGCTGCCGGGCAGCGACCAGGTCGGCCGGACGCTGAACTGGGCACTCGACCACGGCCGGTTCATCATCACCCTGTGCCACGGTCCGGCGGCGCTGCTGGCCGCCGGCCTCGGCAAGTCTCGGTCGCCGCTGGCCGGATACTCGGTGTGCGTGTTCCCCGACTCGCTCGACGAGGGCCCGAACATCGACATCGGATACCTGCCGGGGCGCCTGCAGTGGCTGGTCGCCGACCTGCTGGCCAAGCAGGGCCTCACCATCGTCAACGACGAGATGGCCGGCACGGTGCACCAGGACCGCCGCCTGCTCACCGGTGACAGCCCACTGGCCTCCGATGCGTTGGGGAGGTTGGCCGTCAATTGCCTGCTCGACGCGCTGGGGCGCGAACATCAGCCTTGACCAGCGTCTGTCTCAGACGCCGACGTGCCCGTCGATGCGCTCGCGGACCAGATCTGCGTGTCCGCAATGGCGGGCATACTCGGCGATCATGTGAGTGTAGATCCAACGCAAGCTGACCTCGCCCCCCATGAATGCCGCGGTGCCGTCGAGTTCTCGCGCCGCACAGTTGAGACGGGCCTGTTTGATCTCGTCCTGCCAGATCTGTACCGCGTCGCGGAACGACGAGTGTGCCGACACCTCGAAGCCCCCGTCATGGCCGTCGGGGTCGCGCGGTCCGAAGATCGGTGCCGCGTCCTCGCCCGTCAGTACCCGGCGAAACCAGTTCCGTTCCACTTCGGCGGCGTGCTGGACCAGACCCAGCAAGGTCAGCTCCGACGGCGGCACCGAGGCTGACCGCAGCTGTTCCTCGTTCAGGCCCTCACATTTCAGCGCCAGCGTGGCGCGATAGAACTCCAGCCAGCTCTCCAGCGTCGTACGTTCATCGGCATTCATCGGCGGCACGGGCCGCTCCGTCGACGTCATACTCACGATGCTGCCATCACTGCGGGGGTGAAGCGGGATCACCGAATGCGCCGTTTCAGACGGGCGCTGCGGAGTATCTGTATCGCCATATTGGTGGAGGTAAGCATCGGAAAGACGCCGAGGAAGGTTCGCTCCGACGGGGTACGCCCGTGCAGTTGTTCGAGGCTGCCGAAAACGTAGAAACAACCGATGCAGAACAGCGTGGCGGGAACCGCGAGCGCCAGAATGCTGCCACGGTCGGCCAGGACCTGTCGTGCGAGGGTCAGCTCGTCGTCGGTGAGAGCCTCGCGTTTCCGGACCTTGCGCAAGGTGGCCGACAGCGTCCCGACGGCCAGGCTCGATGTGACATGGGCGTGGCCCCTCATCCGCCGCGTGAACATGAAAGCCACGACGGCGAAGACCCAGATCAACGCGAAGGAGATGATCGACAGGATGCCGTAGAGAGTCGACGTCGTCACGTCAGGCCTCCACTCGCTGCTGCCGGGACAGCACCGGCTGCCGTAGCGGCCGCTGCCGGATGAATGTCGGCCACCAGAACCACGGACCGAGAAGACGCAACAGACACGGCACGACGAACGATCGCACGATCAACGTGTCGAGCAGCAGCCCGATGCACACGGTGGAGCCCACCTGGCCGATGGTTCGTAGATCGCTGATCAACATGGCCAGCATGGTGAACGCGAACACCAGCCCCGCAGAGGTCACCACGCCGCCGGTGCTCCCCAGAGCGCGGATCAGTCCGGTGTTCAGGCCTGCTCCCGATTCCTCCTTGACCCGGGAGATCAGCAGCAGGTTGTAGTCCGAGCCGACCGCCACCAGGATGATGAAGGTCAGCGGCAACACCAGCCAGTGCAGGTGCAGGCCGATCAGGTGCTGCCACACCAGGATTGACAGTCCGAAGGCACCGGCATACGAGAACGCCACGGTGCCGGGGATCACCATGGCCGCGACCAGGCTTCGGGTCAGGTACAGCATGATCAGGAAGATCAGGACGAACGCGGCGATGGCCACGATGAGCAGATCGGACGCGGCGTAGGCCCTGATGTCCTTGTTGTTCGAGCCCGCTCCGCCGATGTAGATCTTGGAGCCCGCCAGTGAGGTCTCCTTGAGCGCCGCCTTGATCGCGTCCGGGAACTGTTCGACATGGTCGATTCCTTCCGGACCCATGGCGTTGCCCTCATGGGTGACGATGAACCGGGCGGCCTTGCCATCGGGCGACATCATCAGTTGCATGCCGGTCTTGACGTCCTCGTTGTCGAACGCCTCTCGGGGGATGTAGAAGAAGTCGTCGCTGCGGGACTTGTCGAAGTCGTTGCCCACGTTGATCAGGTCGTAGTAGGTCTGGTCGGTCTGGGTGGACTGCAGATGCGCCGGACCGTAGTTGTTGGTGATGACGCCCAGCAGCGACCGACTGTCGGCCATCATCCGCTCCAACTGCGAGATCAACTGCGGCATCAGCCGGTCGATGGCCTCGAAAGACGTGACGGCATCGGCGATCTGGGCATCCAGGCTGTCGATCCCGTCGAGCGAGTCGAACAGCGATCGCATCGCCCAACAGGCCGGGATGTCGAAACAGTGTGGCTCCCAATAGAAGTAGTTCTTCAACGGCCGCAGGAAGTCGTCGAGATTGGAGATCCCGGCGTTCATGTCGTCGGTGACCTGTTTGAGGTTTTCCAAAGTGAGCACCGTCGAATGCAGTTCGTCGGCCATCTGCTGGGTCAGCCCGATCACCTTCTGCAGCACCTCGACCGAACGCGCCTGGATCTCGGCCTGCTTGTCGGTGTTCTCGTTCTGCTGCTCGTTGAACGGCAACTGCTGGCCGCTGCCACTGCCCTGGGTGGTGAACAGATAGGGAATCGTGGCGTGCTCCAGCGGGCGGCCCAGCGGCCTGGTGATGCTCTGCACCATGGCGACACCGGGAAGCCGGATCAGGCTCTTGGCCACCCGGTCCAGCGAGATGAAGTCCGCCGAGTTGCGCATGTCGTGGTCGCTCTCGACCATCAACATCTCGCTGAACAACTTGCTTTGCGAGAAGTGCCGATCCGAGGCCTCGAAACCGAGATTGGCTGGGCCGTCTGACGGTTGGTAGGCGCGATCGTCGTAGCTGACCTTGAAGGTGGGCACGAATACCGCACCGATCATCACTACGGCGGTGCTTGCGACGAACACGGGTTTGGGCCAGCGCACGACGCTGGTCGCGATCCGCCGGTACAGATGTCCCTTGGTCATGCGCTTGGGGTCGAACAGACCGAACAGACTGCCGAGTGTGAGAATCGCCGGCGCGAGCGTGAGGGCCGCGGCGATGGTGAACAGCATGCTGATGGCGACTGCCGGCCCCATGGTGTGGAAGTAGTCCAGCCGGGCCAGGCTCAGGCAGTAACACGCGCCGGCGATGGTCAGTCCGGAGCCGATGATGATCGGAGCAACACTGCGATAGGCGGTGTAGAAGGCGTCCTCGCGGCTCTCACCGTCCTGCCTGGCCTCCTGATAGCGCCCCAGCAGAAAAATGCCGTAGTCGGTTCCGGCTCCCAATGTCAGTGCCACCACGATGTTCACCGCGAACGACGACAGCGGGATGATGCCGAAGTGCCCCAGCGTCGCGATGACGCCTTTGGCTACAAGCATTTCGATCAACACGCTGACCAGCGGTACCAGTAGGTTGGGCACCGAGCGGTAGACCACCAGCAGCATGATCACGATGAGGATGATCGTCAGGATGGTGATGTTGTTGAGGCTGGAGTTGGCGATCGTCAGGGTGTCCGAGGCCAGCGGCGCGGCACCGCTGACGTAGACCTTGAGCCCGGGCGGCGGATTGTCGTCGGCGATGATGTCTCGCACCGCGTCGACTGACTCGTTCGCCTGCAACTGCCCGATGTTTCCGGCGAGCCGCAACAGTACGAAAGTCGCTTTGCCATCCACACTTTGGGCACCGGCCGCGGTGATGGGCTTGCCCCACAGATCCATCACGTACTGCACGTGCTCGGAGTCCTGCTTGAGCCGGTTCATCAAATCGTCGTAGTACCGGTGATCGCCATCGTCGAGAGGTCGGTCCGCCTCGAACACCAGCATGGTCAGGCTGGTCGAGGTGGACTCCTGGAACTTCTCTCCGATGCGCAGCATCGCGACCTGTGACGGTGCATAGCTCGGGATCATGGACCCGGCGAGCTCCTCGGCGACCCGTTCGACCTGAGGGATGAAGGTGTTCGTGGTGACGGCCAGAAGCGCCCAGAACACGATGATCGGCACGGCCATGACGCGCACGGATCGCGCCATGAACGGCCGGTTCGCCCGGTGCATGCTCATGCTGACTTCACCCGGCAGGTGACGTCGGCTTCTGAGTGAGTGGACGATTGTTCGTCGCGCACAACACCATTGACCAACATCCGGCAGCCGACCTGACCACCGTTGACCTGTGCCGACATGCTGCCGGACACGACGGTCAGCGTGCTCGTCTCAGTGTGCGACCACGGCAGTTCGGTGAGATCCACCTTGTGCGGATGCCCGTCGATGTCGACGTAACTCACGATCCCGCCGTTGCCGATGGTCCCGAACAACTCATAGGTGAGCTGTTTGGGTGTGAACTGCTCGGGCGCCTGCGCGGCGAGGACCGAAGGCACCGGCCCCGGCTCGGACATCTGATGCACCTTCCAGACGCCGAACCCTCCCACTCCGAGGGCGATGACGGTGACCAGCGGCAGCCAACCGTTTTCCAGGATGGTCAGGCTGGGCGATCGACGTC
The DNA here is from genome assembly GCF_001245615.1 of Mycolicibacterium neworleansense. Lineage (NCBI taxonomy): Bacteria > Bacillati > Actinomycetota > Actinomycetes > Mycobacteriales > Mycobacteriaceae > Mycobacterium > Mycolicibacterium neworleansense. The sequence goes on from NZ_CWKH01000003.1 coordinate 629,957, forward strand.
CGACTCTGTGGAGTTCTCGATCGCCACGCCCGCTCGCGGGTTGTTCGCCGATCATGAGGGAAATCTATATCGCATATATGAACTAACTATCAAGACGTCCGCAGCCCTTTTCAGACATTCACAGCAGGCTGGCAGGTTCGTTGCGGAAGGCAGCAACCGCGCTCAATGCCGATATTTCCATTGCTAAAGGGGTATTTCCCGACGCGCCAAGCTCCCGGACACGGCGAACCAGCGCGCCCCGAACCGACCTCGCGGCCCGCCCATATCCACATTTACTTCCTGTCGATGATATAAATGCGCCGTGACCAGCACTCCCACCGACAGCAGCGTGGAAGCGATCTCGGCGATGCTCGTGGCGAGCGCCGACCTGATGTGGCGGCATCTCGCCGACCGCAAGGGGCTGAGCGCAAGCGCGACGCTGGTTCTGGTGCGCCTCAACCGGGAGGGTCCGATGCGGGTCACCGCACTCGCCGAGGCGGAGGGCGCCAGCCAATCCGGCATGACCCAGCTGGTGCAACGCCTGGAAAGCCAAGGGCTGCTGGAGCGTTGCAACGATCCCGACGATGGCCGCGCGTGCCTGGTAAAGGTCAGCGAGGGCGGCCGGCGCCTGTGGGAGGAACGTGCCGTTGTCCGCAAGCAACGCATCGCCGAGTTGTTGGCCGGATTGCCAGAGGACGACCAGACCACGCTGTGGCTGGCCGCACAGGTCGCGGCCCGGCTGGTCGATCAGATGCGCGAGATCGCCGACTCCCCCGACCTCGCCGACGGATAGGGTGATGACTGAGACCCTCACACGTCGACGATCACACCGGCCCCCATCGCTGCGAACCCCGGAAAGCACGTAGTCCCGGCCCGCACCGGTGCTACGTTGACGCCGATCCCCCAGGAGGCGAACGCAATGGCCATGGAAGGCTCGGTAACCGTGCGGATGGCCGCGCCGGCGGACCGCATCTGGGATCTCATCGCCGACGTGCGCAACACCGGCAAGTTCTCCCCGGAGGTGATGGAGGCCGAGTGGCTGGGTGGGGCGACCGGTCCCGCGCTCGGCGCGCGGTTCCGCGGGCACGTCAAGCGCAACGAGATCGGGCCCGTTTACTGGACGACCTGTGAAGTGACAGCCTGCGACCCCGGCCGCGAATTCGGCTTCACGGTCCTCGTCGGGGACCGGTCGGTCAACAACTGGCACTACCGGTTGGAGCCGGCCGGGTCCGACACCGACGTCACCGAATCGTTCCGGATGACACCGGGAGCGTTCACCACCGTGTTCTCACTGCTCGGTGGGCAACTGCGCACCCGTCGCAATGTTCGCGACATGCGCAAGACGCTGGAACGGATCAAGGCCGTCGTGGAGGCCTCGGGGCAATAGTTCCCCTAGTCGCCGCCGGAGGGTGGCGATGCCATCCGGAATTTAGTTATGCTTAATATTGCTTAGGCATACATACCGGGGGTCGATCATCGGCGCCCGAGCATCTGGAAATCACGCGGTCGGGAGTGATGTGACCAGGTCACTGGTCGTCATCAAGGAGGTCGACATGACTGCGCTCGTGCCCCCACCCCTCGACCTGAGGTCCCTGCAGCCCGCTGAGCCGCTGCCGCGGCGACGCAGGCTCATCCCCCGGTCACGCCGAGGCAAGTCGGCCATCGCGGGTGGATTGGTGGTGCTTCTCGTCGCCGGGCTGCTGGGCGCGACGTACACCACCTCGCCGGGAGGCACCTTGTGGGGCGTTCAGAAGGCGATCTTCCCCGACCACGCGCAAGAGGTTGCCCTGGCAGCCGTCGTCAATGACTTGAAGAAGGCACAGGACATCCTCGGGAGCGGCCAGCAGCCGACACCGGATCAGCTGACCGACGCGCGCACGGCACTCAATCAAGCCAAGCAGGACCTGGACTACCTGGCGCCGTCACCTGAGCGAACCAGTCTGCAGAACCTCTATCTTCAACTGACACAACAACTCCTGCAGTACACACCCGAGTCAGTGCTACAACTCGCGCCGTTGCCCGCGCCACCCGAGGCACCGCCTGCGGCACCGCAGGTGCCTGACGCGGTGCTGACGACCGGGTCCGCGCCGACCTGGGGGTACCCGGGCGCGGCTGGGAACGACTTCATCCCACCGCCGCCCGATGTTCCCCTCGCCCCGGCGGCGGACTGGCCCCAGCCGGTTGATCCGCCGTTGACTCCGAACCTCGGGTACCTGGGTTACTACGACCCGTCCTGGGGGCAGCTCTACGGATACAACTCCTACGACTGGTACAACTACGGCCTCGGTGGCTACAACCGGTACGGCTTCGATTTCCTGGGCTTTGACCGCTGGGGTTATGACCGCTGGGGTTACGACCGCTGGGGCTACGACCGGTGGGGCTACAACTGGGCCGGCTACAACTGGGCGGGTTATGACCGCCATGGCTGGGACCGCAACGGCTGCAACGAATGGGGCCAGCGCCGCGATCACCCGGGTGACCCACGCAGGCAGGACTGGTACGACCGCCATCACCCGTACAAGCAGTACTACCAGTGGAAGTTCCATATCCACGATCCGGTGTACCGCCGCACGCAGTGGAACAAGGCCCACGGTTTCAACCCAGATCGGTACCGCGACTGGAACCGGAACCGGGATTGGCACAATCCGCGCCACCGCGACTGGGCGCGCCTCCCGAACCCAGTGGTCAAGGTGGACATCCGCGTCTCCTCCCCCGTGGTGAACCTCAATGCCTCACTGTCACAGTTCATCTCCGACGACAAGGCGACGGCCACCTCTGGGCCGTTGATGAAGAGCCTCGCCGACAAATCCACCCGCGACTTCACCAGGGAGCTCTCCCCGCGGCGTGCCACCCTCACCGGGCCCCCGCTGGAGTCGGCGCTGCTCAAGCGACCCGACACAGAAACCACGAACCGCGAGACATCAGTGGCACCACCGGCATTGACGGCTCCTGTGCCGTCGACACCGCCGTCGAAAGTGGCACCCGGTTTCAACGCACCCGAACTTGATCCGGTGCCCGCCTACTCACCGCCGACCGCCGACAACCCGCGGGGCAAGCGGCAGCCGCGACCGGACGGCATCTCGCCGGGAACGGACTCCAATCCGTCCTCTGGCGAGACGGCAGTCCCGCCGAAGGCGGACGACCGGGACCATGGCGGGGACCCGTCGTCCGCACCGAAGCCGTCGACAGCCGACGCCCCTGCAGAGGCGCCGCCGTCCGCACCGAAACCGGTTACCCCACCCAGCCCTGAGGCCACATCTCCCCGTGAGGACTCGGCACCTCAGCCGGACAAGCCCGTTCGTGAGGCCCCCGCGCCGCAACCACCCGCGCAGGAGGCGCCGGCCCCCGAGGAGCCGTCCCGGCAGCGCAGCGCACCGGAGACTCCTGCTCCTGAGTCCCCGATCCAGCAGGCGCCGGTCCAACAGGCCCCGGTCCAGCAGGCGCCTCGGCAGGAACCGCCTGCCCGGCAAGAACCACCCTCGTACCAGGCGCCGGTCCAGCAGGCGCCGGTCCGAGAGGCACCGCCTTCACATGAGGCTCCCGTTCGGCAGCGGCCCGAGCGGCAGGCACCGCCCGCACGCGAGGCTCCGCGGTCCGATCCGGGTCCACGTCAGGCGCCCGAACAGCCAAGGACAAAGGCACCCAAGTGTTCGACATTTCCGATGTGTTGAGCATGGGTGTCCGATGAGGACCAGGTGCGATGGCCCCGATTCCACCGATTCACCGTCCGCCAACTAGCATGAATCGTCCCTGTGGGTTTTCGACGCCTGTTTTCCTTCGGCAGGTCCCTCGCCCCCGTAGCTCAGGGGATAGAGCACGGCTCTCCTAAAGCCGGTGTCGCAGGTTCGAATCCTGCCGGGGGCACTTAACTGAAAATCAAATACCCGCAGCTAGCGGGCTATTTAGAAGGTAGCGAGCGCAAGCCGCGTGCTCTGCGCGTGCTTTCAAGCTACCGACACCACGCGGGCAGACCGTTAGCCACAGCTACCCCACCACAGCGCCGGCGGCTCCCCAGGGGGATTCAGTTAATAACAGGATATGCACGTTTCCTACCAATTCGGGTTAGGATATTTCACATGGCCTAGCCCGCCATGGATACGCAACGGTCGCGCAGTGTTTTGAATCAGTGGGTATTCAACCACTTCCACGAATCACTAAAAACCGCAGAACGCACAAAACCGTGTTCCACCTAGAGCGTTGGCTACCACCACAAACCAACGCAAAAGGGTACACAATGACTGAAAAACTGCCATCACTCAAAGAAGCCGCGCAGTACGCAACTACATAGCGCGGGGCAGATTGAAATCTCTGCGGGTTGGGCCAAAGCTGATCAAGTTCCGCAAAGCCGACCTGGACAAGTTTATTGACCGGTGAGTGCTAATCCCGCTCAATGGTAATGAATTCCAACGCTAACATCGCAAGGGCAATGCACGTAATCAGTGTAACCACAACTGCGAGTGATGTGCTGTTGCTTCCGAACCCTTGAACTGCGGAAGAGACACCGATTACGATACCGGCACCCAACCCCATTGCGGCAAGCCCAGATAGCACATCAAAAATGATTTGCTTTCTATCGCGCTCTCGATAAACAGCAGACGGTCTCGTCTGACCATCAAGCCGACCGGAAACCAATAAGCGATCAGATACGCCACCGTCATAAATCAACCGAAGCTCGAACCAATCATGAGCATTGAGCGTTTTTAGTTCCAGTTCGAGTTGGCCCGTTGTTGCATCTCTGTCGAAATGCACAAGGTCCATAGCTGATCCATTCATGAGCTTGGTATCTAGCAACTTGGCCTGTCCTCGTGAAATCGTGAATTTAGTCAGCACGTCGGCCGGTCGAATGACTTGCTTGCCGGTATTCTTCAATCGTACGAATGTAACACGTGGATCAGAAACCGACTCATCGAAATATGTGACTTTCAAGTGATGCGGCCGGTCACTGCCAGAGAATATTGGCGTATCCGACATCACACGGTAATCCAAGTGCTTTGAATCTTTGTCCCTGTGGCGAAGGAATAAGGTGATGCAGGTAGCGAGGATGAACAATCCCACCGCCACAGCAACACCAGGAAACCAAGGGTTGCGCTCAATGAAGCTCTCAGCCATTAACACGGCTCAAACTTAACTGACGCAACCGACAGCCCCCACGCAGACGCGCACAACACAGTGAGGCAACGCCGTTGCCGAACCAAAAACCAACGCGACAGCAAGCCCGCCACCCAAAGCCAGCCACGAACCAACAACGCACGGCGGACACACGTTTGAGTGCAGATGAGCATTGCAACCCCCCGGTGTCGCCTGCGTTTGACCGTTGAACGTTTCACCTGCGTGTTTGGTTCTACCCCGTCAGGTTGCAGGCCTGCCACATGGGGAACCATCTGCAGTTTTACTGACAGGGGATCGTTACAACCATTTGTCCCGCAACGCTTGTTGTTGTTGCGCGTCAAGCTTCTCGATCCGTCTGTTTCGCTCCACCTTGGCACGGTCATATGCTCTGCTCGCGCTTGCGTGGAACACGAAACCTGCCAACGTGGAGACGATTACGGCGGGGGGGGGGATGTGCAACTTGTATTCGAAGAAGAACAGCGTCCAGCTGATATAAAACCCCATCGACGAACAGTAGAAAAGGATCGTATAGCGTCTGGCCGATTTGCTTGACGGGCTCAGTTCTAGTTCAAGGTCTGAGAGTTCCCGAAATATCAAGCGCTGCACAGTGTGTAGTGGATCGTCAATGGTCTGAGAATTCTGTATCTCTACGAGATTTTTTAGACGCTCCACTCGCTTGTTTAGCGTATTGCTTACCGCAAAGTACCCCGCAATGACGGCAGCAAGTACCGGGACCGTACCTAACGCGATCTTGAGCCAGATTGGGTCTCCCGTCATGTTGGGGATTTTCCCATTCTGCTCGTTCGCGCTGGACAGACACGCCGCTACGCAGATTCGGCCAACTCTGACATGCGCTGCGCTAAAAGCGTCCGACGTTCATCCGTGGCCGCTGTGTACTGCATTGCCATGTGTGGAGTCGAATGGCCTAGGAACGCTTGGACCTCTGCCGCACTTGCACCCACGTGAGACAGCATCGTTGCACCAAAATGACGCAGGTCGTGCAGATGGACACCAGGACGATTCATTGGCTAGCCAACCTTCGGCATTCATCTTGCTATCGAACGTGCCGTCAGCCTTATGGCGCATGTTGTCCCTGCCGACATAGGACGCTTGATACTTCCCGCGTGGCAGCTTGCGCACCGTCCAACCACGGTGGCCCTTTTTGGTCCCTTTGTACTTGGGGTTGCGCGGCTTGGTTGCAACGTCCGATTGCTCATGTGCGTCTAAATCTTGGACGCTGCTTAGTTCCAACACGTTTCGGTTCCTCTGATTCAAGATGTGAAATTGGTTCCTGACATACTGCGCGCGAACCTGCGGATTAACTACCCGCGTGCTCTTAACGTGCTTTCCATCGCTATCAGCAAGGGTGCTCAGTTGCGCGTGTTGGTACGAAACCAGAGTGCCGTAATCGACGGTGCAGCAACGTAATTGCAGGTCACTCGGCTAGTTGGTGCGGCCCGCATCTGTCAGGTTCGAATCCTGCCGGGGGCACTCAGCTCGTGTATGACCTCGGATGAGGTTTCGTGACTCCCCGATCTTGTCGGCAGACCCCAGTAGCGTCATCGGCAGATCGACATCAGGGGGATATGGGTGAACCGCACGGTGCAGTACTGGCGGCTTTTGCAGCCGGACGGCACGCCGCTACCAGGTGAGTTCCCGGCCGAGCAGGTGGTGGGCCGGCTCAGCCAGGCCGAGGCCGACCGTCTCAACCGCTACCGCCGCTGCCCGGACGGCATGTTGCTCATCGCGCACGGCACACACGACGACCGGATGCTGATCCTCGACAAGGTGCGACGGGAGAATCTGCCCAGCATCGGCAGCGCGGCGGGCGCCCGGCGCGCGATCGGCCTGACTCCGGACGAAGGTCTGCTGGAACCGACGTATTGCCTGTTCGGTGAGCGCAACATCGTTGCCATGCTGACAAGCGGTGACGGACCGCGGGCCCGGCGCCTGGTCGACTATCTGGAGTACAAGCTCGGAATCGAGGTCGGTATCGAGCCGGTCCTCACCCAGAACCTCGATCAGGCGCTCGATGAGATGAGCGTGTCCAGGGTCGACGTGGCGATCCCGGCCAATCGCATCAACCGGGACCTCGTCGGCGGTGATTGGGTCCAGGCACTCGACGGGGCGCGTGCGCTGGCCCTCGACGGCGTCGTCCGGATCGGGATCTCGGTCGGCCGCCGTGGCACCGGAGCGCAGAAGGACGCGATCCGCCGTCGGCTGCGCGAGCTGGTCGACCACCTGCGCGGTTCCGGCGCACTGTCGGAGTTCGAGAGTGCGCGCGTCGTCGGATCGGTCAGCGGCACCCAGCAGTCCGTCGACCTGCTGGAGGACAGGTTCGTCGAGCGCACCGTGGTCGACGCCGACCGGTTGAACGATCCGGTGCGATCGACTGCATATGCGCGAGAGCTGTTGCGGCAGTCGCTGTCTCGTAATCGCGAGTATCTGTTGTCGGCCGTCCCGGAGGTTGCCGGCGAAGCGGTGAGATATCCCGACACATTGATCGAAGTACCAGAAGATGAACACGAATAAGCGGCCGGTGGTGCAGTTCAGCTTCTGGGAGAAGCTGCAGCACAACTGGGTTCGTCACCAGTGGGCGGACTGGTTGCTCGCGCTGATCGTCGTCGGCGGGTGGCTGGCATTGGGCCGGGCCGGTTGGTTACCGTGGGCCCTGACGGAGGTTCCGCACGATGTCCGCCGCACCGCATTCCAGGTGGTGGCGACGGTGGCCGCCACGATGGGCGGGTTCACGCTGACCAGCATCTCCATCTTGGTCAATCTGCTGCGCACACCGATGACCACGGTGGACAAGCTCTTACCCGCCGATGACAAACGCCGGGTGGGCACGGCATTCGTCTCGGCGTTGCCCACCCTGTTCGCCTTGTTCACCGCCGCGCTCGTCGGGCTGACGACCGATGCCAATGTCGATGCCGGCTACTGGTGGATACAGGCGACGATCGCCGTGGCGGCGATCGCGGCCGTGGCGTCACTCGCGCGGGTCGTGTGGATCCTGCGGCGTCTGCTCACCCTGTCCACGGATTGATAACGGTCAGTTCCCGACGAGGGGTCGACCGCTGGCCTGCCAGGCTTTCATCCCACCCTTGAGTTCGACCACATCGGTGTAGCCCAACGACTTCAGCGTCTCGGCGGCAGTCGCGCTCATGGGCCCGCTCCGGCAGTAGATCGCGATCGGGGCGCCCCGATCGGTGGGCAGCCGGTTGGAATGTTCGGCGACCCGGTCGAAGGGAATCGACAGGTCGGTGCCGGGGATGTCGCCTTCGAACGGCACGTGGACGTTGACGGTCAATGTGTCGGATTGCCCTATGGCAGTGGCGAAATCGTCAGGGCCGAGCAGCCGGTGGGGCGCAGTTCCGACCGTGGAGGACCCGGCGGAGCCGGCCGGAGACGGGCCTGCCGACACGCCGCATGACGCCAGCGACACCGAGGCAACGACCGCCGATGCCGCCACGCACATTCGCTTCAGCATGCCGACAGCCATACCCCTAGGGGGTACTTGCACACCAGGCTTCGGCGGTGCTACGGTCGCCGTGTCCATACCCCCCAGGGGTATCCAACAGAAGGAGCGGGATCGATGACAACTTCGTCGACGCAGGTCGATTGGCATTTGCGCGGAGAGTGGTTCGACGTGTGCAGCTGTAAGCTGCCCTGCCCGTGCAGCTTCGCCCAGGAGCCGACACACGGAGATTGCTTGTTCACCCTGGTGTGGCACGTCCGCGAAGGACACTACGGCGACACCGATTTGACGGGCCTCAGCGTGATCGCGCTCGGCGAGTTCGCCGGCAACATGTGGATCGGCGACCCGAACGCGACGATGAAGTTGATGTTCTACATCGACGAAAAGGGCGACGCAGCCCAGCGGGATGCACTCGAGCGCATCTTCACTGGCAAGGAGGGCGGCTGGCCCGCCGAATTCGGCAGCCTGATCGAGGAACTGCGCGGCATCGAATACGCCCCCATCAGTTTCGAGGCCGCCGATGACCTTGCCTACTGGCGCGCCGAGATTCCGGGCAAGGTCGATTTGAAGGTGGAGGCACTGACCGGTCCGACATCCGACCCGAATCGCCGGGTTACCACGACCAATGCCCCGGGCGCAGAGGTCGGACCGGGACAGGTCGCGACGTGGGGAGTGGTCAAGGAGGACCACTCCGTGGGGTTCGACTGGTCACACGAGCACCGCGGCGGATCGAGTAAGCACTTCCCGTTCGACTGGCGCCCCGGGACCGAGAACGCCGGTCCCGGTGAGTCCAGCGAGCAAGCCCAGTCGTCGTCCTGCACCTGCGGCTGCTGAGCCGGTCCGCGAAAGCCGGGCGGAGGCACCGCAGCCTCCGCCCGGCCCCGGATCGCAACGCTCAGTTCAGGCCGTTCGACAGGATCATCGACTCGCCGGTCTGCAGCCGGCCGCGGTCCGAAACCAGGTACAGCACGGCCTCGGCGACATCCTGCGGCTCAAGCAGCCCCGGCCGCGGTCGCCCCTGGGCGAACATCTCCTGGACGTCGTCGAGGCCCGGGTTCTCCAGGTCCGGCCGGATCACCTTGTAGGTGGCCGGGTTGTGGATCATCGGCGTGTTCACTCCGGACGGCAGCACCGCGTTGACCGTGATGCCGTACTCGGCGACTTCGAAGGCCACCGATTTCACCAGGGCCACCACCCCCGCTTTGGCCGCCGCATAGTGCCCCGAGTTGGTCGCGCCGGTGCCCGCGACGATCGACGAGGTTGCGACGATCCGCCCGGACCGCCGCTCGATCAGATGGGGCAAGACCGCCCGGAATGTGTTGAACACCCCGGTGAGGTTGATGTCGATCATGGTCTGCCACCGCTGCACCGACATCGTCGCGATCGGCTCGCTGCTGGCGATCCCGGCATTGGCGATCACCACGTCGATGCCCCCGAACTGGGCGACGGCGGTATCCACCACCGCCTGCATGGCAGCCAGGTCGCGGACGTCGGCGGTCACCGCCGAACAGCGCCGACCGAGCGCGGACACCTCCGCCACGGTCTGCTCCAGATCGGCCGGCGTAGGCATCGGGTAGTCGACCGATTCGACCGGCGCCGCGAGGTCACACACGACGATGTCGGCGCCTTCGCCCGCCAGTGTCGTGGCGTGCGCGCGGCCCTGCCCGCGCGCTCCTCCGGTCACCAGTGCCGTCTTGCCGTCGAGCGCTCCCATGCACTTTCCTCCACTAGTTCGGTCCTTGGAATGCTGACCGGCGCCGACGGCAAAATTCGTCGACGCCGTCGGCTGCCCCATCCGCCCCACGGGCAACGCGGCCTGGCTGGCAACACTCCGAGAAGCCACAACACGTCCCTATTTGCCTTGGCAAATGAATTCAATGGCCTGACCGGGAGGAGCTCCCGGAGAGCAAATTGGCTGTACTGCGTGGCCCCAGGCGATTCCCAGGAACATGATGAGATGCACTAATGTTATCTACAGACGGGGGTCTTGAGCTCGTACACAGCTAACAAACCCGGAGGCGAGAAAGATGCGTTCGAAACTGAAGAAGGTCGCGGCAATCGGGCTGGGCACGCTGGCGGTACCGGTCGGTGTGGCAGTCGCAGCAGCCGCTCCGGCATCGGCCGGTCCTGAGATCTGCGCGACCGGACCGTACGGGTACGTGCAGGCGTGCGTGGAAGGTCCCGGCTGGGGCCGCTGGAACGGCTGGGACAACGGCTGGCACGGCCGCGGCCATGGACACGGACACGGCGGCTGGGACGACTGAGTCGGCATGACCACGGGTAACGCCGTGGCGTGAATTCGAGAACGGATTCCGCCACGGCGTTATTTTTTTCCTCTCGAGTCACTCTCTTAGTTGTAGTAGCGTCGCAGCCATGGAGGACGTCTGGATTCTCGGCGGATACCAGAGCGATTTCGCGCGCAATCTGACCCGCGAGCAGATCGACTTCGCCGGGCTCACCCGCGAAGTCGTCGACCACACCTTGGACCGCGCCGGCATCGACGCCACCGGCATCGGCGTCGTCCACGTCGCCAACGCCTTCGGCGAGCTGTTCGCCGGTCAGGCCCACCTGGGTGCCATGCCCGCCACCGTGCACCCCGACCTGTGGGGCACCCCGGCTTCCCGCCACGAGGCCGCGTGCGCGTCGGGCAGCATCGCGGTCCTCGCGGCCATCGCCGAGCTGCGCTCCGGCGCCTACGACAGCGCCCTGGTACTCGGGGTGGAGTTGGAGAAGACCGTGCCCGGAGACGTCGCCGCCGCGCACCTCGGCGCAGCCGCCTGGACCGGCCACGAAGCCGACGACGCCAAGTTCGTCTGGCCATCGATGTTCTCCGAAGTGGCCGAGGCGTACGACCGGCGCTACGGCCTGGACCCCGAGCACCTCCGGGCCATCGCGGCGCTGAACTTCCGCAACGCGCGAGCCAACCCCAACGCGCAGACCCGCGCCTGGACGGTGCCCGATCCCATCGGGGACGACGGCGCGAACAATCCGGTGGTCGAAGGCCGGCTCCGCCGGTGGGACTGCAGCCAGATGACCGACGGCGGGGCGGGCCTGGTGCTCGTCAGCGATTCCTATCTGCGCGCACACCCGCGCACCCGCCCGATAGCCCGCATCGACGGCTGGGGCCACCGCACTGTCGGCCTCGGCCTGCGTCAGAAACTCGACCACAGCGCCGCGGATCCATACCTGCTGCCACACGTCCGGCACGCCGTGCTGGACGCATTCGGCCGCGCCGGGGTGAGCCTCGAGGACCTCGACGGGTTCGAGGTCCACGACTGCTTCACCCCGAGCGAGTACCTGGCCATCGACCACATCGGGCTGACCGGTCCCGGCGAATCCTGGAAGGCCATCGAGAACGGCGAGATCGAGATCGGCGGGCTACTGCCGATCAACCCGAGTGGCGGGCTGATCGGCGGCGGACATCCAGTCGGCGCATCCGGCGTGCGGATGCTGCTCGACGCCGCCAAACAGGTCAGCGCCACCGCCGGGCCCTACCAGGTGGAGAACGCAAAGACCTTCGGCACCTTGAACTTCGGCGGCAGCACCGCGACCACCGTCAGCTTCGTCGTGAGAGGAATCAGCGCGTGAACATCGAAGTGGTGACCAAATTCCTGTCCACCCTGCCCGAGGACGACACACATCCCTACCGCACCGGGGCATGGCGCCCGCAGACCACCGAATTCGACGCCGAGGACCTGCTGGTCGTCGACGGTGAGATCCCGCCGGACCTCGACGGGGTCTATCTGCGCAACACCGAAAACCCGCTGCACCCGGCATTTCAGACCTACCACCCGTTCGACGGGGACGGAATGTTGCACATCGTCGGCTTCCGTGACGGAAAAGCGTTCTACCGCAACAGGTTCATCCGCACCGACGGCTTCCTGGCCGAAAACGAGGCAGGCGGGCCGCTGTGGCCCGGGATCGCCGAGCCCGTCGAACTGGCCAAGCGCGACCACGGCTGGGGTGCCCGCACCCTGATGAAGGACGCCTCCAGCACGGACGTGACGGTGCACCGCGGGGTGGCACTGACCAGCTTCTACCAGTGCGGCGACCTGTACCGCGTCGACCCGTACACCGGTGCCAGCCTGGGCAAGGAGGACTGGGGCGGGACCTTCCCCGCCGAATGGGGCGTGTCGGCGCACCCCAAGGCCGACGACGCCACCGGCGAACTGCTGTTCTTCAACTACGGCAAGCAGGCGCCGTACATGCACTACGGCGTGGTGGATGCCGACAACGAGCTGGTGCACTACGTCGACGTGGAACTGCCCGGGCCCAGGCTGCCCCACGATATGGCGTTCACCGAGAACTACGTGATCCTCAACGACTTTCCGTTGTTCTGGGACGCCGAGTTCCTCAAGAAGAACGTGCATCTGCCGAAATTGCACCGCGACATGCCATCCCGGTTCGCAGTCCTCCCCCGCCGCGGCGCCACCGGCGACGTCCGGTGGTTCGAGGCCGACACCACCTACGTCCTGCATTTCACCAATGCCTACGAGGACGGCGACGAGATCGTGCTCGACGGATTCTTCCAGGGCAATGCGGCACCGGCCCTGGCGCTCGACAAAATGCAGACCCGGCTGCACCGCTGGCGGTTCAACCTCGTCACCGGGCAGACCCGCGAGGAGCAATTGTCGGACAGCATCACCGAATTCGGCATGATCAACCCCGGGCACGCCGGCCGCGACTACCGCTACGCCTATGCCGCCACGGGCAAGCCCGGCTGGTTCCTGTTCGACGGACTCGTCCGCCACGACCTGCACACCGGATCTGAGCAGCGCTACACCTTCGACGACGGGGTGTTCGGCAGTGAGACCGCGATGGCGCCGCGTACGGGCAGCACCGCAGAGGACGACGGTTATCTGGTCACCATCACCACAGACATGAACGACGACGCTTCCTACTGCCTGGTCTTCGACGCAGCCAGGGTCACCGACGGACCGGTGTGCAAACTGGCTCTGCCGGAACGGGTTTCCAGCGGAACGCACTCCACCTGGGCGCCCGGTGACCAGCTGCGCCGATGGCTGGTGCGTGACTGACGCACCGGCCGGCGGGCCCAATGCCGTCGGGCAGATGCTGGGCCTGGTCGGCGACGAGTGGACGCTACTGGTGATGCAACAGGCCCTGCTCGGCGCCACCCGCTACGGGCAGTTCACGGCCCGGCTGCCGATCTCCAATTCAGTCCTGACCCGCCGTCTCGCGTCCCTCACCGAAGATGGCCTGCTACAACGGCACCGCTACCAGAAGCGCCCGCCACGTGATGAGTACCTGATCACCGCGCGGGGCCGGGCGCTGTGGCCCGTGCTGGTGTCCATCTGGGAGTGGGAACGCCACTGGGTGCCCGAACACCGTGAGCCACTGCCGGCGATGCGGCACCTGGGCTGCGGCGCGGAGTTCACACCAGTGCTCAGTTGCAGCGGGTGCGGAGACCCGGCGGCGGCAGGCGACGTGACCGCCGCCTGGGGACCGAGCGGAGGCTGGTCGCGGTCACTGCCCACGACGACGACCCGACGCCGATCCGCCGACGATCGGCGCGACTCACCGTCGGGCCTGTTCCCGCAGACCATGAGTGTGCTGGGAAATCGCTGGGCCTTCGCGATCCTGGTCGCGGCCTTCACCGGTACCAGCCGATTCTCCGAGTTCCAACGGGTACTGGCCGCCCCGCCGGCGTCGATTGCCGACCGCCTGCAGACGTTCCGGGCCAACGACATCCTCACCACCACCGATGAGGACAAGCAGTACCGGCTGACACCGAAAGGCGCGGCATTCCTGCCGGTGTTGGTGACGGCGCTGGCCTGGGCGCAACGGTCCTTCCCAGCCGCCGAAGGCCCCGCCGTGATCCTCACCCACGCGCACCGGGGCCACACCTTTTCCCCGGCGCTGAGGTGTGATCAGTGCGGTCAGCGGCTCACCGGGCCAACCGTGTCCGCTGTCGAACTGCCATGAGCGGCACCGCGAGCCCGGTCAGCGCGACGGTTACCCACACGGGGCCGAGGTTGCCGGCCGGACCGGTAAGCGAGGCGGCGGCCAGCATCGGCCCGCAGGTGGCCCCGAGGTTGAGCGCGGCCGTCGCGTACGAGCCGCCCATCGTGACGGCGCGGGATGCCGCGTAAAGCACCTGGGCGATGAGGGTGCTGCCGACGGCGAAGGCCGACATGCCCTGGATGAAGACCAGGATCAGCACCGCGACGGGATGGGAGGCTAACGCCACCAACGCAATCCAGCCGACAAGCAGCAGCGGGCCGCCCGCCGCGACGATCACGCCGGGACGGTCATCGGAGAAGCGGCCCGCCACGGTGACCCCGAGGAATGATCCGAAGCCGAACAGCACCAGGACCACCGGCACCCACAGCTCTCCCAGTCCCGCGGTGCCGGTGACGATCGGCGCCAAGAAGGTGAACGTGGCGAACGTGCCGGCATTGACCAGGGCAGCGCGCAGCATCGCCGATCCCAGCCCAGGCGATCTGAGCTGAGCCAGCTCGTCGCGCAGCGATGGCGCATCCGGGACCCGTCCCGAATACCCTTCGGCACGACTAGAAATCCCGTGCAGAATGCCGAGAGCTGCGGGGAGGCAGAGCAAGGCAATCGCCCAGAACGTCGCCCGCCATCCCAACACCGCACCGAGCATCGCGCCACCCGGGACGCCCGCGATCGTGGCCACTGTCGTGCCGCCGAGCAGGATCGACAGCGCGCGTCCCTTTCGGTCGGCCGCCACCAGCGTGGCAGCGGTGCTCAGCGCCACCGCCAAGAACCCAGCATTGGCCAGCGCGGCGATCACGCGGGTCGCGAAGAGTACCTGAAAGTTCGGCGTCATCGCACCGACGACATGGCAGAGCGCAAAGACAACCACGCACCCGAGCAGGCTGGTCCGTGGCGGCCACCGGCGCGCGAGTGCCGCCATGACCGGTGCGCCGATTACCATGCCGACCGCGAACGCAGAGGTCAGTAAACCGGCGGCGCCGACGGTGACACCGAGGCCGGCGGCGATGTCCGGAACCAGTCCGGCGAGCATGAATTCCGAAGTGCCCATGGCGAAAACGGCCAGGGCAAGCAGGTAGAGAGCAAAAGGCATCGAGGGCTCCGAGGTAAGAGAACGAACAGGAGACGTCTCGTCACCACGGTCAGCACCCAACAGGCGCGGAAGGACCTGAGGAGTCAGTGATTGCGGGGGCTGACGGCGTGACCGAAAGCCCCCATCTCATGCGCTTCCGGGCTCGACATGCCGCCACCCTACTAAACGCCCGCGGCCGGAACGCAACCGAATTCGTCTGACTCCCGGCCGGCCGAGTGGCCATCAAGAGGTTGCTGCTGGCCGCTGCGGACTCACCGGTCACACTGGCGGCGGACGGGGCGCACCGTCATCGCCGCAGCTGCACACGCGGCGCCAGCAATCCCGTTCGACTCCGCGACGGTGTGGCGCACTCTCCCGGCACTACGCGGCCTCGCGACAGCCGCCATGCCGGGGTACGTGGCTGTGACATGGTGAAACCATCAAGAAAACCGACAAGAAAATTCTGGCACTCCTCATGGCCGAGTGCTAATATCGGCGTTGCACAGTGATTGGCTGCCTGCCAGGGTGGCGGGCTCTGAGACGGTACGGGAGGTGAATTACTGTGCTTCGTTTTGATCCGTTCAGCGACCTTGATGTTTTGACCAGGAGTTTGCTGACGAATGATTCCGGGTCAACTCGTACGCCGAGGTTCATGCCGATGGACCTCTGCAAGATCGGTGACCATTACGTTCTGACGGCCGACCTCCCGGGCATCGATCCGGGCTCGGTGGACGTCAATGTGGACAACGGCACGCTGACCATCTCGGCCCATCGGACCGCGCGCTCAGAAGAGTCGGTTCAATGGCTGGCCAACGAGCGGTTCTTCGGCAGTTACCGACGCCAGTTGTCGCTCGGCGACGGAATCGATACGTCGGCGATCTCCGCCACATATGAGAACGGTGTCCTCACCGTGACCATCCCTGTGGCAGAACGTGCCCGGCCCCGCAAGATCGAGGTCGCGCACGGTACCGACCGCAAGTCGATCGAAACCACCACAGTCGACGCGGATTAGTCGGTCTGCCCGCGGCGGTCCAGCCTGAACTTCAGGTTGGACCGCACTGCGGGCCATTCGATGTCCAGGATCGAATAAACGACGGTGTCACGACGGGATCCGTCGGGTCCCAGCTGGTGGCTGCGCAGCACGCCGTCGAGTTTGGCGCCGAGCCGCTCGATGGCCGCCCGGCTGGCGGAGTTGAAGAAGTGGGTGCGGAATTCCACTGCCACACAATTCAACTCGTCGAAGGCATGTCCCAGCATCAGCAGTTTGGTCTCGGCGTTGATGCCGCTACGCCGAGCCGCGGCGGTGTACCAGGTATGCCCGATCTCCAGCCTGCGGTTCGGGCCGTCGACATGCAGATAGCTCGACGACCCGACCAACCTGCCGTCGAGGTCGCGCACCACGAAGCTGACGCCGTGGTCGGCCGCACGCAGCTCGAGCATCCGCTGCACCCACTCGGTGGCTCCGCCCGGTTTGGGCGTCATCGTGAACCAGAGCGAACCCAACTCACCATCCGCGGCGACAGCGTCGATCTCAGCAATGTGCCCGGTGGTCAACGGCTCCAACTTCACCCAGCGTTGCCCGGTCAGCTCGACCGGCTTGACGAATTCGCTCACCAGATCCATCCCTTGCTCTTCGTGCAAGCGCTCATCGGCCCAACGTCGACAACAAGGACCACACCGAACACAACCCGGCCAGCACCGCCATCGCCGCCCCCAGATAGAGCCCGTAACCCGCGGCCACCGGCCCTTTGACGT
The DNA here is from genome assembly GCF_001245615.1 of Mycolicibacterium neworleansense. Taxonomy (NCBI): domain Bacteria; kingdom Bacillati; phylum Actinomycetota; class Actinomycetes; order Mycobacteriales; family Mycobacteriaceae; genus Mycobacterium; species Mycolicibacterium neworleansense. The sequence goes on from NZ_CWKH01000003.1 coordinate 647,323, forward strand.
TGAGCATGTAGTACCACACCGTCAAGGCCACCAGGGTCACCGAAATCAACAGCCCGGCAGCCGAAGCCCACCGTTGCGACAGGCCGCGCCCGGCCATCGCACCGGCCACGATCAGGCCGGAACCCAGCAGGACGATCAGCTGCCCGGCGCCGAAACCGCGTGGCAGCACGATGCTTCCCACCGCGCCGCCGATCGCATTGGCCCGGCCGCCGCCGTCGACCGAGGTGGTCAGCCAAGGCAACCAGGCGACCACCACCAGGACGGCGGCACACAGGGCTACCAGCCACCCTGGACGTAGACGAACCATGACGACGAGACTATCGGTTGTGAGCGAACTACCCGACTGGGCCAGACGGCTCGATCTCGCCCCGCACCCCGAGGGCGGCTGGTACCGCGAGACCTGGCGCAGCGAACTGGCCATCCCCCAGTCCTCGCTGCCGTCGGGCTACTCCGGGCCACGCAGCGCCGGCACCGCGATCCTGTTCCTGCTGATGCCCGGCCAGCAGTCGGCCTGGCACACGGTGCGCAGCGCCGAGCTGTGGTTCCACCACCGGGGCAGCCCACTGGTCCTGGAGGTCGGCGCGCAAAGAGACGCGGCGACAAGCCTTCTGCTGGGCCCGGATGTGTTGGCCGGGCAGCACCCGCAACTGCTGGTGCCGCCCGGCCACTGGCAACGTGCGATGCCGCGCGATGACGAGCCCGCCCTGGTCAGCTGTGTGGTGGTGCCGGGCTTCGACTTCGCCGACTTCGCCCTCAGCCCTGCAGCGACGACAGATTGAACTCGGCGCCGGTCGGATCGGCCACTGCGGCCAGCCGCCCGTAAGGCGTGTCCTCGGCCGGGCGCACCACCGAACCACCGTTGGCGACGATCAGCTCGATGGTCTTGTCGACATCGTCGGAGCCCAGGAACGAGCACCAGTGCGACGGGGCGCCTTCGGGCATGATCGCGGCGCCGTCCATCACCCCGACGAGCGCCTCACCATCGAAGTTGGCTGTGCTGTAGCGGAATTCATCGGAGTCCGACACAGTCTCGGTGGTCCAGCCGAACGCCGTGCGGTAGAAGTCCAGGGCCTTGGCATAGTCGCGGGTGGTCACCTGGTGATACACCGGTGCACCGGCTTCGTTGAACACCGCGAAACCCTCGTGCCCACCCGGCTGCCAGACGCCGAAGACGGACCCCGTCGGGTCGGTCATCATCGCCATCCGGCCCTTGGCCGGAATGTCCATCACCCCACCACAGTTGCCCCCGCCTGCCGCGGTCACCGCGGCGACGGCAGCATCGGCGTCGGCGGTGTGCAAATAGACCGTCCAGGCATCCGGCGCGTTCCACTGCGGGTCATTGCGCATCAGCCCGGCCACCACCTGGCCGTCGACAGATGCGGTGACGTAGCCGCCGTATTCGGGGCCACCGGTTTCGAACGTCCAGCCGAACACTGCACCGTAGAACTGCTTGGCGCGCTCGAGGTCAGAGGTGGCCAGGTCGGTCCAGGTGGGGGCGCCCAGCGGGGCGCTCTGACGGGTAACCACGATATGTCTCCTCCATGGTGAGTGGTCGGTCATGCATACCGACCACCGGCACCGGGAAAACTCATCGCCGACCGCCGAACAGGGCTATCCGTAGCGCTGAGCGATCCTGGCGCGGTGCTCGGCAGGCGCACCGAACAGCGACCGGTCGAGCGCGGCCCGCTTGAGATACACATGGACGCCGCTCTCCCAGGTGTAACCGATGCCGCCGTGCAGCTGCATGGCCTTACCGGCCACCTCGACGGCAGCCTCGGTGCTGTAGGCCTTCGCCATCGACACCGCGCGTGGTTCGGGCGCCGTGATGGCGGCGGTCACCAGCTGCCGGGCCACCGAGATCCGCACGAGCATGTCGGCGCAGGCGTGCTTGACGGCCTGGAACGAGCCGATCGGACGGCCGAACTGCCGGCGGGCCCCGGTGTAGGACACCGTGGCGTCGAGCATGGCCTGGGCGACACCGAGACTGTCACAGGCCACCGCGAGTGCGGCGCGTTCGGGCAGTTTCTGCAACTGTGCCGCGGCGTCGCCGTCGAATCGCCACACCGCATCCTCGTCGACCTCCACGCCCTCGGCCGTCACGGTGGCCAGCCGGCGGGTCTCGTCCAGCACCGGCTGCTCGGTGACCGTCAACCCGGGTGCGCCGGCCGCCACATCCACCAACACCGCGACGCCGTCGGCGTCACGAGCCGGCAACAGCAGCCGCTGAGCTCCTGCCGCGTCGGACACGAAGCCGGCCCGGCCGTGGACGCGCCAGCCCAGTCTCGTGGTGGCCAGATCGAAGGGCGCCGGCTCCCCGCCCCCGGGTAGGGCAAGCGCGACGCGGGTTTGCCCGGCCACCACCGCCTCCACCAACGCATCGCGGAACTCGTTGGGTCGCACCGCATCGAGGGCGCCGATGGCCAGCACTGCACTTCCGAGATAACTGGTGGGCGCCGCGGCCCGGCCGATCTCCTCGCAGATCACCGCGACCTCGGCGAACGTCGCACCAGCGCCGCCGGATTCCTCGGGGGCATCCAGTCCGACCCAGCCCGCCGATACCAGCAGCGGCCAGTCGAGGCTGTCCTTGGCCAGCAGATCGCTTGCTACCGAACGTAGCTCGTCATGGATGTCGGAGAAGTCGCTCATCACACCGCACTCGGTTCTCGGGGCAGGCCCAGGCCACGCTCACCGATGATGGTGCGCTGGATCTCGCTGGCTCCGCCGGGGATGGTCCACTCCCACGATCCGATGAAATCGAGCATCCAGGCGCCCGATTCCCAGCCGCTGGAGGCCGGTTTGGCCAACACGGTGTGGGCGTTCAGGCCACCGATCTCCGCACCGAATCCGGTCATCCGTTGCAACAGCTCGCTGTAGTACAGCTTGACGATCGAGGCGTCCGCCGGACCGGCCCGCCCCGCCTCGGTACGTTCCACCAGGTCGCGGCAGAGCCCGCGCAGGCCGGTCAGCTCGATCTCGAACTGCGCCAGCCGATCTGCCACCGCCGGATCCTCGACCGGAGCGGCTTCCAGCAGCCAGTTGAAGCCCGCATTGCCCAGCCGTTCGGACAGCTCCAGCATGGTCATGCCGCGCTCGGCGCCGAGCGTGGCCTGCGCGACCTGCCAACCCTTGTTCACCGGGCCGATGAGATTGGTCGCCGGGACCGCGACGTCGTTGAGGAAGATCTCGCAGAAGTGCGAATCCCCCGCCGCGTTGCGGATCGGCCGCACGTCGATCCCGGGAGTGGTCATGTCCATCAGGAAATACGAGATACCGTGCCGTTTGGGCGCTTCCGGATCGGTGCGGGCCAGCAACAGGCACCAGTCGGCGTGCATCGCACCACTGGCCCAGAGCTTCTGGCCGTTGACGATGAACCGGTCAGCTGCGACGCTGTCGACCTTCGCCGTGGTACGCAGGGCAGCCAGATCTGATCCGGCCTCCGGCTCAGAGAAACCCTGCACCCAGATCTCACCGTCGAGGATGGCGGGCAGGTGCCTTTGCTTCTGCTCGTCGGTACCTGCGGCGAGCAGGGTCGAGGCGGCGTGATGGATACCGACGAAGGCCAGCACCAGCCGCGGCGCATCATGGGCGGCCAGCTCCTGGTACAGCACGATCTGCTCGGCAACTCCCATGCCGCCGCCCCATTCGGCAGGCCAGTGCGGCACCGCGTAGCCGGCGGTGTGAAGTTCGGCGAACCAGGATTTCTGGAACGCCACGAACTCGTCGGCACTGACGCCGGTCTGCTTGGCACGCCAGTCTTTCGGAACGTGGGTGGCGCACCAGTCCCTTACCGTGGCCCGGAACTCGTCGAGGCCGGTCATGACGAGAACAATCCGGTGAGTCCGTGCCGTCCCAGGCGCGCGGTCAACGTGTCCCGGGTCTTGGACACCCCGAAGGGCAGGCGGCGCACGGGCTGGCTGTAGCGCGACAGCCAGGACAGCGTGGTCTCATCGCAGAAGCCGACCGCGCCGTGCAGTTGGTGGCACACGCGGAACACCACCTCGGCGGCCTCGATGGCGGCCAGCCGCAATGCCAGGGCGTCGTTGATCGCCTCATCGGCGGCGTTGGTGACCACACTCCACAGCGCGTACCTGGCCAGCATGTCGACGCCGCTGCGCTCCACCTCGGCGTCGGTGAGCTGGAACTGCACACCTTGGAACGACGACAGCGGCTGGCCGAACTGCTTGCGCAGGCTGACGTGTGCGGTGGTCAGGTCGATGGCGCGGTCCAGCATGCCCAGCAGGGTCCAGGACGGCAGCGTGAGGGCCAGGGCGACGTCGTTCAACCCCGCACTGTCCACGGCGGCCAGCTCGAGGGCGGTGGCGAAGGACGGGCCCGGCGCGCCGAGTTTGGTCACGGTACTGCGCGCACCGTCCAATGTGACAGCGGCCCAACGGTTGTCCAGCCCCTGTAACGGTGCCTCGGGCGCGGTTGCGTCGACGACGATCAGGCCGTCGACCTCCATGTCTTGCGGGCGCGACAAGCGCTCGGCCACCGGGTACGGCAGCGCCCAATAGCCCGCGCTGCGGCACACCGCAGCAGCGGCCTCCAGTGCGTCGGCGTCGGCGCGCGGTTCCAACTCCAAGACGCCCAGACCGTCGAGTACCGGCGTCACCATCTCGGCGCGAGTCTCTGGTTTGGCGTCGGCCTGGGCCAGCAGCTGATCGCCACCGGCGGACTCGAACGCCTTGAGGGCTTGGCGGCCATATTCTTTCGCGTCATCGCTGAGATCGAGGATCATCGCCGTCACGCCTTTCCGGCCAGCATGGTCCGCGACAACAGGATGCGCTGCATCTCGATGCTGCCCGAGGACACCGTGGATGCCTGCGAATACCGCCAGTGGTCCTCCACCTCGGCGCGGAAGTACTCGATGCGGCTGTCCTCGCCGCGCGGCAGCGCGGCCGCCATCTCCATGAGCACCTCGGCACTCTCCTGGTCCAAACGCGTCACCGCGATCCGATATGCCGCGGAGTCACCGGGATTCACCCGTCCGGTGGCCTGCATCGACACCACCCGGTAGGCCATCAGCCTGGCCCGGCGACAGTGGGTGAGCATCCGGGTCCACCGGCCGCGCAGTTCGGCGGGCAACTGCTCCCACTGCTCGCCGAGTACCTCGGGGGCGGTCTGCAGCAGCCGCTCGCAGCGCGCGTACCGGGCGATGCCGACGCGCTCGAAGGACACCACGTCCTGCACGATCGACCAACCTTGGTCCACGGTGCCCAGCACATCGGCCTCGGTCACCTTGAGGTCATCGAAGAACACCTCGTTGAGATGGTGCGGGCCCATCATGGTGCGGATCGGACGCACCTGGATGCCCGGGGAATCCATGGGTACCAGGAAGATGGTCATGCCCTGTTGTTTCTTCTCACCTTTGGAGGTGCGCGCCAGCAGGAAGCACCACTGCGCCATCGTGGCGTAGGAGGTCCAGATCTTCTGGCCGTTGACGCGCCAGCCGTCGTCCTCCCGGCGGGCGAAGGTCCGCAGCGAGGCCAGGTCCGAACCCGCCTCGGGCTCGGAAAAGCCCTGGCACCAGATCACTTCACCGTTGGCGATCGGCGGCAGGTGCTTGCGCTGCTGCGCTGGCGTGCCGTGCCGCATGATGATCGGCCCGACCCAGTTGACGCCCATGTACTGGGCTCCGCGCGGCTCGTGATGCGCCCACATCTCCTCGCGCACCACGGTCTGCTCCCACACCGAGGCGTCGCCGCCGCCGAACTCCTTTGGCCACGACATGCACAGCAGATGCTGCTGTGCCAGTGTCCGGCAGAACTGCTGAGCCACCGCCAGATCGGCGGGGTCATCGGTGAACGCGCCGAGAAAGTCGGCGGGAACCTGGTCGGCGATCAGCGCACGCAACTCACCGCGCAGCGAGTCGGCCACCTCACCAAAATCGAAATCCACTCCTGGCCTTTCTATCGCGGGCCGAGCTCAGCGAGCACCTCGGCGGTGTCGGCTCCGAGTTCCGGTGCATATCCGGCGACGCGGCCCGGGGTTCGGGAGAACCAGGTCGGCACACCGGGCATCCGTACCCGGCCGTGCGGGGTGTCGACGGTCTCGAACAATCCGACCGCGTTGAGGTGCTCGTTCTCGAACAACTCATCCGGCGTGAGCATGGGCGCCGCGGGAATCTCCAACTCCGCGAACAGGTCCAGCCACTCGGCGGTGGTGCGCTCCTTGAGGGTCCGGGCGACCAGCCCGTACACGGTGTCGATCTGCCGGGCCCGCTGCTCCAACGTCGCGTATTCGGGACTGTTCCAGGACGGCTGCACCCGGTCGATGAACGCATTCCAGTGCTTGTCGTTGTAGATCAGCGCGGCGATGTGACCGTCCTTGGTCTCATACGGCCTGCGGTTGGGCGTGACCGCCCGCGGGTACACCGCGGGCCCCAGCGGGGGGTCGAACATGGCGCCGTTGGCATGCTCGACCAGCATGAAGGAGGCCATGGTCTCAAACATGCTGACCTCGACCTCCTGGCCCTCGCCGGTGCGTTCCCGGTGGAACAGCGCCATCGTGGTGGCGTAGAGCGCGGTCAGCCCGGCCACCTTGTCGGCCATGATGGTGCCCACGTAGGAGGCGTCTCCGGTCAATTGCTGTTGCACGGCAGGCAATCCGCACTCGGCCTGGATGGTGTCGTCATAGGCGGGACGGTCGGCGTCCGGGCCACGACGGCCGTACCCGTAGCAGTTGGTGTAGACGATGCCCGGGTTGATCGCGGCCACGTCGTCGTAGCCGAACCCGAGCTTGGCGATGGCCTTGGCCCGCATCGAGTGGATGAACACATCGGCATCGGCGATCAGTGCGCACAGGTCGGCCTTGCCCTCGGGCGACCGCAGATCCAGCACCACGCTTCGCTTGCCACGGTTGACGTTGACGAACACGCCGCTCATGCCTGGCGCGGGCCCCACCGAGATGTAGCGGGTGTTGTCGCCCGCCGGGGTTTCGACCTTGATGACGTCGGCGCCCATGTCCGCCATGATCTGCGTGCAGTAGGGTCCCATCACCATGGCGGTGAGGTCCACCACCCGAACGCCCTGCAACGGACCGGATCTCATGAGCTGACCCCCTCTGCCGCTCGTCCGAAGCTGTAGCGGATGTGGTCGGCATGCCCGTCGGGCACCACGGGGAAGATCACCGGCTCGGACAGATCGCGGATCGCCTCCACCTGCTCCCCCACTTGTTCGACTGTCCACGACGGTTGGTACACGCCTGGGCTCTCGGCCACGACCGCGCGGGCGATCCGTCCGGCGATCGCCACGAAGAATTCGCCGCTCACCGAACAGGATTCATGGGCCAGCCAGCCGACAGCCGGGGCCACCAGGTCCGCGCCCATCGGCGGGTACGCCGAGGTGTCCAGGCCCTCGGCCATCCGGGTCACCGCGCCCGGCACGATCGCGTTGCACAACACGCCTTCGACGGCGCCCTCCAGCGCAACCACGTTGCACAACCCGAGGATCCCGGCCTTGGCCGCGGCGTAGTTGGCCACCTCGTGGTTGCCGTACAGGCCGCCGATCGACGAGGTCAGCACCACACGGCCGTACCCGGCCGCGCACATCAGCGGAAACGCCGGGCGCACAACGTGGAACGCGCCCCGCAGATGCACGTCGAGCACGGCCTCAAAATCGTTGTAGCTCATCTCCTTGAGCGGCGCCCGCCGGACGGTGCCCGCGTTGTGGATCAGGATGTCGATACGGCCGAAGCGTTCGACGGCGGCGTCGACGATGGCCTGCCCGCCGTCGGGCGTCGCCACCGAATCGGTGACGGCGACGGCTTGTCCACCGGCCGAGACGATTTCGTCGACGACATCCTGCGCGGGCGTCGAGTCGGTGCCGTCACCGGTGAGACCGCCACCGGGATCGTTGACCACGATCTTCGCGCCCTTCGACGCGAGCAGCAGGGCGTATTCGCGGCCCAGTCCCCGGCCGGCGCCGGTGATGACGGCGACGCGATCGTCGAATCTGAGTGTGCTCAAGCGAAGGGCTCCTCGCCCTCGAGTTTGGTGCGCTGCAGCAGCCGCCCCGACGTCGGGTCATACGGCGTGGCCCGGTGCATGGTTCCGGTGTTGTCCCAGATCACCAGGTCACCGACGGTCCATTTGTGCCGGTACGTGAAATCGGACTGGGTGGCCCAATCCCGCAGCCGCACCAGCAGCTCGGCGCTCTTGCGGAAATCGACATCCACGATATGTCGCGCAGTGGCGCCGAGCACCAGCGACTTGCGGCCGGATTGATGCGTCCACACCAGCGGCAGTTCCCGGTCACCGATCGCCATCATGCGGCGCAGCGTCTTCGCGCTGGGCTCGGGGTCGTAGTAGAACAGCGTGTTCCACGCCGAGTGCATGACCCGCAGCCCGTCGATGTCGGCCTTGTCCTCGTCGGACAGATCGTCGTAGGCCGCATAGGTGTTGCAGAACTCGGTGTCGCCTTCTTCCGGGTTGCCCAGCGCCACACTCTGCAGCAGCGAAGCCAGGATCGGAACCTCGTTCATGGTTCCGTCGATGTGCCAGTACAGCGAGCCCTTGAGATAGTCGGCCTGCTTGTTCACCTCGGTGTCCAGCGACACCTTGTAGAGCTTCTCGCCCTGGTGCTCGGGGGCGAAGGTGCCGAGGGTTTCGGTGAAGGCGATCTGCTCGTCATCGGTGAACCCGATCTGCGGGAACACCAGCACGCCGCGCTGCTCCAGCAGTTCCCGGATGCGCCCGGCATGCTCGCCGGAGAGCAGCGTCGCCTTGTCGGAGCGGATCTCGGTCCCGATGCGCGGCTTGATGTCCCGGGTCTGCAGCGCAGTGGTCGTCGTCATGTGAGCTCTAATCCGTCGAGGTCGCCCTTGGCCCGCCATTCGGCGATCAGCTCATCGAAGGCGTAGAACCCGGGCGAGTAGAAATCGCCGAGAAATGCGCCGTTGCGCTCGGCGCCGCCGCGTCCCTCGTTGTTGTAATAGCCCGGCGTACAGGACAGTTCGAAGGCCGAGTTGTCGATCGACAGTTCGCGGACCGTCGCCACCCAGGCATCCTGGCCCTCCTGGCTCGGCTCGACCGTGCCGGCACCCCGGTTCTGCGCCTCGGCGATGATGTAGGCAATGTGCTTGGCCTGCTGTTCGAACATGGCCGTGGTGTTGGCTGACACGCCGCCCTGAATGAACCCCATGAAGAACTGGTTGGGAAATCCGCGGCTGGTCATCCCGTGCAGGGTCTTGTAGTCGTTCTGCCAGTAGTCGAACAGCGACAGACCGTCGCGGCCCACGATGTTCTCGATCGCGAACCGGCGGCTGATCTCGGTGGAGATCTCGAAGCCGCTCGCGAAGATGACGCAGTCGACCTCGTATTCGACACCGTCGGCGACGATGCCCTTCTCGGTCAGCCGTTCCACGCCCTTGGATGCCGACACGTCGACAAGCGTCACGTTGGGCCGGTTGAACGTGGCCAGGTAGTGCTCGCTGGATGTCGGCCGCTTGCACATGAATCGGTAGTACGGCTTGAGCGCCTCGGCAGTCGCGGGATCTTCGACGATCTCGGCCACGTGGCGGCGCAGCCGCTCCATGATCTTGAAATCCTCTTCCTCGCGGAACGCCATTATCTGCTCGATGGTCACTTCTGCGGGGTTCTCGCTGGCCGCGATCCGGGCGGTCAGGTTACGACCGAGCTCGGTCCAGAAGTCGCACACGAGATCTGGTTCGCCGAACACCACCCCGACGAACGGCGACCAGTTGTGGAAGTTGCGCTTGCGCTCTTCCTGCCAGCCCGGCTGCAGCGCCGCGGCCCAGGCCGGATCGGTGGGTGGGTTGGTACGCGCGTCGACCGAGGACGGGGTCCGCTGGAAGACGAACAGCTGCTCGGCGTCACGGCCGAGGTGCGGTACCAACTGGATGCCGGTCGCACCGGTGCCGACGAGGGCGACGCGTTTGTCGGCCAGTTTGTGCAGGCCGCCGTCGGCGTCACCGCCCGTGTAGTCGTAATCCCAGCGTGCGGAGTGGAACACGTGCCCCGTGTAGTCCCTGATACCGGGGATGCCCGGCAGCTTCGGCCGGTTGTAGGAGCCTTGCGCCATGACGACGAACCGGGCCCGGATCTCATCGCCCCGGTTGGTGCTGATCTGCCAGCGCTGTGTCGCGTCGTCCCAACGCAGTTCGCGCACCTGGGTGGAGAACAGGGCACCGTCGTACAGGCCGAAATGCTTGCCGATGTTGCGGCAGTGCTGGAAGATCTCGGCGCCGTCGGCGAACTTCTTGCTCGGCATGAAGTCGAGTTCTTCGAGCAGGGGAATGTAGCAGTAGGCGTCGTTGTCGCACTGGATTCCCGGGAAGCGATTCCAGTACCAGACCCCGCCGAAGTCGCCGGCCATCTCGATGACCCGGATCCCCTCGACCCCCGCCTTCTTCAGGTAGGCCCCGGCCAGCAGGCCGGCGAATCCGCCGCCGAGGATGACGACATCGGCATCCTCGACGATCGGATCCCGTTCGGTCACCGTCGTATACGGGTCGACCTCATAGAACTCGGCGAACTCGCCTTCCAGTTCCAGGTACTGGTCGGCACCCTCGGGCCGCAGCCGTTTGGCCCGCTCGGCGGCGTACTTCTCCCGGATCGCGTCGATGTCGATGTCGGTGGGGACGTCGGTGGGACCACACGGTTGGATCATGCGTTGGCCTTCTCCGGCAGGGCGGCCGCGTGCAGCGGAGCAGGCATGTCGTGCACCGCGGGCAAGACCTCGGCCGCGAACAGCTTGGTGGACTCCATGGCCTTCTCGTACGGCATGGTGCCGAACTGCGGGACGATGGTGACCTCACAGAACGAGCAGGCCTCCTGCGCGGCCTTGAGCTTTTCGAACACTGTCTCGGGGGTCCCGATCAGCAGGTTGGACGCGTGGTATCCGGGCGGACCGCCCTTCTTCTGGTTGCCCACCTCAGACGCGAGCACCGCCGTCGCACTTGCCTCGCGGGCGGCGTAGGCCTCATAGCCCTTGACGCCCTTGAAGTTCGACGCGTCGGCAAAACCGTAGTGCACGTTGACGTCGCGGTTGGCGGTCCAGATCCACTCCTCGGTTTGGCCGACCTCGTCCTCGGAGCCCACGCAGTACATGAACATCACGTTCTTGGGCTGACAAGGCCCCAGGCCTTCTTCGGCGCGGAAGGTGTTGACCTTGCGCACCTCTTCGCCGGCATCGGTGATCGGCTTGTTGCCGACGAACAGCGGGACCATGCCGCGCCGCGACAGGATCTCCAGCGACTCGGCGGTCGAGGATGAGCTGTAGATGCGATCGAACAGGTCGGTGCTGATCGGCTCGGGGCGCAGCGACATCTCCGGGAAGCTGAAGATCTTGCCGTCGTAGGAGAACCGCTCACCGGAGAAGGCCAGCTTGAGGATGTCCAGCGTCTCGTTGAAGCGGTCGCGGCTCTCCTCACGCGGCACACCGACGGCGGCGAACTCCCCCTTCGACACACCGCGGCCCAGGCCGATCGTGGTGTAGCGACCGTTGGAGACGATGTCGAGATAGGCGATCTGGGTGGCCAGCCGGATCGGGTTCCACCACGGCACCACTGCCACGAAGGTACCCAGGCTGACCCGCTCGGTGCGTCCGGCGAAGTAGGTGAGGGCCTGAATCGGGTTGGGCGTCATGCCATATGGCGTGCCGTGGTGTTCGGGGAACCAGATCCCGTCGAAGCCCAGCGGTTCGGCGAGATCACCGAGGGCCAGCGCGGCCTGCACGCACTTGTAGTCCGGCGTGGCGGGCGGGGTGCTGAAGTCCCCGGCGAGCACCCGCTCCCAGTCCTGGGAGTTCTGCGCTCCCGTACCCAGATTGACTTTCATTTACGGCTCCTTATCGGGCGATTTGTGCACGTTCACGCGCCGTGGGCGTTGGTGGGCGTGCACAAATCACTGGATGTCGGTGGGCTCTCCGGTGCCCATGTACTTGGAAAGTTGGTAGTGCAGGTTGACCGTGCTGCGTTCGCGATAGGGATTAGGCAGAGTTCCCGGGAAACCCGCCGATTTCATCCCCTGTTGCACCGCCGCCATATTCGAGAAATCCTGCGGCAGCACCGACAGCCAGTTCGGTGAGTCCTTCGGGGTGTAGGCCCACTCGGTCTGCGGCTCTTCACCTTTGGGATACAGCTCGAAGACGGCGACCTCGAAGATGCACTTGTCCGGGTTGTAGCTCGGATCGGGGCGCGCGCTGTAGCACAGCGCGCTGGTCAGACCCTGCCCCACTTGGAAGTTCGGGAAGATCTGCCAGGCCGTGCCGCTCTGCCCCAGGATGTCGGGCGGGATGGTCGGCCAGATCACGCCGCGCGCCTCGTCGTCGCGGCGGGCCGAGGCCAGCCAGTGCTGCAACACCTCGTCGGCGGGGGTGCCCTCGGGCAGTTCGTCGACCAGTCGCTTGGCGGCATTCACCAGTGTGTTCGTCGTCGTCGCATTGGTCTCTTCCATGGTGTACACCTGCATCTCGGCGGTGGAGATGCGCGGATCACCGGTGCCCAGGCGGATCTTGGACTTGGTCTCGTCCATACCTTTCGGCGCGTCGTACCCGATGTTGCTGTGCTTGCCCTGCGCCTTCGCCCAGCCCTTGAACTCGCCGAACTGGTTGAACTCCGGGTGCGTGGTGAACACGTGGTACGTCTCGTTGAAGGCCTCCATCGCGACCTTCCAATTGCAGTCGAAGTACAACCACTTGCGCCACTTGTAGCGCATGTTCTCCAACCCGAACGGGTCGAGGATCTTGGCCGCCGGGTACAGGTAGTCGATCAGCGGCTCACAGTGCGGGTCCATGTTGATGAACAGCCACCCGCCCCAGGTATCCACCTGCACGGGCGCCAGGTGCGTGTTGCTCGCAGTGAGTTTGCCCTGCCAGTCGTCCTGTTCCCGGATGTGTGTGCAGGCCCCGTCGAGACCGTACGTCCAGCCGTGGAACCCGCAGACAAAAGACTTCCGGGCTCGGCCGGTCGCGTTCTTGGCGCCCTCGGGATTGTCGATGAGCTTGCGGCCACGGTGCATACAGACGTTGTGGTGGGCAGTGAATTCGTTTGGACCCGTCCGCACCACGATGATCGAGTCGTCGAGGATGTCGTAGGTCAGGTAACTGCCGATCTCCGGGATCTCCTCGACCCGGCCGACCTGCTGCCACACCTTGCGCCACAGCCGATCCCGTTCGGCGCGGGCGTAATCCGCGGAGATATAGGCCTCGACCGGGATGGTCGTCGGCGCAGAAAGGTCCTCGGCGATGACGCCGGTCGAGTCGTCCGGTTCGGCGTCGACTTCCATCGCGGCGTCGAGATCGGATTCGGTATGGGCCACTAGATCCTCCTGATGGCTTCGCGGAAGGATTCGTCCTTGAGGAACAGCGAGGTGTTGTCGGCACCGAGATGCGTCCAGCGCAGGTTCAGCCCGCCGTCGACCAGGATGGTCTGGCCGGTGATGTAGCTGGACAGATCCGAGAGCAGGAACAGGATGGCCCCGGCCTGCTCCTCGGGAGTGCCGCGCCGGCCCATCGCGATCGCCCGCTGGTCCCGGTCGGGGTCGGCGTCGACATAGGTTGCCGAGGCGGCGGTTTCGGTCACCCCGGGGGCGACGGCGTTGACGCGGATGCCGTCCGCGGCGAGCTCGGCGGCCATCGTGCGGGTGGCCGCGACGATCGCGGCCTTCGCGGTGCCGTAGGCCACGTGATAGGGCGCGGTGTTCATACCGCTGATCGAGGACACCGACACGATCGAGCCCGGATTGCCTTGCGACCGAATCTCGGCAGCCACCGCCTGACTCATGAAGAACATCGTTTCCAGGTTGGCGGTGAACAGCTCGCGCCAGTCGGCCCGCGACACGCGGGTGGCCGGCATCCAGGTGGACGGGGCGGCTCCGCCGGCGACATTTACCAGGCCGTACAGCGCGCCGTCTGCCTGACGGGCCGCTTCCAGCACCGTGGCGATCCCGTCATCGGTGGAGGCGTCGGCGGCCACGGTCATGACCTTCAGCCCCTTGTCGGCCAGCGGTGCGACGTGGGTGTCGAGGTTGTCCTGTGAGCGGCTGACCGCAACGACGGTCGCCCCGGCCTCGGCCGCCATCCGCGTGACGGTGGTGCCGATCCCGCCACCGCCGGCGCCCGACACCACCACCACCCGACCGTCCAAGCTCAGGGAACTGTCCATTCGCATCCCCTGCCGATTCGTGTGCCTCATTTGTCCGGACAATAAATGACGATCTTCATATTGGAGAACACTATTCCGCAGCAGTTATTCAACCGTCAAGGGTGGATCTGAGGTTCCTGGCGGCTATTGTCTGGACTACAGCGAGTTGCTAACGTCCGAGGTCATGAGCCCCCCTCTGGTATCCGATGCGAGATACACCGCAAACCCGTCCGTGGCCGCGGACTGGACGCTGGAGCAGGTCACCGGCCCGAGCCGGCTGTTCGGCGCGAACGGGCTGCGCACCGGCCCGGACGGCCGCATCTACGTCGCACAGGTGACCGGCAGCCAGATCAGCGCGCTCGACCTGGAAACCGGGCGGCTGGAAACCGTCAGCGCCAAGGGCGGCGACATCATCGCCCCCGACGACGTGGCCTTCGACCCGGCAGGCAATCTCTACGCCACCGAGGTGATGGATGGCCGCGTCAGCGTGCGCGGAGCCGACGGTGCCACCCGCGTGCTGCGCGACGACGTCCCCTCGGCCAACGGCATCACCTTCCATCAGGGCCGGTTGTTCATCGGCGAGTGCCGGGAGGGCGGTCGGCTCATGGAGTTCGACCTGGCCGGCGGCGCCCCGCGGATCCTGCTGGAGGACGTGCCCTCACCCAATGCCATGGAGGTCGGGCCCGACGGCCTGCTCTACTTCCCCGTGATGGGCGCCAACGAGATCTGGCGCATCGATCCCGATGGCGGCCGGCCCGAGGTGGTGGCCGGCGGGTTGGGCGTCCCGGACTCGGTCAAGTTCGACGCCGACGGCTACATCGTGTCCACCCAGGTGGCCAGCGGCCAGGTGCTGCGCATCGATCCACGCACCGGTGAGCAGACCCTGCTGGCCCAGTTGAACCCCGGCCTGGACAACTGCACCTTGGTCGACGGCCGGCTGTTCGTCTCGAACTTCACCGGTGAGATCACCGAGATCCTGTCCGGCGGCAGCACTCAGGCCCTGCTGCCCGGTGGGTTGAACTGGCCGCTGGATCTCACCGTCGGCCCCGACGGCAATCTCTATGTCGCCGACGGCACCTACTTCTACCGGGTCGGCGCCAACGGCGCCCTGGAGACTGTCGCGATGCTGTTCTCGCCCGGCTACCCGGGCTTCCTGCGTGGCGTAACGGCTTCGGGGCCAGGGGAATTCATCGTCACCACTGCGGCCGACACCGTGACCCGCTATCGCCCCGGCGGCGCCGAGGACGAGGTGAGCCAGGTGCTCGCCAGCGGCATCGACCAGCCCTACGGCGTGACACAGGCCCCCGACGGTTCCGTGGTGGTCGTGGAACAGGGTGCCGGACGGCTCCTCTCGGTCCGCGAGGGTTCGGTCAGCGTGCTGGCCTCCGGCCTGGACACCCCGGTCGGTGTGGCGATCGCGCCCGATGGCGCACCGCTGGTATCGGTGGCCGGCGCCGTCATCCGGGTGCACGGCGGCAGTGTCACACCGCTGGTCGACGGATTACACACGCCGCACGGAGTCCTCGTGCGCGACGGCGTACTCTACATCGTCGATTCGGGCAGCAAAGAAATTGTCGAGTACGAATACGATACCGCGGCCCGCACCACGATCGCCACGGGACTGCCGGTCGGACCGCCGCCCGGGGTGACCCCCAAGCCGCTCAAGGGCATGCCGCCGTTCTCCGGTCCACAGGGCCCGTTCGCCGGGATCACCGCGGGACCCGATGGCACGCTTTATATCTCGGGCGACGGCGACGGCAGCGTCCTGGCGCTGCGCAGAGGCTGACACCATGACTGTCACACCGGCCGACCACCGCTACCTGCAGGTCGCACGCACCCTGCGCAAGGAGATCGTCGACGGGGTGTACCCGGTGGGCGCACAGCTGCCCACCGAACACGAACTATGTGAGCGGTTCGAGGTCAGCCGGTACACCGTCCGTGAGGCGCTACGGCGGCTGCGCGACGACAACCTGGTCATCTCCCGCCCGCGGGCGGGCACCACGGTGGCACCGCGGGCCGCCACGAATACCTATGCCCAGGACGTGGTCTCGATCAACGACCTGCTGGCGTTCGCCACCGGCGCCCAGTTCACCATCGAGTCCAACGCCATGGTCACGATCGACGGTGAGTTGGCCGAGCGCACCGGGCTCCCGCTCGGTGAGCAGTGGCTGGCGGTGCGTGGCTACCGGCAGGCCGACGGCGATGTGGCACCGGTGTGCCGCACCGAGTACTACATCAACCGCAGCTTCGCCGCCGTCGGCCGGCTGCTGCAACGCCATTCCGGACCGATCTTCCCGCTGATCGAGGATCTGTTCGGCGTCAGCATCGTCGAAGTGCACCAAGAGATCTCGGCGATCGTCACCTCACCCGAACTGGCCGCGGGACTCAAGATCGCCGCGGGCAGCGCGGCCCTGCAGATGCAACGCACCTACACCACCTCCGACGGGGAGATCGCCCAGGTCACCGTCAACACCCACCCGTCGGACCGGTTCCGGCATGCCATGACGATGCGCCGGGTCAAAGGCTGAGTCGGGGTGCGAAACCTGGCGGGACAGGACCAGACCCGTGCGGCCGACGCGTACGCCCGGGGTCTGTGGGGGTCCGCGACCTTGGCCGGCGCCCTGGCCGATGCGGCGCGCGACGCCCCCGGGCGCGTGCTGATGGTCGACGGCGACATCACGCTGACGGCGCGCGAATTGCACGACCGCGCCCGGGCTCTGGCGATGCGGCTGACCGAGTGGATGCCCACCGGCAGCGTGGTGTCCTTCATGCTGCCCAACTGGCACGAGGCGGCCATCATCTATCTGGGCGCCACCCTGGCCGGCATGGTGGTCAACCCGATCCTGCCCTCCCTTCGCGACCGGGAACTGCGCTTCATCCTCGATGATGCTCACAGTCGCGCGATCTTCATCCCCGCCCAGTTCGGTACCCACGACTACGCCGCGATGCTCACCCGGGTGTGCGGCCAGTTGGACACGCCACCGGAAGTGGTGGTGCTGCGCGGGGATCCGGGGCCGCACCACACCTTCGACACCCGCCCGGCCGCACCGGACCGCGATCTGCCCGCGCTCGACCCGGACGACATCCGGATGATCATGTACACCTCGGGCACCACCGGACGCCCCAAAGGAGTACTGCACAGCCATAACTCGATCAACGCACTGATCCTGCAGCTGCGCGACCACTGGATGATCGACCCTGGCGACACCTTCCTGGTACCCTCCCCCATCGCCCACATCGGCGGCTCCATCTACGCCTTCGAATGCCCGCTCTTGCTGGGGAGCACCGCGGTACTGATGCAGCGCTGGAACGCCGAGCACGGCGTCGCCCTGATGAGCGAACGCAAATGCACCCACATGGCCGGGGCCACACCATTTCTGGAACAGCTGCTCGGGGCCGCCGAGCGAGCCGGCACCCGGCTACCCGATCTCAAGGTGTTCATCTGCGGTGGCGCATCGGTGCCGCCGTCGCTCATCCGGCGGGCCTCCGGCTATTTCGAACGCGCCGTGGTCAGCCGGGTGTACGGCTCTACCGAGGTTCCGGTCACCACCGTCGGCGCACTGGAACCCGGAAGCGTCGAGCACGCTGCCGAGACCGACGGCCGGCCCGGCATCGCCGAGATCCGGCTGGTCTCCGGAGAGATCCGGGCCCGGGGCCCGCAGATGCTGCTCGGCTACCTGCACCCGGAGGACGAGATCGAATCCTTCGACGAAGACGGCTTTTTCCGCACCGGCGACCTCGGCCGATGGGTCGACGGCGACTACCTGCAGGTGACCGGGCGGGCCAAGGACCTCATCATCCGCAACGGCGAGAACATTTCGCCCAAGGAAGTCGAGGACATCCTGGTCGGTCACCTCGGCATCGTCGAGGCAGCCGTGGTCGGCGTACCCGACGACCGCACCGGGGAACGCGCCTGCGCGGTGCTGGTGACCGCGGACGGCCGGTGCCCTGACGTCTCGGAGGTGGGCCGGGTGTTGGCCGAGCACGGGTTGGCCCGGTTCAAAACACCCGAGCGGGTGGAAGTCTGGGATGCCCTGCCGAAGAACGACGCGGGCAAAGTGCTGAAACATCACATCCGAGCGACTCTGAAGGGGCACGACTAATGCAGGTTGCGATCGTCACCGGAGCCAGCAGCGGCATCGGATTCGGGTGTGCCACCAAACTCGCCGAGGCCGGGATGGCCGTGCTCGGAACCGGCCGCGACACCGACCGGCTCGCCGAACTCGAACGGGCCGCCCCGGACCAGATCGCGACCCTGGCAGTCGACCTGACCGACGACGACGCGCCGCAACGCATCGTCGAGGCCGCGTCGACCCGCTGGGGTCGCATCGACTTCTTGATCAACAACGCCGGTGTCGGCAGCCCCAAGCCCTTGCACGAGACCGATGACGAAACGCTGGACTACTTCCTGGGTTTGATGCTGCGGGCGCCGTTCCGGCTGGCTCGCGACGTGATCCCGCACATGGGACCCGGCTCGGCCATCATCAACGTCACCTCCACGTTCGCCGTCGTCGGCGGACTGCGCGGCGGCGCGTACTCCGCCGCCAAGGGTGGATTGACGGCGCTCACCACGCACATCGCCTGCCAGTACGGGGCCCAGGGCATCCGGTGCAACGCGGTGGCGCCCGGTGTCACGGTGACGCCGATGGTTGAGCAACGGCTGCAGAACGAGGGTTTCCGCAAGATGCAGACGGAGATGACGCCGCACACCCGGCTGGGCCGGGTCGAGGATATTGCGTCCACCGTCGCGTTCCTGTGTTCCGACGGAGGCAGCTTCATCAACGGACAGACCATCGTCGTCGACGGCGGCTGGAGCTCGACGAAGTACCTGTCCGATTTCGCACTCAGCGCCAAGTGGGTTGCGGAATGAACACTTTCGCGGTGCTCGACCAGGCCGCGACGAGGTTCGGCGACCGGGGCGCGGTGTTTCTGGGCGAACGCCAACTGCTGACCTGGGCCCAATTGCGTGAGCGGGTGTTGCGACTGGCCACCTCGCTGAAGGCACTCGGCGACCGCGGCACCCGCGTCGCCGTCGCCAGCGAGAACCGGCCCGAGATCGTCGAGCTGATGTTCGCGATCTGGGCTGCCGAGTGTGCGTTCGTGCCGGTCAACTACAAGCTGCATCCCCGCGAGATGGCCGACATCTTGGCCGATTCCGGTGCGGCGCAGGTATTCGCATCGGCCAAGATCGCCGACGGCCTGGCGGCCACCGACGTGCCCGTCGAGACCATCGGCGGCCAGGCTTACTCGGATCGATTCGGTGCCGAAGCTGCCGACCCCCCTTTGAGCGACCCGGGTTCACTGGCCTGGCTGTTCTACACCAGCGGCACCACCGGAAAATCCAAGGGCGCCATGCTGTCCCACCGCAACCTGCTGGCGATGACGGTGGCGCACCTGGCCGACTTCGACGACCCGGACGAGAACTGCAGCCTGATCCACGGCGCCCCGATGTCCCACGGGTCCGGCCTGTACATCCCGCCGTACGTGCTGCGCGGCGCCCGCCAGGTGATACCGGAGTCCGCGGCATTCGAACCCGACGAGTTCCTCGATCTGTGCGGCCACCACCCCGGCAGCAGTGCTTTTCTGGCCCCGACCATGGTGCAGCGGCTCGTTCAAACCGGCCGGCCCCGCCCGCAGAACCTCAAAACCGTTGTCTACGGCGGCGGTCCGATGTACGTCGACAGCCTCAAGAAGGCGCTGGCCGCCTACGGGCCGATCTTCGTGCAGCTCTACGGGCAGGGCGAGGCACCCATGACGATCACCGGGCTGCGCCGCCGGGACCACGTCGATGCCGACGACGCGACACTGGGCTCGGTCGGCTATCCGCGCTCCGGCGTCGAGGTGGCCGTGCTGCACGAGGACGGCACGCAAGCCGCCGTCGACGAGATCGGCGAGATCGTCTGCCGCGGCGACGTCGTCATGTCGGGCTACTGGAACAACCCAACCGCCACCGCCACGACGCTCAAGAACGGCTGGCTGCACACCGGCGACATGGGTTCCTTCGACGCGCACGGCTACCTCACCCTGCGCGATCGCTCCAAGGACGTGGTGATCAGCGGGGGCAGCAACATCTATCCCCGCGAGGTGGAGGAAGCGCTGCTGGAGCATCCCGACGTGATCGAGGCCGGCGTCGTCGGCGCACCCGATGCCGACTGGGGCGAGGTGGTGGTCGCCTTCGTGGTCGGCGACGTCGATGCGGCAGCACTCGATGCGCATCTGCTGGAACGCATCGCCCGGTTCAAACGGCCCAAGCGCTACGAGTTCATCGACGCACTGCCGAAGAACAGCTACGGCAAGGTGCTCAAGCGGGAGCTACGGGACCAGTTGAAGTAGCCATGGACGGGTGGGTTGCCGCTGGCATACGCTGATGTGATCTGGATCACTTATGCCGGACCCGAGGAGGCGGGCCATGACCGCCACAACGACGCATTTCCCCAGCCAGAAGGCACCCTGCGGGCGCACCACCCAGGGCGACCACCACATCGAGAACGATGACGACGGCCTCAGCTTCGACGACTTCAAGTTCGCCTGCGGCTGCCGTGAGACCCGGCATGTCTACCACGACGGATGCGTGGCCATCCGCACCGTGAGGCATGACGGCAAGGTGCTGCGAGACGAGCGCTGCCGAGAGCATGAGGCCTTCGAAGTGTGAGAACGGCCGATGACCGCCTCACACGACATAGTGGTGATCGGTGGGGGTGGCGCCGGTCTGCGCGCCGCGATCGCCATCGCTGAGACCGACCCGCGCCTGAACGTGGCGATCGTGTCGAAGGTGTACCCGATGCGCAGCCACACCGTCTCGGCGGAGGGCGGCGCCGCGGCCGTCGCGGGCGCCGACGACACCATAGACGAACACGCCTACGACACCATCTCCGGCGGCGACTGGCTCTGCGATCAGGACGCCGTCGAAGCCTTCGTCGCCGAGGCACCGCTCGAGCTCATGCAGCTCGAACACTGGGGTTGCCCATGGAGCCGAACACCGGACGGACACATCGCGGTTCGCGCATTCGGCGGAATGAAGAAGCTGCGCACCTGGTTTGCCGCCGACAAGACCGGATTCCACCTGTTGCACACCCTGTTCCAGCGGGTGCTCTCCTACCCCGGCATCGCCCGCTACGACGAATGGTTCGCCACCACACTGCTTGTCGATGACGGTGTGGTCCGCGGTCTCGTGGCGATCGAGCTGGCCACCGGACGCATCGAGACGATCCTGGCCGACGCGGTCATCATGTGCACCGGCGGATGCGGCCGCGTGTTCCCCTTCACCACCAACGCCAACATCAAGACCGGCGACGGGATGGCGTTGGCGTTCCGGGCCGGAGCACCGCTCAAGGACATGGAATTCGTGCAGTACCACCCGACCGGGCTGCCGTTCACCGGCATCCTGATCACCGAGGCCGCCCGAGCCGAGGGAGGCTGGCTGCTCAACAAGGACGGCTACCGGTACCTGCAGGACTACGACCTGGGCACGCCCACACCAGAACCCAAGCTGCGCAGCATGGAACTCGGCCCGCGAGACCGGTTGTCGCAGGCGTTCGTCCATGAGCTGGACAAGGGCCGCACCGACGAAACCCCGTACGGTCCCGTGGTGTACCTGGACCTACGGCACCTGGGCGCCAAGCTCATCGACACCAAGCTGCCGTTCGTGCGCGAGTTGTGCCGCGACTATCAGCACATCGATCCCGTCTCCGAGCTGGTGCCGGTGCGGCCCGTCGTGCACTACATGATGGGCGGAGTCCACACCGATATCAACGGCGCCACAACCCTTCCCGGGCTGTACGCCGCCGGCGAGACGGCATGCGTCAGCATCAACGGGGCCAACCGGCTGGGCTCGAACTCTCTGCCGGAGCTGTTGGTGTTCGGCGCCCGCGCCGGGCGCGCCGCGGCCGAGTATGTGTCCGGCGTCGGCGCGGTCCCCACCGCGGTGCAGACGCAGGCCCGCACCGAAGAACTTCGCCTGGAACACGACCTGAGCCGGCGCACCGAGAGCGGTGGTGAACGCATCGCCGATATCCGCACCGACATGCAGACCGTGCTGGAGACCGCCGCCGGCATCTACCGCGACGGCCCCACCTTGACCAAGGCCGTCGAACAGGTGCGGGAGCTGCAGGAGCGCTTCGCCAACGCCGGGATCGACGACCACAGCCACACGTTCAACACGGAACTGCTGGCCTTCCTCGAGTTGTCCGGGATGCTCGACATCGCCCAGACGATCATCGAATCGGCCCTGCACCGCACCGAATCCCGCGGCGCACACCAGCGGACAGATTTCCCCAGCCGCGACGATGAACAGTTCCTGGCCCACACCATGGCCCATCGAGAGTCCGACGGCTCAGCGCGGATCGACTACCTGCCGGTCACCGTCACCCGCTGGCCACCGGGCGAACGGATCTACGGGAGATGAGATGGCAGACCGAATTGTCATGGAGGTGGCCCGGTATCGGCCCGAAACCGATAGCGAGCCGGTGCTGCAGCCCTACGATGTCCCCCTCACCCGGGAATGGGCGGTACTGGACGGGCTGAACTACATCAAGGACCGGCTCGACGGCACACTGAGTTTCCGGTGGTCATGCCGGATGGGGATCTGCGGCAGCTGCGGCATGACAGTGAACGGCGAGCCGAAACTGGCATGCGCGACGTTCCTCGTCGACTATCTCCCCGGCCCGGTGCGGGTGGAGCCGATGCGCAACTTCCCGGTGATCCGCGATCTCGTCGTCGACATCAGCGACTTCATGACCAAACTGCCCCGGGTCAAGCCATGGATCATCCGCGAGAACGACGAGCCGGCCGAGGATGACGAATACCGCCAGACCCCAGCCGAACTGGATGAGTTCAAGCAGTTCAGCATGTGCATCAACTGCATGCTGTGCTACTCGGCGTGTCCGGTGTACGCGCTGGACCCGGACTTCCTGGGGCCCGCGGCGATCGCGCTGGCCCAGCGCTACAACCTGGATTCCCGCGACGAAGGCGAGGAGGACCGTCGCGATGTGCTGGCCGCCGCCGACGGTGCCTGGGCGTGCACCTACGTCGGTGAATGCTCGGTGGCCTGCCCGAAGGGTGTCGACCCGGCCGGCGCGATACAGCGCTACAAGCTCACGGCGGCAACACATTCGGTGAAGAGCCTGCTCCTGCCGAGGGCCGCACGATGACGACCTATCGGCAGCCGGTTCCGCTGCTGTGGTGGACCAAACGGGCGTCCTATCTGCGGTACATGCTGCGCGAGCTCAGTTGCGAGTTCGTGGCCTGGTCGGTGGTGTACCTGGTGATCCTCGTGTGGGCATACAGCACCGGCCACCAGGACTGGTTCGCGGCTTTCAGCAGCCACCCGCTGGTGATCGTGCTGAACCTCGTGACGCTGGCATTCCTGTTGCTGCACACCATCACCTGGTTCAGCCTGGCGCCCCGGGCGATGGTCGTGCACCTGCGGGGCCGACGCGTGCCGGCGGGTGCGGTGCTGGCCGGCCACTACCTCGCGTGGCTGGCCGTCTCAGCGGTGATCGCCTGGGTGGTGCTGGCATGAGCGCGACGACCCGCCGGACACCGGAACCATACTTCTGGCTGTTGTTCTCGGCCGGTGGCATGGTGAGCGCACTGACGCTGCCGGTGCTGATGTTGCTGTTCGGCGTGGTGTTCCCGCTCGGGCTGCTCGACGCCCCCGACCCGGGGCAGCTGCTGGCCGTGATGCGCAATCCGCTGACCAGGATTGTACTGGCGGGCATCTTCGTGCTGGGGTTGTTCCACTGGGCCCACCGGGCCCGGTTCATGGTCGAACACGGCCTGAAACTCGGCCGCTTCGACTGGGCGATCGCGGTATGCGCTTACGGGACAGCCGCTTTGTGCTCGATCGCCGCGGTCTGGGTTCTACTCACGGTGTAGCGCGAGAGAACGTTGACCACTCACCACATCAATCCGCGGATCATCGAGGTCGGTGGAATATCCTCGACTGCGACCAATCCCGCGGGCGCGCGACACACCCAGTCGATCGCGTTGACCACACGAGCGGCTGTGGACACGCACCCGGCATCGGTCACATCCAGCACCGGATGGGACAGGCTGGTGCTCATTTCGATGCGCGGCTCCCCCTCCACGATCACCTGGTGCACGCCCGACTGCCCGTCGGGCGGATATTCCCAATCGGGTGCCGCCGCGGGTGTGAGGCGCGTGGTGTGTTCGATGGTGATGACCGGCACGCCGCCTCGAACGCCTTCGGCGGCGAATCGCGTCCCAGCCAACTGCCCTGGCTCGACGGTCATCATCGTGCATTCGATGCGCTCAGGGGTGTACCACGGCTCGAAACGCTCGGTGACCTCGTCTAATTCCACCCCGAGACGATCGGCGAGATTTCGCACCAGGCCGCCGAACATCGACGTGATCACACCAGGCTGGAACGCCATCGGCAGGTCGTCGTCCGGAGTGGTACCGAAACCCATGGCCGTGCCGGTGTATTCGTAGTCGTCGTAATTTCCGTAGTCGAAGATCTCCTTGACCGTGACCGACTCGGCACGAGTGACCAGACTGAGCGCGGCATACACCGCCGTGTCCCCCGAGTAGCCGGGGTCGATGCCGTTGACGTACAGCGACGAATTCCCCTCTGCGCAAGCCTGTTCGAGCGGCACCCGCAGCCAGTCGTCGGCCTGGTGGGGGGTGACCAGCCACACCATCGAGGTGCCGACGACGTTGATCCCGGCCGCCAGGAAGCGCGACATCTGCTCGATGGCTTCCATCGGCCGCGTCTCACCCAGCGCCGTGTAGACCACGCAATCCGGCCCGAGCGCGATCAGCGCGTCGATGTCGTCGGTCGCGATGACACCCGTTGGCTCACGGTGTCCGCACAGTTCGGCAGCGTCACGCCCGATCTTTTCCGGGCCCGAAGCATGGACCCCCACCAACTTCAGATCCGGTCTGCCGATGACCGCCGCCAGGGAATGCCTGCCGACGTTGCCGGTCGAGAATTGAACCACTCTGCGCATCGTTGCGCTCCGTTCGTGTTCAGTAGTCGGGGATCGGCAGCGGCGAGTTGTTCGACTCGATACCGCCGTCCACATGGAAGATAGCGTTGGTGGCGTAGCAGTCGCGGGTCGACAGATAAACACACAGCCGGCCGAGATCCTCGACATCGCCGAGTCGGTGCAGAGGCGTTGCCTCGTTCATCTTCTCCAGCGAGCCCGGCAACATATCCAGGCTGCCCTGCAGGCCATCGGTCGCGAACGACCCCAGTGCGATCGCGTTCACCCGGATTTTCGGCGCCAACTCCTGCGCCATCGCACGGGTCAGCGCCTCGAGACCGCCCTTGGCCGTGCAGTAGGCGGTCAACGCGCGGATGCCGAACCGGGCCGAGCCTGAAGAAATGTTGACGATCGAGCCGCGCCCGGCCTCGATCATGTGGGGCGCCACAAGTTGGCTCATGATGAACGCCGAGGTGACGCACCAATCGAAGGTGTGCCTGAAGTCCTCGTCGGTGATGTCGAGGAACCGCGCGTAGGTGGATCCGCCGACGTTGTTGACGAGGATGTCGATCCGGCCGAATTGCTCCATCGCGGTTTCGACGACGCGTTCGCCATCCGGCCGACTCATGGCGTCAGCGACAACCGGGACGCCCTTGCCACCGGCCGTCTCGATGCCCGCGATCGTCGCGACGATATCGGATTCCGTGCGAGCCGTCCCGACGACCGATGCGCCGGCTTCCGCCAGCACCCGCGCGATGCCCTGGCCGACTCCCTTGCCCGCGCCGGTCACGATCGCGACCTGCCCGGTGAGATCGAACTGTTCCATTGCCATTGAGAACCCCCTCTCGCCGAAAACAGTCTTCATCTAACGACTCAACCTGACTCACGTCAATGAAAAAGCCCAATATGTCGCCTCCAGGACCACCGCAGACGTCACCATCCTGCGCCGAAACGGCATTCCAGCAGCAGATATTCGACGAAGAACCTGCCGGAATGCCGTTTCGCCGAAGTCGGAGGCTGCAGTTGACTCGGTTACGTTACTGACTATAGTCAGCATTCATGGATCTGCGATTGACCGGTTCGAGTAGCAGGCGCACGGCGCCCACCGCGCCGGGCACCTCGACGAGCGGTCTCGACGAGCACATGGAGATCTCGCGTCGCGCCCAACGCCAGGCCGACAAGTGGCTGATCTCGGGCGGCCTGCTGATCGGGACCGCCGCACTCGGAATATTCGGCCTACCGCTGTTCCTTCGCGGGGTCTGGCTCCTGCGCAAGGCCCAGCGGGACGGCCTGACCGTGCGCCCGATGCTGGTCACCCTGCTCGGCTATCTGGTCATCATCGACGCTGCGATCAACACCGTCGGGTGGGCGCTCGACCTGATGGCCAGCCACACCATCCTGGCCCGGATCCTGCTGAACGGGTGGGGGGCGATGTTCGATGCCGGCTACTTCTGGCACTACAACGAACTATGGATCGGCGGCGCCGCGGGCCCCGGTGAGAAGGCGATGGAAGCCGGCATGATCCTCACCGTCTTCACGATGCGGATCGCGGCGGGTATCGGATTCCTGCAGATGAAACGCTGGGGCCACCAATGGATGATCATCACCTGCTGGATGGGCGTGGTGATCTGGTGCATCTACGTCTTCAACATGACCATGTACGCCGACGTCCGCTACGCCGGAGTCATCTTCCCCGTCGTCGGCTGGTGGCTCTACGACATCTTCTACATCACCCCGTTCCTGGCGATCCCGTACCTGCACACCGTGAACCGCGAAATCTTCTCGGACTGAGAGGGCGGAACCATGTCGCCTGAGGTGAAACCGTCAGCACGCCAACAACGTCGGCTGCAGACGCGAGAACGCATACTCGGTGCCGCGATCGCCGAATTCTCGGCGTTTGGCATGGCCGGTGCCGATGTCGGCGCAATCGTCGCCGCGGCAGGGGTGGCGCATGGCACCTTCTTCTTCCACTTCCCCAGCAAGGAGCACGTGTTGCTGGAGCTGGAGCGGCGCGAAGAGGCCAGAATGGCGACTGACTTCGCCCGCGTTCTCGACGGTGCCTGCGATCTGCCCACCACGCTGACCCGACTGGTCGAGTTGGTCAGCGGGCTCGAACGGCGTTTCGGGCCACTACTCTTCAAAGAGCTACTCGCGCTGCACTTCTCACCGACCAGGCCGACCAGGGACGAATGGACCGACCATCCGGTGATCGTGCTCCTCGTCGCTGAGATCGAGCGGGCCTGCGGCGACGGTCAAGTCCACCCCGAGGTCGACGCCTTCTACAGCGCGACGTTCTTCCTACTCGGCCTCTACGGCGTGTTGACCACAACCGAACACGGCGAAGGCCGAGACACGATGTTGGCCAAATTGGTGACAACCGCCCTACGTGGCCTGACCAATAAGGAGGTCTGAAATGGACTGGATCTGGGAGATCCTCCGCTATGTCGCAGCATGGGGCGGAACCGGCTTGGTGATCTGGTTCTGGTACTGGATGTTCTCCAACATCGGGACGTTCTGAACCTCATGACCGAACTCTCCGATGCGCATGCATTGGCACTCGAACGCAGTTGCGCCGTGACGGCCGTTGCACTGAGCGGGCAGCGCCGCGCGGGCGTCCGTCTGGTCACCGGAGGGCACCGCGCCTTCGGCGTAAGTACCACGCTCGACTACGTCCATGTCCCCTATCCACACCTCGAACGCGACTGGACACGCCGAACCCTCACTTGCGGTGTGGCGCTTCAATGTTCGCCTTCCAAGGACCGGCTGGCCGACTATCGGCTCAACGAGCTCTCGGCCCGCGAACTACGCGCTCTGACCATCGTCGAGGCCGGGGTCTCGCTGGGATGGATCGCGGCGAACTGGCCTGGGCTGCTCGACGAGTTCGGAAATGTCGTCCCGGACCTGGAAGTACTTCCGGCCACCGCTGGCGCCGACGAGATGCTGCGTCGAGCGGTCGAGGCGGCACGCGCGGGCGATGTGCCCGACGTTCACCCACTCATAGGTCGACTGCCGCGGGCCTTCACAACGCCACAGGGCCTGACCGACAAACTGCGCCGCAGCTTCGGCAGAATGCCCTGGACGACAACGCAAAAGCGTCTTCCACGACCGTATTCCATTCCGGTGGGCGGAGACGGCGGCGTCCGCAACCCCAATCTGCCACCACCGAGCCGGCCCCATGACAACGACCTCGACGTCACCCCGGAGCATCGGCAGGGCATCCCGTACCCCGAATGGAACGCGTGGACGCAGAGCTTCCTGCGCGATCACGTGGCGGTTCTGGAACGGCAACATGTCAGCGGAACACACCAGCCGAGCTCCGCTTCGGCCGAGCTGAGGAAGTGGTTCTCCGAGCACACCCACCGTGCCATGAAGAACCGCTTGGAGGACGGCTCCGACCTCGACGTCGAGCAGTACGTCAGCCACTACATCGACGTGACGGCCGGCGAGGCAGTGGAGCCGCGCATCTTCCGTGAACTACTGCCCAGCAGCCGCGATGTGACCACCGCACTGTTGCTCGACGGCAGTTCGTCGCTCGGCGTACACGGTGGGCGAATCTTCAAGCTGGAGTTGGCCTGTGCTGACGCACTGTCTCGGGCGATGACCCTGGCCAGGGAGCGGCACGGCATATTCACCTTCACCGGAAACACCCGGCACCGCGTCGAGGTGAGCTGCCTCAAGGACTTCAGCGACCGCCGCTTCGTGCCGCCGAGTCTCCTCGGCCTGTCCACCGGCGGATATACCAGGCTCGGTGCACCGCTGCGCCACCTGACCATCCGGCTGCTGTCACAGCAATCGGAACGACGGCTGCTCATCGTGATCGGCGACGGCCTGATCTCCGACGAAGGTTACGAGGGCCGCTACGCCTGGGCCGATGCCGCGCACGCCGTCGAAGAAGCCAACGAGGCGGGCGTTTCCGTCTACTACGTCGGCGTCGGCCCGGTTCGGGTCGACCCGCTGCCGGAGGTCTTCGGCGACCGCCGATCCCAACGTATCCGCCGCGTCGAAGACCTGCCCCGGGTCCTCGCGCATGTCCACAGGGAGCTGGTATCAGCATGACGACGAGTGAGGAGCCGGAGGCGGATCGCGCATGACTACAGACACGTACTACTCGAATGCCAACGAGATCAAGCTTTTCGAGCAGGCTTACCACCAACGTCTGCCGGTGATGCTCACCGGCCCGACCGGATGCGGCAAGACCCGCCTGGTTGAGCACATGGGTGCGTTGTTACGTCGCCCCGTCGTCACCATCAGCTGCCATGACGACCTCACCAGCTCCGATCTGGTCGGTCGGTTCATGGTCACCGGGGGTGACGTGGTGTGGACCGATGGACCACTCACCCGTGCGGTAAAGGCAGGCGCGATCTGCTATCTGGATGAGGTCGTCGAAGCCCGCCACGACTCATTGGCCATCCTGCACTCGTTGACCGATCACCGTCGTGCGCTCTACCTCGACCGCGCCGGCGAAGTGGTCGCGGCACCGGAGGCCTTCATGCTGGTGTGCTCGTACAACCCGGCCTACCGCAGCTCGCTCAAGGAGCTCAAACCG
The DNA here is from genome assembly GCF_001245615.1 of Mycolicibacterium neworleansense. Taxonomy (NCBI): domain Bacteria; kingdom Bacillati; phylum Actinomycetota; class Actinomycetes; order Mycobacteriales; family Mycobacteriaceae; genus Mycobacterium; species Mycolicibacterium neworleansense. The sequence goes on from NZ_CWKH01000003.1 coordinate 676,918, forward strand.
TCCTTCCGGCAGCGCTTCGTCACCTTGCCCATGACCTACCTGCCGCCCGATCGCGAGGCCGAGGTGATCGTCGCCGAAGCGGGAATTGGACTGCCGACGGCCAAGCGGCTCGTCCAGTGCGCGATGGCGATCCGGACTGCCGACGAAGCGTTCCACTTCGAACCGCCGTCGACCCGTGTTCTCGTCACCGCAGCACAGTTGATCGCCTCCGGTGCAACAGAACTCGAGGCCGCCGAGGCCTGCGTCCTGGCGCCGCTGTCCACCGACGGGGCGATCAGCGATGGGCTACGCGAAGTTGCGGTGGCGAGTTTGGCCTCCTCCGATAGCTCACTCTAGAAAGGAGTCCGCCCCGATGGACGAACAAGAACGAAAGCGCAAGAGAGCCCTCATCGTGCTACAGGTCGTCATTTACGGTTACCTGCTCGCGATGTTCGGAATCCAGCTCTACATGTCCTTCACCCGAGGGTGGTGGGAGTTATGACGGCCACCGAAAACCCGGAAACCTCGGTGACCACGGTCAGTCTCGAAGACCACCACGAGGAATCACGGCTGGCCCAGCGTCGGGCCGACAAATGGATGATCGTCGGTGCCGCGTTGATGGGCATGTGGGCCCCCGGCCTGATCGGCTTCCCCATCTTCATGCGCGGCGTGTGGCTGCAGCGCCAGGCTCAGCGGGCCGGGCTGTCGGTGCGTCCGATGATCGTCACGCTCATCGGGTATCTGGTGTTGATCGACGGAATGCTCAACAGTTTGGGCTGGGCGCTGGATCTGGTGGCCAACCACACGCTGATCAACCGGGTACTCATGATCGGCTGGGGCCACATGTTCGATGCCGGCTACTTCTGGCACTACAACGAACTATGGATCGGGGGCGCCGCGGGCCCGGGTGAGAAGTCGATGGTCTTCGGCATGATTCTCACGGTGTTCGCGATGCGCTGTGCCGCCGCGATCGGGTTCCTGCAGATGAAGCGCTGGGGCCACCAATGGATGATCATCACCTGCTGGATGGGCGTCCTGATCTGGTGCCTCTACATCTTCAACATGACCATGTACGCCGACGTCCGCTACGCCGGAGTCATCTTCCCCGTCATCGGCTGGTGGCTCTACGACATCTTCTACATCACCCCCTTCCTGGCCATCCCCTACCTCCACACCGTCAACCGCGAAATCTTCTCGGACTGAAGGAGTTAACTGTGACCACCACAGACGAAACCAAGGCCGAGGACCTCCCGCCCGGCACAACGCCGTACTACGCCCGCATGCACAAATGGATCAAACGAGCAGTGCTGGTCTGCCTGGTCGCCCTCGTCATCGAAGGTGCGTTCACCCTCCCGTTCATGGCGGTGTACTACGGCTATCCGACGCTGAGCCTCACCGAGATCTGCAGTGAACTCCTCAAAGTCCGCTACTCGGACGATGCGCTGGAGTGCAAGGTCCCCTACCCGCCGCTCGGCCCGCCCGAAGGCGCCGAAGGCAAGGACACCGCCCAGGACGAATGGGGTATCCAGCCCGTGCCGAAGTATCACCGGCTCGGATTCCGCGAGCTGGTGCGTATCCACCAAGAGCGGGAGGCGCGGCAGACCGCTGGGCAGCCGGCCAGTCCGTAGGAGACCCCACTGTGCCGAAATCACTCGAATGTCATGCCGAGAACTGGGATCTGCGCCACCAGGATTTCAACGACAACGACTTTCTATACGACGTCTACTCGGTGATGCGACAGCGGTCGCCGTTCGCCCGCACCGACAAACCATTCCTCAGCGCGACGCCGGCGGGCGCATGGGTGGCGGTGCGCTACGCAGAGTGCGTCAAGATCCTGCAGGACTGGGAACACTTCTCCAGCAGCCCGACACCCGAAGGCGCCGAGCAGCTCGCCGGTGATCTGGTGATCACCCTCGACCCGCCACGTCAGCAGAAATTCCGCAAGGTCCTGAACCCGTACTTCTCGCCGGCACGGATGAAGGCGCTGCGCCCCGAAATCGGCATCGAGACCGATCGGCTCATCGACGAATTCATCGAGTCCGGTCGCGGTGACCTCGCCCAGATCGCCTGGCGTCAACCAGGAATCGTGTTCTTCAAGTACGTGCTCGGCATGCCGGTCGAAGACGTCCCGCTGTGCATCGAGCTGACCGACACGGCGCTCAACGGCGTCACCGAGCAGGACCGGATGGGCGCCTGGGGCGGGCTGTATCAGCACCTGCACGACGCCGTGAAGGCACGCATGGACCAACCGCTGGGTGACGACATGATCGATGTCCTGCTCTCTGCCGAAATCGACGGGGAGAAACTGTCATTCGGCGACATCGTGTCCAACGCCATGCTTCTGGTTCAGGCCGGTCTCGAGACGACTGCCAGCGCAATGTCGTTCGCGTACCACTACCTCGCCACCAACCCAGCCGAGCGCGATCGTCTGATCAACGCTCCCGAACTCCTCACCCGGGCGGTCGAGGAGTTCATCCGGTTCGCCGGATCGATTCACGGCATCCCCCGCACCGTCGCCAAAGAGGTCGAACTGAGCGGATGCACCTTCTCGCCCGGCGAGTCGGTCATCGTGAACTACGCCGCCGCCAACCGCGACGAGCAGGAGTTCCCGGACGCGGACCGCTGCATCCTCGACCGCCGGGAAAATCGGCACCTCGGATTCGGCGCCGGCGTACACCGGTGCCTCGGGTCCAACCTGGCGCGATTGGAATTCCAGGTAGGTCTGGAACGCGTGTTGTCCCGAATGCCGGACTTCGCGCTCACAGGAGACGAAGTCGCAAAATTTCATGGCAACTCCGTAACCCGCGGATTCCGGTCGGTCCCGGTCACTTTCGCGCCCGGCGAACGGTCCGGCACATGACCTATCGGGTCGTGCAGTGGACCACGGGCAACGTCGGCCGCAAGTCGGTCCACGCCATCGTCGCGAATGCGGACCTCGAGCTCGTCGGCTGCTACGCCTGGGCACCCGACAAGGTGGGCAAGGACGTCGGCGACCTCTGCGGCATCGAACCGCTGGGCGTGGCAGCCACCGACGACGCCGACGCGCTGCTGGCCCTGCAGCCGGACTGCGTCGTCTACAACCCGATGTTCGCCGACGTCGACGTACTGGTCCGCATTCTCGGCGCCGGCATCAACGTCGTCACCACGTCCGAGTTCATCAACGGGCACGGCCTGGGCAAGGGTCGCGATCGTGTCATCGACGCCTGTGAACGAGGCGGCTCAACCATTTTCGGCAGCGGCATCAACCCGGGCTTCATCCAGTTGTTCGCCGTCGTCACCGCAGGCATCTCTGATCGCATCGACCGGATCTCCATCCTGGAGTCGTTCGACACCACGATCTACAACTCGCCGGCCACCGAGATCCCGATGGGCTTCGGTTATCCCATCGACCACCCAGACCTGCCGGCCATCACCGAGAAGGGGTCGGGCATCTTCCGGGAAGCGGTCCAGCTGGTTGCCGGCGATCTCGGCGTCGAACTCGACGGTATCCGGTGCGACCCCAGCTATTCCCAGACCACCGAAGACCTGGATCTGCCCGGCGACTGGACCATCGCCGCCGGCTGCGTCGCCGGCATCGACGTCCGGTGGATCGGCACGGCCGGCGGGCGGGATGTGATCGAGATCCGCGGCGTATGGACCAAAGGCCAGTCGCTGGAACCGGCCTGGTCGACGACGTTCGGTTACACGGTCACCGTGGAGGGCAGGCCGACGATCAAGAGCACCTTGAGCTTCGAACCTCCCCCGGACTTCGTAGCCGAAACCATCGAGGACTTCATCATGCTCGGGCTGACGATCACCGCCATGCCCGCAATCACCGCGATCCCCACCGTGGTGGCTGCGCCCCCGGGCATCGCCACCTACAACGACCTGCCCCTACTACTGCCCCGAGGTGTGCTCAATGTCTGACAAGACCTACCGGATCATCCAGTGGATGACCGGCGACGTGGGCCAAGTCGGCCTTCGGCACTTCGCCGAGAGCCCGGTATTCGACCTCGTCGGAGTCCTGGTGCACTCACCGGAAAAGGTTGGCAAAGACGCCGGAGACATCGTCGGTATCGCGCCGACCGGCGTGATCGCCACAGACGATGTCGAATCCATGATCGCGACGGACGCGGATTGTGTGTTCTACACGCCGGTGATCATGGATGTCGAAACCGTCTGCCGGCTCTTGCGTTCCGGCAAGAACGTCGTCACCACCAGTGGGTTCTTCCATCCATCACCGGATTTCGCAGCCGATGGCGAGAAGATCCGGGCCGCCTGCCAAGGCGGCGGTACGTCGTTTCACGGCGGAGGTATCCACCCGGGCTATGCGGGCGACATTCTGCCACTCACGCTGGCGCGCGTGATGAGCAGAATCGACCAGATCCAGGTGTACGAGGTCGTCGACGTTCTGAAAGACGCGCCGATGGACCACATCGACTGGATGGGATTCGGCAAGGACAAGGACAAATTCCTCACCGAGCCAACCATTCTGGGCCTCGGCCTGCCGTTCTTCGCGCAGTCCATGCACATGATCGCCGACGGCCTCGGCGTGAGCATCGATGAAGTGACCGCCGCCGAAGTCAGCGTCGCGACCGCCGCCGAGGACATCCCCCACGACGAGGGCGCGATCCCGAAGGGTACCGTCGCGGCGCAGCGGCACGAATGGACCGCATGGGTGGGTGGGCAGCCACTGATCGTCTTCCACGCGATCTACGTGACCGCGGGCCCCGACAAGCTTCAACCGGCGTGGGATTGGGGCGAGACGCGGTACCGGATCGTGATCGACGGCGACCCGCCTACCGAGCTGACCCTCAAAGGCGTGACGCATGCCGACGGCACCATGGCACACCCCGGCTACAACTGGACGGCCATGGGAGCGATCAATGCGATTCCCGACGTGTGCGACGCTGCACCGGGTTGGGTCACCCACTTCGACCTCGGCCTGGTGAAGCCGAGGAGACTGGTGCGCGCATGACCGAAGCAGCGTTGCCGGCCCTGCATCACGTGGTGTTCGCCGTCGCACCAGAACGGCACGCCGCGGTGGCACAGATGTTCCGCGAGTTGGGATTCGAGCTCGAGGAGCTTGACCTCACCGAACTGGGCCTGCACGTTCACCTCGACTGGAATCGCGGTGTCGAGCTGATCAGCCCACAGCCTGCCGCGACAGCCGAGGTGGCCACTTTCGTCGACAAGTTTCTCAGCGACCGGGGAGACGGCGTGTACACCGTGGTGCTGCGGGTACCAGGAGCGTCGGCAGCCGAGGCCGTGGCCGAGCGATACGGCGCGACGACCCGTTTCCGGCAAGGATTCGAGGGCGACGGCACCTACCTGGAAGAGATCGACCTGTCGGTGTTCGGACTGCCGTTGACGCTGCTGTCTACCAACATTCGCTGATCGGATGAGAGGACAGCACGTGGCGTCTGATCCCCTGGGGCTTCCCACAGTGACCTACGAACAGCTACCGGTCTCGGACGATCGGGGGGTGGGATGGACGAAACTACGACAACTCGGGCCGGTGCTCTACGGCGAGGGTTGGTATTACCTGACCCGTCGGGAGGACGTTCTCGCAGCACTGCGAAATCCCGAGATCTTCTCGTCCAGAAGGGCTTTCGATTAGATGGTCAGCCCTGTACCTCTCATCCCGCTTGCGTTCGACCCTCCCGAACACACCCGTTATCGGCGATTCCTGCAGCCGTTCTTCAGTCCACAGTCGCTGGCCGCCGTGTTGCCGTTCCTCCAAGCGCAGGCGATCGACATCATCGATTCCATCGCTGTCCGCGAAGACTGCGAAGTCATGGCCGATCTGGCCACACCGTACCCATCTCAGGTGTTTCTCACGTTGTTCGGCCTGCCGCTGGAAGATCGGGAGCGGCTGATCGCGTGGAAGGACGCCATCATAGCGGTCAGCTTGGCAACCGATCCCGAGAGCGTCGACCTATCCCCAGCCGTAGAACTCTTCACGTATCTCACCGAAGCCATAGCAGACCAGCGACAGAATCCCACCAAAGGCATACTGTCCCAGATCCTGACCGGCGGTGAGCCACTCACCGACGCGGAGGCCGTCGGCCTCTCGTTCGTTTTCATACTCGCCGGGCTGGACACCGTAACCTCGGCGATCGGCGCCACGATGCTCGAGCTGGCACGACAGCCGAACCTGCGCCGCGAGCTTCGTGAGAACCCTGGGCTGATCGGAGCATTCGTCGAAGAGATGGTCAGGCTGGAACCCTCGGCACCGATCGTGGGTCGGGTAACCACCCAACCGGTGACCGTTGCCGGTGTCACCCTGCCGGCCGGATCCGAAGTGCGACTGTGCCTCGGGGCCATCAATCGTGACGGTAGCGACGCCACGTCCGGCGACCACCTGGTGATGGACGGCAAGCTGCACAGGCACTGGGGCTTCGGCGGCGGCGCGCATCGGTGCCTCGGCGCGCACCTCGCGCGTATGGAACTGAACCTCGTCGTCACCGAGTGGCTCTCGCGAATACCCGAGTTCGAACTCGCACCCGGGTATCGACCGCAAGTCATCTGGCCGTCCGCGACCTGCACGCTGCCACGGCTGCCGCTCCAGATCCTGACACCAGCGCCATGAAGGAACCCGAATGCTCATCCAAGATCTGCCGGCACTCGACTACAGGACGATGGTGACCGACTCGATGCCGGCGAAGTCCGCATGCTGGCGTTCAGCATCCTGCTGGCGGGCACCGACACCACCCGTACCCAGCTGGGCGCGTCGATGCAGGTGCTGTGTGACCATCCGGAGCAGTGGGCATTGCTGCGCGACCGCCCCGAACTCGCAATGAACGCCGTGCACGAGACCATGCGCCATTCACCCTCGATGTGCAGCACGCTTCGCAGTGTCACCGAGGATGCCACGGTCGGCGAATACACCTTCCCGGCCGGCACTTTCATCATCGTGAACACCTATGCAGCCAATCGGGATCCGGCGATCTACGACGACCCGACTCGGTTCGACATCACCCGCGACGATCCACCACCCATCCTGACGTTCGGTGGCGGAGCCCACTATTGTCTGGGCGCGAGCCTGGCCAGACGTGAGCTGTCCGAAGCGCTCAAGATTCTCTCCCACCGCATGCTCAACCCACGTCGCACCGGACCCTCGCCATGGCGACCGCTGCTGGGCATGAGTGGGCCCCCCGGTGAGCAGACAAAGAATCGCACTTTCACCAGTGGTTTCGTGCGATTCTGTGTCTGCTCGCGGGAGTTACTACGACGGCGCGTAGAGCGCCTTGAACTTGTTCAGTGACTGCTGGATATCGCCCTTGAGCGCGGCGGCGACCACCATGCCGATCGGCCCGAACAGTGCAGGCCCACCGAGGTGCACGTCGAAGGACACTTTCGCGCCCTCTCCCCCATCCACCTGGGCCGGCGCGATCTTTCCGATCAGCTTGACCTTGACCCCGCCACGGCCATCGCCGTTGAGGGTCAAAGACTGCGGTGGCTTGTAGTTCACCAGCGTCCACTTGACGCGGTTCAGCATGCCCTTGACCTCGACGATCGAGTCGATGACCGTGCCCTTTTCCAGGGTCTCGGGCAACTTCGACCGCCAGGCGCGGTGGATGCTGAGCCACTCGTCATACCGGGACAGATCAGAGGCGTACTCCCACGCCTTCTCCGGCGGCAACGGGACATCGACGGAGACAGACAACTTGGCCATGAGCTACTGCTGCGGTTCTTCCTTGTTGATGGCGTTCTTCGCGGCTTCCTGCGCCTTGTCGACCGCGCCGGAGTACTTGCCCTGAGTCTTCTCGTCGACGATGTCGCCGGCCTTGTCGATGGCCTGTTCGACCTTGTCCGCGTTCTGCGACAGAAGGTCCTTGGCCTTGTCCAGGAATCCCATCAGCCCACCCTATCTTTCTCGATTCTCAACCGAACGCCCGATATTCTTCCCGCTGCCAGCTATCTCCACAACCGGCGCTTCTCCCCCAGCACCATGCCCTGCGCCCACCACAACACCTCGATCAACGCGGCCCCGACCAGGCCGATACCCAGCGCAATGCCGGTGACCTTGAGATTCGACGGATCCAGCATGAACAGGCGCTGAGCCAGTGGCAAACAGAAGATCAGCACATACGCCAGCCCCGACCCCGCGACCAGCGCCACGCGCCACCACTCATACGGCCGGGCCACCACCGACAACACCCACAGCGAGGACACCAGCAATGTGATCAGCGCCGCCGTCGAGGCCTGCGTCTGCTCCAACGGCGTCGCGGCCCGGCCCTGATACGCCACCAAGTAGGACACGAACGTGGCGGTGCCCACCACCAGACCCGAGGGCAGCGCTGCCGTCATCACCCGCCGCACGAATCCGGTGTGCGCCCGCTCGTTGTTCGGGGCCAGCGACAGGATGAACGCCGGGATGCCGATCGTGAACCAGGCCGCGATCGTGACGTGGATCGGCTGGAACGGGAACAGCAGCGGATCGGTGTCGAACCACTCCGCCGACAACCCGGCCAACCCCACGAGAACGGCCAGCAGCACCGAGTACACGGTCTTGGTGAGGAACAGGTTCGAGACCCGCTCGATGTTGCCGATCACCCGCCTGCCCTCACCCACCACATAGGGCAGGGTGGCGAACTTGTTGTCCAGCAACACGATCTGCGCCACCGCACGCGACGCCGAACTGCCCGACCCCATCGCCACGCCGATGTCGGCGTCCTTGAGCGCCAGCACGTCGTTGACGCCGTCCCCGGTCATCGCCACCGTGTGGCCACGCGACTGCAGCGCATGCACCATGGCCCGCTTCTGATCCGGGCGCACCCGGCCGAAGGTGGTGTACTGCTCCAGCGTGTCCGCCAGCTGCTCGGGCTCGTGGGGCAGCTGCCGGGCATCCATCGTCTCACCGTGCAGGCCCAGCTTGCCCGCCACCGCACCCACCGACACAGCATTGTCGCCGGAGATCACCTTCACCGAAACATGTTGGGAAGCAAAGTAATCGAGGGTGTCACCGGCGTCGGGGCGGATCCGCTGCTCCAACACCACCAGCGCGACCGGGGTTACGGTGCCCGGGGCCCGCGGGTGGTCGACGGCCAGATCCGAGGACCCGACCAGCAGCACCCGCAGCCCTTGGGCCCCGATCTGCTCGGCCTGCTCGGCCACCGGCGAGCCGGAATCCAACAGCACGTCCGGCGCGCCGATCACCCAGTTGCCGTGCTCGCCGTATGACGCGCCACTCCACTTGGTGGCCGACTTGAACGGGGCCGACGCGGTCGCAGTCCATCCCGGCGGCATCTTATAGGCCTCGGCGATGGCCAACATGCTGGCGTTGGGCCGGGCGTCGTCGGCGGCCAGCTGCGCCAATACCTCGCCGACATCATCCTTGGTGAACGACGTGAGATCGCTTACCCGCATGCCGTTTTCGGTCAGCGTGCCGGTCTTGTCGGCACACACTACGTCGACGCGGGCCAAACCCTCGATCGCGGGCAGCTCGTTGACCAGACACTGACGCCGGCCCAGCCGCACCACCCCGACCGCGAATGCGATCGACGTCATCAACACCAGACCTTCGGGCACCATCGGCACCAGCGCACCCACCATGCGCAACACGGCGTCCTGCCAGTCGGCGCGGGTGGTGAACAACTGGGTGTAGATCGTGAGCAGCCCGGCAGGCACCAGCAGATACGTGATGAACTGCAGGATCTTGTTGATGCCGTTGCGCAGTTCGGATTTCACCAGGGTGAACTTGGAGGCCTCCTCGGCTAGCTTGGCGGCATAGGCCTCGCGCCCCACCTTGGTCGCCCGGTACGCGCCGGAGCCCGCGACCACGAAACTGCCCGACATCACCGCGTCGCCGGCGTCTTTGGCGATCGGATCGGCCTCACCGGTCAGCAGCGACTCGTCGACCTCAAGGTTGGATTCCTCGATGATCTCGCCGTCCACCACGATCTGATCGCCGGGACCGAGTTCGATGACGTCGTCGAGCACCACCTCACTGGGCAGCACCGCGCGAACACCCGATGCCCGGCGCACCGTGGGTTTGGCCTGCCCGACGATGGCGAGCTTGTCCAGCGTCTGCTTGGCGCGGATCTCCTGGATGATGCCGATCGCACTGTTGGCGATGATCAGCAGCCCGAACGCGCCGTTGATCAACGAACCGGTGGACAACACGATCAAAAACAGCACACCGAGGATCGCGTTGATCCGGGTGAACACGTTGCCGCGGACGATCTCCGAGATGCTGCGCGCGGCACGCGTCGGGACATCGTTGCTCTTACCCTCGGCAACTCGCTGGGCCACCTCGGCTTCGGTGAGACCGGTGACATTGATCGTCGTCATACGCGCAGAGTCCTCGTCCCGTCTCCCGTCGTGGTGCTCAGACGACAGTTTGCCATCCGGGGGCGCTCAAAACTCCCACCACGGATCGAGCGCCGCAGATTCGGCGTCCACCCGTTGCCCGGGCCGCGGCACCGCGATTTGCACACCGGCCGGGTCGGCCGCCGTCAGCAACCGCCGCACCGGCTCGGCCCACGGGTGCGGGGCCAACCGGAACGTCGCCCAGTGCACCGGCACCAGCAAGCCGGAATCGGTGACGTCCAGGTGGGCGCGCACCGCTTCCTCCGGATTCATGTGAATGTCCGGCCAACTCGGGTGATACGCCCCGACCGGAAGCAGGGTGAGGTCGAAAGGACCGTACTCCGAACCGATTTCGGCGAAACTCTTCGTGTAACCGGTATCACCGCCGAAGAACGCGCGGTGCCGCGGCCCGATGAAAGCCCACGAAGCCCACAGCGTGGTGTTGCGCTCGAACAACCGGCCCGAGAAGTGCCGGGCCGGCGTGCACACCAGGGTCAGCTCGCCGATCCGGTGGCTCTCGTTCCAGTCCAGCTCGACGATCCGCTCTTCGGGTATCCGCCACTTACGCAGATGCGCCCCGATCCCCAACGGCACCACGAACGGCGCTCGCTGAGTGCGGGCCAACCCCAGCACGGTCTCGATATCGAGGTGGTCGTAGTGATCGTGGCTGATCACCACGGCGTCAACGGCCGGCAGCGCCTCCAGCGGCAGCGGCGGCTCATGCAACCGCTGCGGGCCGACCACCCGCGAGGGCGAACAACGTCGGCTCCAGATCGGGTCGGTCAGCACCCGGTATCCGTCGATCTCGACCAGCGCGGCCGAATGCCCGTACCAGGACACCGCGCAGGCCGCGGCTTCCCCGTCGGCAGGCTCGGCCAGCGGGATCGGCCCAGGCGGCCTGCTGGCCGAGCGTGGACCGAACATCTCGGCGATCAGCATCCGCCACTCCTCGCGGCTCATGCTGATCCCGGGCGAGGCCGGTTCGATGTTGACGAACACCCCGTCGGCGTACTGCAGGGACCGCTGCGCTGCCGGGCGGATATCGCGGGGCAGGGCACCCACCGAGGCGTAGGTGCCGTTCAGCGCGCGGAACAACCACCCGCCGGCCAGCAGTGACGCCGACCTGGCCCCCAACCGCAGCGCAGCGCGCAGCACGTCAGGCCCCGATGAAGTTCGGCGGCCGCTTCTCGATCCGCGCCACCTGCGCCTCGATGACGTCCTTGGACGCCCACGCCTTGTCGAACAGCTCCTTGTGCGCCGGCCACGACTCCTCGTACGCACCGTCGTCGTTGAGGACACGCTTGGCGTGCTGAAGCGCCAGCGGCGCGAACCCGGCCAGCTCGGCCGCCCACTTCTGCGCGTCGGCCAGCGTGCCGATGCGGTTGGCCATCCCGGTCTGCAAGGCGGTCTCGGCCGTGAGCTTCTCGGCACCGAGCAGCATGCCGCGCGCCCGGCCGTAGCCGACCAGCGAGGTCAGCCGCCGAATGCTCCAGTTGTCCAAGGCCAGGCCGTACTTCGCCACCGGGAACTGGAAGTAGGCATCGGGGGCGACGACCCGCAGATCACAGATCATCGACAGGATCACGCCCGCCCCGATCGCCGGACCGTTGATCGCGCCGATCACCGGAACCGGGGCCTTGTCGATCGCCAGGTTCAGCGCCAGCGCCTTGTCAGGAAGCTTCTCGGCCATCCCCGCGGCGTCACTGAGGTCAGCACCCGAACTGAACACCGGACCGGCTCCGGTCAGCACGATGGCCCGGATGTCCTGCTCGGCGGCATGCTCGACCGCCTCCCGCAGGGAGTCGACAAGCTCGCAGTTCAGCGCGTTGCGCCGCTCCTCGCGTTGCAGTTCCAGGGTCAGGACACTGCCGTCTCTGGTCACACCAATCATGTGGCCAGCCTATATAGGCTCGGGGCGTGAGTCGGATCGGCGCCCGCGCGCTTCGTGATGCAGTGCTCGACGAAGGCTCGTTCCACAGCTGGGACGCCCCGCCCCTGGAGGTCGCCCGTTCCGAGGATTACCAGCGCGAACTGGCCGAGGCGAAGGCGTTGACGGGGCTCGACGAATCCGTGCTGACCGGCGAAGGGACCATCTTCGGCCGCCGCGTGGCCGTGGTGGCCTGCGAGTTCGACTTCCTGGCCGGGTCGATCGGGGTGGCCGCCGCCGAGCGGATCACCGCCGCAGTGACCAGAGCCACAGCCGAGGGGCTGCCGCTGCTGGCCTCACCGAGCTCCGGCGGCACGCGAATGCAGGAAGGCACCGTGGCGTTCCTGCAGATGGTCAAGATCGCCGCCGCCGTCGAACTGCACAAGAAGGCCCATCTGCCTTATCTGGTGTACCTGCGCCATCCGACCACCGGCGGTGTGTTCGCCTCCTGGGGTTCGCTCGGCCATGTCACCGCCGCCGAACCCGGCGCGCTGGTCGGCTTCCTCGGCCCGCGGGTGTACGAGCACCTGTACGGCGAACCGTTCCCCTCCGGTGTGCAGACCGCCGAGAACCTGCACGCCCACGGCGTCATCGACGGAGTGGTGCCGCTGGCGCTGCTGCGCGACACCCTGGACCGCACGCTGCGGGTGGTCGTGGACACTCCGGTTCCGCCGACCGCAGCCGCGGCGCCCGAACCGCTGCCCGACGTACCGGCCTGGGAATCGGTGCTGGCGTCGCGACGGCCCGACCGCCCCGGCGTGGGCTATCTGCTGCGGCACGGCGCCACCGACCGGGTGCTGCTCTCCGGGACCGAACGGGGCGAGGCCGCCACCATGCTGCTGGCCCTGGCCCGGTTCGGTGGGCAGCCCGCGGTGGTGCTCGGCCAGCGCCGCAGCGAGGGCGGACTGGTCGGCCCCGGCGCGCTGCGTGAGGCCCGGCGCGGCATGGCGTTGGCGGCCGGACTGCAACTGCCGCTGGTCCTGGTGATCGACACCCCGGGACCGGCCCTGTCGATCGAGGCCGAGCAGGGCGGGCTGGCCGGTGAGATCGCCCGCTGCCTGGCTGAACTGGTCACGCTGGACACGCCCACGGTGTCGGTGCTGATGGGCCAGGGCAGCGGCGGGCCCGCGCTGGCGATGGTGCCCGCCGACCGGGTGCTGGCCGCCGCGAACGGCTGGCTGGCCCCACTGCCACCCGAGGGAGCCAGCGCGATCGTGTATCGCGACACCGCACACGCCGCGGAACTGGCTGCGGCGCAAGGGGTTCGCTCGACAGACCTGCTGCGGACCGGCATCGTCGACGCGATCGTGCCCGAGCGTCCCGACGCCGCCGACGAACCACGCGCCTTCACCGAGCGATTGTCGGCCGCCATCGCCGGCGAGCTCGCGGCGTTGCGTGCGGTGCCCGGCGAGCAGCGACTACAGACGCGGTTGGAGCGTTACCGGCGCATCGGGCTGGGCTGAGATCCTCGTGCGTAACGCCACGGCGAAAATCAGGCGGATATTTCGCCGTGGCGTTACGCACGCGAACCTGTCGGTGGCGCTCGGCACACTTCGGCCGTGGGGGAACCATTCATCGGCAGCGAAGTGCTGGCAGCGGGCCGACTGACCCGCTACGAGTTGCGGAGCCGGTTCGTCGCGGTGCATCACGACGTGTACGTCGCGAAAGGCACCTTGCCGACCGCGGTTCTGCGGGCCAAGGCCTGCTGGTTGCGGTCCAGGCGTCGTGGCGTGCTGGCAGGTTTCTCGGCGTCCGCTCTTCACGGTGCACGATGGATCGATGCCAACCGGCCCGCATACATCATCGACAGCAATCGTCGGCCCGCACGCGGAATCGTCGCGTGGGCAGACGCGATCGACGACGACGAGATCTGCCTCATCGGCGGAATGCGGGTGACCACGCCAGTGCGTACCGCCGTCGATCTGGCATGCAAGTTTCCGGAGGACACCGCGGTAGCCGCAATCGACGCCTTGGCCAGAGCAGCGCGACTGAAGGCCGCTGATATCGCCCTGGCCGCCGAGCGCCACGTCGGACGTAGGGGTATCAGGCAGGCGCTGACCAGCATTGCACTAGTTGATCCGGGCTCGGAATCCCCGCGCGAAACCTGGTTGCGGCTGTTGGTCGTTCGCGCCGACTACCCTCCCCCACAGACTCAGTGCCCCATCTACAACGAATACGGCGCACTGATCGGTGAGGCCGATATGGCGTGGCCGGAGCTGAAGATCGCGCTGGAATACGAGGGGCGCCACCACACCGACCCTGACCAGTTCCGGAAGGACATCGCCCGGGTCGACGCGATGATCGATGCAGGCTGGATCGTGATCAGAGTTACCTCACGTGACGGCGAGGCCTCAGTTCTCGGCAAGCTCCGAAAAGCCTGGGCATCGCGTACGTAACGCCACGCGCCCGTCATACCTCGATCGGCGGGTGCAGCCTGTCCATGGTGTATTGCCGGTCTCTTCGCGCGGCCCACGAACTGGCCGCCAGCGAAACCACCAGCACACCGGCCAGCACCGCGATCGCGATCCACAACCGCGAATCGATCCCGCCGACGATCAACTGGCGAAGGCCGTTGACCGCGTAGGTCATCGGGTCCACCGGGTGCAGGATCTGGAACGGTTTGGCCGTGGTCTCCACCGGGTAGATGCCGCCGGCCGAGACCAGTTGCAGCATCAGAAAAGCCAGCGTGACCACCCGGCCCACCGACACCCCGAACAGCGCGTTGAACGCCTGGATCAGGGCCAGGAAGGTGCCCGCGACCAGCAGCAGGAACGCCACGGTGGCCATCGGGTACTTGGCCTGCAGCCCCACCCCGAAATGCACCACCACGTACATCACCACGACCTGGCAGACCACGATCAGCAGGGCGGGCCAATAGGAGGCCAGCACCACCCGCAGCGCGCCCAGCCCGTTGACCACCGGGCGGGACTGCAACGGCTTCAACAACATCCAGATGATGAGCGCGCCGATGAACAGCGCCAGCGGCAGGAAAAACGGCGCAAAACCGGTGCCGAAGGTGGCAGCCGGGTTGTGCGTCTCGATGTCCAGCGCCACCGGTGCGGCCAGGGTGCGCGCCACCTCGGTGCGCTGTTGCGGAGTCCAGGACGGGACCTGGGTGGAGCCTTCTTTGAGCGCGGTGGCCAGTTGCTGATTGCCGGCCTGCAGCTTTTCCGTTCCCGCGGCGAGTTCGCCCGCCCCGCTGGACAGTTGGCGCCCACCGTTGGCCAGTTGCACCAGGCCGCTGTTGAGCCGCTGGGCGCCGTCGTTGAGTTGGTGCGCACCGTCGCGCAATTTGACGACGTCGGAGCGCAACCCGCCGGTGACCGCCTTGGTGATGAACACCCGCAGCTTGCTGTTCGGATCGCCCAGCTCGCTCTCCAGTTGGGTGGCGTTGTCGCGCAACCGGATCAGACCCTCGTCCGTGGTGGGGTCCAGCCCGCGAGCCTGCAACAGCCGCTGCGCACCGGCCAGGAACTCCCCGGTGTCGCGCACCGTGGGATCGGGGCTGTTGCGCAGGATGCCGACCGCTTGATCGACGATCGCTGCGGCCTGGGCCTGATCGATGTTCAGCGCCGCAATCCGGTCGGTGGTCGAGCGCACCGCACCGGACAACCGCTGCGCGGCCATGCCAACCTCATTGGGGTCCAAGCCAAGTCCGCTGACCCGGTCGAGCACAGTCAGCAACGGATCGGTTGCCTTGTCGACCGCCGTCGACAACTGCCTGGTGCCCGCGGCCAACTGCGAAGACCCGTCCCGCGCGGTGACCAGACCTGCGGTCAGGGCGTCGGCGCCGGCGGACAACCGGTGCGCACCGTCATTGGCCGCCGCGCTGCCGGTGGCCAACTGCTGCGCACCGTCGGCCGCCTTGACCAGACCGGCCCCGGCGTCGGTCAATCCGGTCAGCACGGTGCCGACGGTGCGTTCGCCGATGTTGGCGTTGATCTGGTTGATCACCTCACGAGCGGCGTTCTGGCCGATGATCGAACCCAGGTAGTTGTTGGCGTCGTTGAACGTGAAGCGGACATTGGCCTGATGCGGCGAGCCACCGGACGGGGAGGTGATGCTGGTGCTGAAATCCTCGGGCAGCGTGATCGAGAAGTAGTACTTGCCGCTGGCCACCCCGTCGGCCGCCTCATGTGCCGAAACCCGGTGCAGCTGAAGTTGACCCGAATCCACCAGCGCATCGGAGACCTCGTCACCGGCCTTGATCTGCTGCCCCTCCGCGACTGTGCCACGGTCCTCGTTGACCAGCGCCACCGGAACCTTGTCCACCTCGCCGAACGGGTTCCAGAACGCCCACAGATACATCGCGCCGTACAGCAGCGGCAGCAGGATCACCGTCACGAGCGCGATCCGCGGCATCGTGCCGCGTGAGAAGCGTTTGAGGTCGGTGCCCAACGACATTCCGGCTAGCACGGCTACTCGCCACCTTTCTGCGAACCGGCCAGTTCGGCCACGGTCGTGTTCGGTACGGTCACCTGCGCCCGCATGGCCGAGGCCAGATGGCCGGGCACACCGTTGACGGTCGCGGTGATCACCGTCTGCTTCTCCCCCAGCGCGATCAGCCGGCCCAGCAGAATGTCCCGGTTGCGGTCGTCGGTGAGGTGGTCGAGGTTGCCGACCACCAGCAGCCGCGGGGTCGAGGTGTTGGCCAGCGCGATGCGCAGCAGGATCTGATCGAGCTCGGTGAGCCCGTCGAAATACGACGTCAGCGACGGCAACGGCAGCTCGCCGAACACCGGCGCACACATGGCCGCCAGGTCATCCTGGTCGGCCCGGCCCACCAGGGTGTACCAGGGTGCATCCCAGCGCCGCTGCTCGGTCACCAGGTCGCGGACCGTCACCGACTCCGACACCGTGTCGAGCTCATCGATCCCGGCCAGCGCCGCGGTGCGGAAGATGTCGGACGCCCGGGTGCGCCCGAACACGGTCAGCTGACCGCCCGCCGGCTTCATCCGTCCGGCCAGTGTCATCAGCAGCGCGGTGCGACCGGTGCCCGCCGGGGCGACCAGCACGGTGACGCCACCGTCGGCGATGTCGAGGTCGATGGGCCCGTACACCGGGCCCCACGGGCCACGCATCGTGATGCCGCGCGCAGTGAGGACCGGTGGCTTTTGCTCGTCCTCGCCGGTGTCAGGCTCGAGACTTTGCTCAGGCATAGGCACATCACAACACATCGGGCGGGTGCGCACAGGCAACCACAAACCCCGGACACCCGCCGATTCTCGGGTGAAGGCAGCGCAAACGCTGGGCGGCTTGCGGTGACGGCGATCACGATCAAGGCGTGATGTGCCATACCCGAACAGGCACAACCGATTTGGCGTCGCAGACCTGACAGGCAACCGTGTTGACAATTTCGCGGTGTAGGGTTTCTAATGAAAACCGCGCTTCGTTAGGTGAGGCTCCTACACGAACACAGGCCACTGATCCGACGACGTCGAGAGACGCCCAGGGTTAGGACAGGTCTTCCCGGCCTAAGGGATGACCCGAAGTGGCTTCCCACCTGCGGTGGGACACGTCGTGTAGTGCCAAAGCTCTGATGAGGAAGTGCTCGCGCCTCCCGGCGCGTCTGGCCATATGGCCGAACTTCCTCTTCAGCGCGTTCGCATCTGACGATTGCGTCAGGACCAGCGCCCTGTGCGCCCGACAGCGAGGAGGTGACGACGACATGACGTCAAGTGACAGTCCGTATCCCAGTCCGATTCGAAAACGTCTGTCCATAAGCACCTTTCCGCTGTCGATGACTGCCTAGACCCACCCCGCACACCCCGCGGTGGGCGGTTGCCGCACGCCATTCGACGCGGAGAGCTCCGATTCAACTGGAGATGATCCGATGCAGCGCAACACTTTTCTTCGTCATGCTCACGGCTTGATCACCGGCCCGATCGCGTGGATCCACACCCGCGCGTCGCTGACCCCGCAGGAGCGGCACAACCTGAGGATGAGCAACACCCCGGTGGCGGTCCTGACCGCATCGCTGGGCGGTGGCTCACATACCCCTCGTTGAGCGAGTAGCCCAAATCAATTCGATCCGAACCCCTTTCATTCCGCGCACCACCTCAAGTCCACCGAATCGGTCCTCCCCCAGGCGGTTCGGTGTGACTTGTGGTGCGCGCTCACCACCGACTGGAGCCCACAGATGAACGCCGCTGTCGAGCAAACCGCCCTGACGCCCACCAAGCACGACGACCGCCGTCTGCCGCTGCGTGCGGCCGAGGAAGCTCACAACGATGTGGACGTCACGCTGGCCAACGTGAGGGCCCACCTCGACGGCCTGACCATCGAAGACGCCGCCCAACGCCTCGCCTGCGACGGCCCGAATGAAGTCGCCCACGACAAGGCGCCGCCCGCGCTGCTCCAGTTCCTGGAGGCCTTCAAGAACCCGTTCATCGCGGTACTCGTGGCGCTGGCCGCCATCAGCTCCGTCACCGACATCTACCTTCCCCTCCGCGCCGGGCAGGACGCGGACTACACCGGCGTCTTGATCATCGTGATCATGGTCGGGCTCAGCGCCCTGCTGCGGTTCTGGCAGGAGTACCGCTCGGGCAAGGCGGCCGAGACACTCAAGGCGATGGTGCGGACAACCGCGACAGTGCGGCGCCGGGCCAGCCCACATGCCACACCCGAACTCATCGAGATCCCGATGGCGCAGATCGTCACCGGTGACATCGTCCAACTGTCGGCCGGCGACATGATTCCGGCCGACCTCCGCCTGATCGATTCTCGCGACCTGTTCGTCAGCCAGGCAGCGCTGACGGGCGAGGCCCTGCCGGTGGAGAAGTACGACACCTGCGGCGCCGACGACGAAGCCGACCCGCTCGACCTGCCCAGCATCTGCTTCATGGGCACCAACGTCGTCAGCGGCACGGCCACCGCGGTCGTCGTATCAACCGGCGTACACACCTATTTCGGCTCGCTGGCCAAGGCGGTCGTGGGCTCTCGTGCCGAAACGGCCTTCGACCGCGGCGTCAACAGCGTCAGCTGGCTGCTGATCAGGTTCATGTCGGTGATGGTGCCGATCGTGTTGTTCATCAACGGTTTCACCAAAGGCGACTGGCCCGAGGCGTTCCTGTTCGCACTCGCCGTCGCGGTCGGCCTCACCCCCGAGATGCTGCCGATGATCGTGTCGTCCAACCTGGCCAAAGGTGCCGTCGCATTGTCGCGTCGCAAGGTCGTGGTCAAGCGACTCAACGCGATCCAGAACTTCGGCGCGATGGACGTGCTGTGCACCGACAAGACCGGCACGCTCACCCAGGACCGGATCATCCTCGAGCATCACACAAACGTCCGGGGCGATCGGGACGACAACGTGCTGGCCCTGGCCTGGCTCAACAGCTTTCATCAGAGCGGCGTCAAGAATCTGATGGATCGCGCTGTCCTGCACTTCGCCGAAGGTATGCCCGAAGCGCTGCTCGCCGCGTCGTCGGCCTACCGCAAGGTTGATGAACTTCCGTTCGACTTCGAGCGCCGCCGGCTGTCCGTCGTCGTATCCGACGCCGACCGTGATCACCTACTGATCTGCAAGGGAGCGGTCGAGGAGATGCTCGCCGTGTCGACCCAGGTGTGGGACGGCGCAGCGGCCCGGGCCCTCACCGATGCCGACCGCGAGGCGCTTTCCGCAACAGCCCGCGACTACAACCGCGAGGGGTTCCGGGTGCTGCTGGTGGCCACCCGGGAGATCCCGCGCATCGAGTGCACCCACCGATACCGAGTCGAGGACGAGCGCGACCTCGTCATCCACGGCTTCCTGACCTTCCTCGATCCACCGAAGGAGACGGCCGCACCGGCCATCACTGCACTGGCCGAACACGGAGTCACCGTGAAGGTCCTCACCGGTGACAACGAGGTGGTCAGCGCCAAGATCTGCCACGACGTGGGTCTCGATCCCGGACAACCCGTTCTCGGCCCCGAGATCGATGCACTCGACGACGACGAACTGCGAGGCGTCGTCGACGAGACCACCGTGTTCGCGAAGCTCACGCCCCTGCAGAAGTCGCGCGTGCTGCGGGCACTGCAGGCCAACGGACACACCGTCGGATTCCTGGGCGACGGCATCAACGACGCACCGGCACTGCGTGACGCGGATGTGGGCATCTCGGTCGACACCGGCACCGACATCGCCAAGGAATCGGCCGACATCATCCTGCTCGAAAAGAGCCTGATGGTGCTCGAGGAGGGCGTGATCAAGGGCCGCGAGACGTTCGGCAACATCATCAAATACCTGAACATGACCGCCAGCTCGAACTTCGGCAACGTGTTCTCGGTATTGGTGGCCAGCGCCTTCATCCCGTTCCTGCCCATGCTGGCGATCCACCTGCTGATCCAGAACCTGCTGTACGACATCTCGCAGCTGGCGCTGCCGTGGGACCGCATGGACAAGGAGTTCCTACTCAAGCCGCGCAAGTGGGACGCCAGGAACATCGGCCGGTTCATGATCTGGATGGGACCGACGTCCTCCATCTTCGACATCACCACCTTCGCGGTGATGTGGTACGTGTTCGCGGCCAACTCTCCTGAGATGCAATCGCTGTTCCAGTCCGGCTGGTTCATCGAAAGCCTGCTGTCGCAGACACTGGTCGTGCACATGCTGCGCACCCAGAAGATTCCGTTCATCCAGAGCACCGCGGCGCTGCCGGTACTGCTGACGACCGGGGCGGTATGCGTGCTCGGGATCCTCATCCCGTTCTCGCCGCTGGGGGCCGCCGTCGGATTGCAGCCCCTGCCGTGGGGGTACTTCGGATGGCTCGTCGCGACGCTGGTGTCCTACTGCGTCGTCGCTCAGACCGTCAAGACCATCTACATCCGCAGGTTCGGTCAATGGTTCTGAGCGGCACTCGGTGGCATTGTGTCCACATGACCGTGTCAAGGACCTACCCGTCCGGTGTGCCCTGCTGGGTCGACACCGACCAGCAGGATGTGGCTGCCGCCCAACACTTTTACGGGCGGCTGTTCGGCTGGACGCTCGAGAACGTGCTGCCCGACGACGCCGAGGATTCCTACCTGATCGCCACGCTGGACGGTCATGACGTGGCCGCGATCGCGTCTGCGCAGTCCGGGGACGAGATCGCCTGGAACACCTATGTGGCGGTGGACGACGCCGAGACGACGGCCACCGCGGTGACGGCTGCCGCCGGAACCGTGACGAGCGGGCCGGTCGACGCCGGGCCGGGCGGGCGGCAGGCCGGTTGCGTCGATCCCCGCGGCGCGCACTTCAAACTGTGGCAGCCGCGGCGACGCCTCGGCGCCCAGCTGGTCAATGTGCCCGGCACCTGGAATTTCAGCAACCTGCAGACCAGCGATCCGCAGGCGGCCGCCACCTTCTACGGGCCGCTGTTCGGCTGGGAGTTCGACAACGCCGGGTTCGCGACGATGATCCGCCGCCCGGGTTACGCCGACCACCTCGCCGCGACCGTCGACCCCGACATCTTGGACCGCCACGCCGCCACCGGCACGCCGCCCGGGTTCTCCGACGCGGTGGGCTGGATCGGGCAGCTCGCCGACGAGCAACAGCCCGAGCACTGGCAGGTGGCGTTCGCCGTGGCGAACCGCGACGATTCCGCAGCGCTGGCCGAAAAGCTCGGCGCCGCAGTAATTTCCAGCGACGACGCCGAATGGACGAAATCCGCCCTGATCCAGGACCCGCAGGGCGCCCGGCTGGTGCTGAGCCAGTTCAGCCCGCCGGAAGGCCGGTCACCATGCGGTTGCGCGTGCGGTAGAACAGCACCGCAGCACCGATCACCACCTCCGCCAGCGCCAGGCACATCGTCAAGCTCATGAGCGTCGACTGTGCGGGCATCGTTGCGGCACCGGCCCCGTGATGGTGGCTCGGCATGGGCGTGTGCACGGCGATCATCGCCAGGTTCATCAGCGCGACCGTGCACCACACGCTCGGTGTGCCCCGCTGCCACAGATCACGCGCGCAGTACAGGCAGCCGATGATCATCGTGACCAGTAGTCCCCCGACGACAGCGTTGCCGGCGTGACCGAGCATCAGCACGTGCAGCAGTGCCGAACTCGCGGCGAGCAGCGCACACGCCCGCCGTCCGAGGACGGCGGACGTGTGAACAGCGGACATGGCCTAATCCTCGCAGCAATGCGAGTCCGGTGCGGCGGGAACGTGGCGTGCACACCGGCCGAACGTCGGCTTGTGTGCCAGAAATCGGCCGAATCTCGACCACAAGGCAACATTCGGCACCGCAACTCATGCGCTGGCGAAAGCCCGGTGCGTGTTCACATATCGCCGTAGCGTCTGCCCTATGACGAACTTCGCAGCCCGCCGGTCCCGGTCGCGTCTGGCGATGGGGACAGTCCTTCTCGCCGCCGCGCTCACGGCCGCCTGTTCGACCAACACGACCTCGACCGACACCACGACGAACACACCTGGAGCCAAGGGTGACTCGGCACCGGGCCGGGTTGTGGTGATCACCACCGGGGGCACCATCGCGACGAGCACCGACGCCAACGGCGTGCGCCGCCCGACGGTCAGCGGCGCCGACCTGGCGGCCGGACTCGACGTCCAGGTCATGGACGTGATGAAGAAGGACAGTTCACAGCTGACCCCGGCCGACTGGGACGTGATCGGAGCGGCCGCCAAGAAGGCGGTGGCCGACGGCGCTTCCGGCGTGGTCATCACCCACGGCACCGACACCATGGAAGACACCGCCATGTGGTTGGACGTCACGTACAACGGGCCGGCACCGATCGTGCTGACCGGGGCCCAGCGCAGCTCCGACGCCCCCGATGCCGACGGACCGACGAACCTGCGCGACGCGCTGACCGTGGCGTCCAGCCCTGCCGCCCGCGACCAGGGCGTGATGATCATGTTCGCCGGTGACGTCTTTCAAGCCCTGGGGACCCACAAGGTGAACACCCAGGACATCCACGCATTCGGCGGCACACCACCGATCGGATCCGTCGCCGACAACACCTTCACGCTGGACCACCCCGCACAGCGGCCCTTCCTCGGGGAGGTACCGGCGGTCAGCGCGCCGCGGGTCAACGTCGTCGCGGCCTACCCTGGCGACGGCGCCGGCCCGGTCGATGCCGCGGTGGCCGCGGGAGCGCGCGGAATCATCCTGGAAGCACTGGGATCCGGCAACGCCGGTGACGGCGTGGTGGATGCGGTGCGCCGACACGCTCCGGCCGGGGTGGCCTTCGGAATCTCCAGCCGCGTCCCGACCGGGGAGGTCGTCGCCGAATACGGTCCCGGCGACGACATGGTCAAGGCCGGCGCGGTGATGGTTCCGCACCTGCGGCCCAGCCAGGCGCGAGTGCTGATGATGGCCGCGCTGGCCACCGGCAAGCCGGTGGTCGACACGATGAAACGCTGGGGCTAATCGTCACTGAGCCCGAGCAGCTTGACGCTTTCGTGGCGCATGTCGACCTTGCGGATCTTTCCGGTGACCGTCATCGGAAACTCCTCCACGACAAGCACATACCGCGGGATCTTGTAGTGCGCCAGCTTTCCGGTGGCAAAGTCGCGCAACGCCGCGGCATCCAGCGGCGCGCGGCCCGGCTTCATCCGCACCCACGCGCAGATCTCCTCGCCGTACTTCGCGTCCGGCACACCGATCACCTGGGCGTCGTCGATGTCGGGGTGCGTGTATAGAAATTCCTCGATCTCCCGGGGATAGACGTTCTCGCCGCCGCGGATCACCATGTCCTTGATCCGGCCGACAACTGTGCAGTACCCGTCCTCTCGCATCACCGCGAGATCCCCGGTGTGCATCCAGCCGTCGCCGTCGATCGCCTCGGCGGTTTTCGTCGGCTCATCCCAATAGCCCAGCATCACCGAGTAACCGCGGGTGCAGAATTCGCCGGGCTGCCCGCGCTCGACCGTCTCACCGGTGTCCGGGTCCACGATCTTGACCTCGATGTGCGGATGGGCCCGTCCGATGGTGGCGGTGCGGCGCTCCAGGTCGTCGTCGACCAGCGTCTGGCACGACACCGGTGATGTCTCGGTCATGCCGTAACAGATCGCCACCTCCGCCATGTGCATGTCGGCCACCACCCGTTTCATCACCTCGACCGGGCACACCGAGCCCGCCATGATCCCGGTGCGCAGCGAGGACAGGTCGAACTGGGCGAAATCGGGATGTCCCAACATGGCGATGAACATCGTGGGTACCCCGTACAGCGCGGTGCAGCGCTCGGATTCGACTGCGGCCAAGGTGATGCCGGGATCGAACCCCGGTGCCGGGATCACGATCGCCGCACCGTGGGTCAGCGCACCGAGATTGCCCATCACCATGCCGAAGCAGTGGTAGAACGGCACCGGGACACACACCCGGTCGCCGCGGCCGAAATTGATCAAACCGCCGACGAAGAAGCCGTTGTTGAGGATGTTGCGATGGCTGAGCGTGGCCCCCTTGGGGAATCCCGTTGTCCCCGAGGTGTACTGGATGTTGATCGGCTCGGTGTTGGACAGCTGGGCCATCCGGGCACGCAACTGCTCCTCACCGACCTGGTGGGTGTGCAAGCGGTCCCAGTCCAGCGTCCCGAGAAAGATCACATCCTTGAGCTCCGGGCAGTCCACCTGCACCTCGGCCACCATCGTCACATAGTCCGACGACTTGAACGCCGTGGCCGACACCAGGGTCCGGATGCCGGATTGCCGGAGCACATAAGCGAGTTCGTGGGTGCGGTAGGCCGGGTTGATGTTGACCAGGATCGCGCCGATCTTGGCCGTGGCCAGCTGCAGCATCACCCATTCGGCACAGTTGGGCGCCCAGATGCCGACGCGATCACCCTGCTGGACACCGGAGGCCATGAGACCCCGGGCCACCGCGTCGACTTCATCATTGAGCTGGGCATAACTCCAGCGTCGCCCGGTCTCCACCTCCACCAGCGCGTCGACATCCGGCCCGGCCGCCACCATGCGCTCGAAGTTCGCCCCGATGGTCTCCTCGAGGACAGGTACATCGGTCGGACCCGCGTCGTAGGACTTCATCCCAGTAAATCCTCATATCGGTATTCGGTGGAAATCGGTTCGCCCGCTTCATGAGCCGCGTCCTCACGCTTACGCAACTCGACGCGGCGGATCTTGCCCGAGATGGTCTTGGGCAGGTCGAAGAACTCGACGCGCCGCACCTTGAGGTAGGGCGCGAGATGGTCACGGGCATAGGCCATGACGTCTTTGGCGGTGTCGGCGTTGGCTTCCCAGCCGTCGGCCAGCGCGACATAGGCCTTGGGCACCGACAGCCGGGTGTCGTCGGGTTGCGGTACCACCGCGGCCTCGACCACGGCCGGATGCTCGATCAGTACGCTTTCCAACTCGAACGGCGACACCTTGTAGTCACTGGATTTGAACACGTCGTCGGTGCGGCCGATGTAGGTGATGTAGCCGTCCTCGTCACGGCAGGCGACATCGCCGGTGTGGTAATACCCGCCGGCCATCACGGCCTCATTGCGTTGGGGGTCACCGAGATAACCGGTCATCAGGTTGCGCGGGTGCGCCGCCAGATCCAGGCAGATCTCCCCCTCGTCGGCGGGCGTCGAGGTGATCGGATCCACCAGTACCACCGGCACACCCGGCATCGGACGGCCCATCGATCCGGCCTTCACCGGCTGTCCCGGGGTGTTGCCGACCAGCAGCGAGGTCTCGGTCTGGCCGAACCCGTCACGGATCGTCAGCCCCCAGGCCTTCTCGACCTGTGCGATCACATCGGGATTCAGCGGTTCACCGGCACCCAGGATCTCGCGCAGCCCCTCGGGCCGCTCACCCAGATCGGCCTGGATCAACATGCGCCACACCGTGGGCGGAGCGCAGAACGTGTTGACCCGAGCGCGTCGCAACTGATCCATCAGCGCCGCCGCGTCGAAGCGCGCGTAGTTGTAGACGAAGATCGTCGCCTCGGCGATCCACGGGGCGAAGAAACAGCTCCAGGCATGTTTGGCCCACCCCGGCGAACTGATCGCCAGGTGCACGTCGCCGGGCCGTACCCCGATCCAGGCCATCGTGGTCAGATGCCCGACCGGGTAGGAGACCTGGGAATGCTCGACCAGCTTCGGCTTGCTCGTGGTGCCTGAGGTGAAGTAGATCAGCATCGGGTCGTCGACCGTGGTGCACGCCTCGAAGCGCCGCGGCGCCACCTCGTGCGCGTCGGCGTAGCGGTGCCAGCCGGAGGGCGCGGCGCCGACCGCGATGCGGGTGTAGTCCCCCGGCACCTCGGCGAACTTGGCCGCATCGGCGGTGTTGGCGACGACGAACCGAGCCCCGCCACGGGCGATGCGATCCGACAGGTCCGCCGGCCCCAGCGCCCCGGTGGTCGGCATGATGACCGCGCCCAGCTTGGCGATGGCCAGCATGGCCTCCCACAACTCGACCTGGTTGCCCAGCATCAGCAGGACCCGGTCCCCCTTGCCGACCCCGAGCCCCTCCAACCAGGTGGCGACGCGGTCGGAGCGCTGCGCCATCTCGGCAAAGGTGACCTGCTGTTCGGAACCGTCCTCCTCGACGATCCACAGCGCGGTGCGGCGGTTGTCCCTGGCGATGACGTCGAACCAGTCGACTGACCAGTTGAAGGTGCCGCTGATCTGCGGCCAGGCGAACTCCTCGACGGCCAGCGCGTAGTCGGCAATGGTGGCGACCAGCTGGTCACGGGCCCTGCGGTAGCGGTCTGTGTTGCTCGCGGCGGAATCCATGACAGTTATGCTCTACGTCACACTTGCCCGCCCGCTACCCCCGAAAGTGTGTACCTGCGATGCGCCCCTCGTTACTGCGACCGCGTGACGCCGACGCGGTGCGCGCCGAGCTGCGCCGCATGGCCACCGAAACCGGGCTTCCGCTGGCGTTCGGCGGCCAGGTGCACGAGGACACGCTCCTGCTGAGTGAGTTCTTCGGCACCCGCACCGCCGCCATGCGTGGGCTCGCGGTACTGCCCCGCGCCGGGCTGGGCGGGGCCAGCGTGGTGTCGCGCCGCCCCATCTCGGTACCCGACTACCGGCGCGCCTCGACCATCACGCACGACTACGACGAGCCGGTGCTGACCGAGGGCATCCGCTCGATCCTGGCCGTGCCGGTGGTCGTCGACGGCACGGCCCGGGCCGTGCTGTACGGGGCGCACCGCACCAGTGCCCCGATCGGCGGCCGCACCGTCGCGGCGATGGTGGCCTCGGCGCAGCGGTTGAGCGAAGAGCTGCGGGTCCGCGACGAGGTGGACCGGCGGATGCGGATGCGTGAGGCCGCGCTGACCCACTTCACCGATCAGCCGGCCGATACCGAGCAGATCCGCGAGGTGCACGCCGACCTGCGCCGGCTCGCGGCCGACACCCCGGACCCGGGCCGCTCCGCGAGCTGGCCGACCGGCTGGCCGTGGCACTGCGCGGTGACCCGCCGGCCAGCGCCCCACTGACCACCCGTGAGGTCGACGTGCTCGCGCAGGTCGCGCTCGGTTGCACCAACGCCGAAGCCGCCCAGCGGCTTTCACTGAAACCCGAAACCGTGAAAAGTTACCTGCGCAGCGCGGCGGCCAAACTCGGGGCGCGCAACCGGCACGAGGCGGTGTCCAAGGCCCGGCGCCTGCGCCAGATTCCCTGACCTTCCGAGCTCCCTCTGGCAGATTGGGAGCCATGGCTCAGATCCGCCCATTCCGCATCGCAGTTCCCGACGCCGATCTCGACGACCTCAAGGCCCGGCTGAACCGGACCCGTTGGCCCGAGGCCGAATGCGTCGACGACTGGACCCAGGGCATCCCACTCGACTACACCAAGGAACTGGCCGACTACTGGGCCAACGAGTACGACTGGCGTACCCGTGAGGCCGCGCTGAACCGGTTCGACCACTTCACCACCGAGATCGACGGCCTCGACATCCACTTCATCCACCAGCGCTCTGGACGTGAAGACGCGTTCCCGCTACTGATCACCCACGGCTGGCCGGGGTCGATCGTCGAATTCCACAAGGTGATCGAGCCGCTGACCGAGGCCGGGTTCGACGTCGTCTGCCCGTCGCTGCCCGGCTACGGGTTCTCCGGCAAGCCGACCACCTCGGGCTGGGGTATCGGGAAGATCGCCGCGGCCTGGGAGGAGTTGATGACGCGCCTGGGCTACGACCGCTACGGCGCCCAGGGCGGCGACTGGGGTTCGGCGGTGACGACACAGATCGGCCGCAACGTGGGCTCGTGCGTGGCCATTCACGTCAACATGCCGATCGCGCAACCGCCGGCCGAGGGCATCGGTGAGATGACCGAAGACCTGCAGAAGGCCCTGGCCCGGATCGACTACTACCGCAAGTGGGATTCGGGCTACATGAAGCAGCAGTCCACCCGGCCGCAGACCGTCGGGTACGGGCTGGTGGACTCCCCGGTCGGGCAGCTGGCCTGGATCGTGGAGAAGTTCTGGTCGTGGATGGACTGCGACGGAAACCCCGAGAACGTGGTGTCCAAAGACGAGATGCTCGACAACGTCATGCTGTACTGGCTCACCGCATCGGCGGCCTCATCGGCCCGGCTGTACTGGGAGAGTCACAGCACCTGGGGCGGCGGCGAATACGTCAGCCTGCCCACCGGTATCGCGTCGTTCCCGATGGAGATCCTGCGGGCCCCGCGCAGCTGGTGCGAGACCGGTTACAACGTCACCCACTACACCACGATGCCGCGCGGCGGCCACTTCGCGGCCTTCGAACAGCCGGAACTGTTCGTCGAGGATGTCAAGACATTCTTCGACACGGTGCGCTGAGGTATTAGCGTCGTGAGCATGGACCCGTTGGTGCGTTCCCGT
Source organism: Mycolicibacterium neworleansense (assembly GCF_001245615.1). Lineage (NCBI taxonomy): Bacteria > Bacillati > Actinomycetota > Actinomycetes > Mycobacteriales > Mycobacteriaceae > Mycobacterium > Mycolicibacterium neworleansense. Next base: position 705,836 of record NZ_CWKH01000003.1, read on the forward strand.
GCTGTGCAGGCCGTGATCTGGGGGATGCCCGCCGTCAACTTCGAGCTGTTGCGGCAGGCAGCGGCCAGAGCCGGGGCGGGCGACAACCAGGTGGTGTACTGGTCGAAGCTGCCGGACTGGAAGAACCAGACACTGACCCCCAACCCCGACACGCTGTACTTCTTTCCGTTCTACAACACCCAGGCCGGACCGGTGGTGCTCGAAATCCCGCCTGCCGAGGGCGGATCCATCACCGGATCGATCGACAACGCCTGGCAGGAGGCGCTGGAGGACGTCGGACCCGCCGGCCTCGACAAGGGCGCAGGTGGCAGATACCTGATCCTGCCGCCGGATTTCGACGGCGAGGTTCCGGACGGTTACCTCCCGCTGCGCTCGGTGACGTACACGGGGTTCGGGGCACTGCGCGCGAACATCGCATCCAGTGCCGACGCGGACGTCGCCGCGGCGGCCGACTACGGAAGCCGTATCAAGTGCTACCCACTGTCCGGACCGGAAAACACCGGTTTCGTCGACGCCGCTGACACGTTGTACGACAGCACAATTCCCTACGACATCCGATTCTTCGAACTGCTCGATCAGTTTGTGCAACGTGAGCCGTGGCTCCAGCGGGACCGGGTGATGATCTCGGTGCTCGCCGCCATCGGCATCGAACAGGGCAAACTGTTCGAACCGGACAACGAGTTGAAGGCGGTGCTCGACGCGGCCGCAGCCGAGGCGCACGACTGGCTCGAGGCCAACTATCCACGGTTCTTCACTCCGCCGTATTTCGACGGGACCCACTGGGCCGTCCCCGCCTCTCCCGAGGTCGTGCAGGGCATGCAGAGCGGATTCGCCGATGTGGCCAGTTATCCCGTCGACGATCGCGGCCTGCTGTACTCATTCATCTACTTCAGCGCCAAACACCTTGGGCAGGGCCAGTTCTACGTCATGACGATCGCCGACCAGCAGGGCGAGCCGTTCGACGGAGCTGCCACCTATCGGCTGCGAGTGCCGGCCGACCCGCCGGTCTCGCTCTACTGGTCAGCGACGGTGTACGACCGGGCCACCCATGCGCTCATCCGGGACCTGCCATGGGGCAGCCGGTCATCGCACCGACCCGACCTGGTGACGAACCCGGACGGATCCGTCGACGTCTACTTCGGACCGTCCGCACCGGAAGGCAAGGAGTCCAACTGGATCCCCACCAAATCCGGTGGCCGGTTCGAGGTCCTGTTCCGGTTCTACGGACCAAAGCCGGCACTGTTCGACAAGACCTGGGCGCTTCCCGACATCGAGAAGATCTAGCCGGCGCCATGAAACGCCTGAGCTGGCTGGGCATCATCATGATCGTCGTCGCGGTGGGCGGCGGCATGCTGTGGCTGCTGTGGCCCAAACAGCAGCCACCGATCGCTGCCGAAGCCACCGCAGGGCCGTACCTGGTGCGGCTGAAAGGCGATCCGCCCAAGGTCGGGGTCAGCCCACTGGCCGTCGAGATCTTGGGAAGCGCAGGCGAGACCCCGACACCGGATTCGGTGCGCTTCGAAGCCGCCATGCCACAGATCGGCCTTGCCGCGCCGCCCGTCGAGGCCAAGGCCACAGACCTGGACGACTACCGCGCCGACGTCAACCTGTCCACGCCTGGCAAGTGGGAGATCACCGTCCGCATCGGAGCGGGGACAGAGAGCTATGCCGCCGTCCTCACCGTCACCGCCCGGCGCTAGCACGTGCGCGGAGGAAAGATCCGCCCCGCTCAGGCCAGGGAGTCCACCCAGGCTCGGTGCAACGCCGCATAGGCGCCGTCGGTCCGGCCGATCAAATCCGCCGGCGCCCCGTCCTCGATGATGCGGCCGTGCTCGAGCACCAGCACGCGGTCAGCGATCTGCACTGTGGAGAGCCGGTGCGCGATCACCAGCGCGGTGCGGTCGGCCAGCACGGTTTCCAACGCGCGCTGCACCATTCGTTCACTCGGGATGTCCAGTGACGACGTCGCCTCGTCCAGGATCAGCACCGCCGGGTCCGCGAGGAACGCCCGGGCGAACGCCACCAACTGACGCTGCCCGGCCGACAGCCGCCCGCCGCGCTTGGCGACATCGGTGTCATATCCGTCGGGCAACGCCTCGATGAAACGGTCCGCACCGACCGCCGCAGCCGCCGCCCGCACCTGCGCGTCGGTGGCGTCGGGCCGTCCGAACCGGATGTTGTCGGCGACCGTCCCGGAGAACATGAAGTTCTCCTGGGTCACCATCACGACATGACGCCTCAGCTCGGACTGGGCCAGCTGACGTAGATCCGCACCGTCCAGCGTCACCGTTCCGGCCGTGGGGTCGTAGAACCGGGCGATCAGCTTGGCGATCGTGGTCTTGCCCGCGCCGGTGGTGCCCACCAGCGCCACGGTCTGACCGGCCGGCACCGAGAGCTCAAGCCCGGGCAACACCGGGCGGCCCGGCGTGTACTCGAACCGCACATCGTGGAACGCGATGTCGCCCTTGGGGTCCGGCAACGGGACGGGAACCTCCGGGTCGGCGATGGCCGGCCGCTGGGCCAGCACGCCGGCCAGCTTCTCCAGTGCCGAGGACGCCGACTGGAAGGTGTTGAAGAACTGCGAGATCTCCTGCATCGGTTCGAAGAACATCCGCAGGTAGAGCAGGAACGCGGCCAGGGTGCCGATCGTCATCTCGCCGTGCAGCACCCGGTAACCGCCGTACAGCAGCACCACGCCCGTGGTGAGGTTGCCGACCAGCTTGACCCCGGGCATGAAGATGGCCAGCAGCTTGAACGTCTTCTCGTTGATCGCCCGGTAGCCGTCGGCGACGTCGTCGAAGATCTCCTGATTGCGCGGCTCCCGCCGATAGGCCTGCACGGCCTTGATGCCGGTCATGGTCTCGACGAACTGCACGATCACCAGCGCCGCGCTCTCACGCACCAACCGGTAGGTCTTGCCCGACTCGTTGCGGAACCACCACACCAGGCCCACCAGGACCGGGAACGCCGCGAGGCACATCAGGCCCAGCCGCCAGTCCAGCGCCACCAGCAGGATCGCGGTGCCGAACAACGTCAGCACCGCGGTGATCAGGCTGTCGAAGCCGGTCTCCAGCATGTCCTGGATGGCCTCGACGTCATTGGTGGACCGGCTGACCACCCGGCCCGAGGTGTAACGGTCGTGGAAGGCCACATCGAGCCGGCCGAAATGCCGGAACACCCGGCGGCGCAACTCCAGCAGCACCCGCTGACCGACCCGCCCGGAGCGGCGCAGGAAGAACATCCGGCTGACCGCCTGCACGATCACCACCACGCACAGCGTGCCGACGATGAGCATCAGCTCCCGGGCCGGGCCACCCTCGAGGATCGGTGGGATGCCGCGGTCGATGCCGCGCTGCACCAGGATCGGAACCGAGAGCCGGGCAACGTTTTCCACGATGACCACCAGGGCCAGCACCGCGACGGTCCAGCGGTACGGCCGCAGCAACGAACCGAGCAACGCCCGGGCCTCACGGCGCCGGGGCAGGCTCTCGTCGATCGGGAGTGCGGAGTCGGCGGCTTTGCCGCTGTCCGTCTCGTCGTCCGTGACCTGCCCGCGCCAATCTGTCAGGGTCATCGGCGCTGCACCTCCGCACCGAAACGCGGCGGCTCACCCACGTCATCGATGGCCGTGCGTTCGTCATGGCCGCGCTGCAACCGGCCCAACTCCTCGTCGTCCTCCCAGTCGCAGCTGCGCTCACAGGCGTCGTCGAGCTGGTCGTCGGCGGCCAGCAGGTAGCGATATTGCGGTACCTGCGCGAGCAATTGGGCGTGGGTACCGATGTGGGTGATGGTGCCCTCCTGCAGCAGCGCCACCTTGTCGGCCAACAGCACCGTCGACGCGCGGTGCGCCACGATGATGCCCGTCACGCCGCGCAGGACACGGCCAAGGGCCTCGGTCACGATGGCCTCGGTGTGCACGTCCAGCGCCGAGAGCGTGTCGTCGAGCACCAGGATCTTGGGGGCGGCCAGGATGGCGCGGGCCAGCGAAAGGCGTTGGCGCTGCCCGCCGGACAGGCTCATGCCCTGCTCGCCGATGCGGGTGTCCAGCCCGAACGGCAGATCGTAGACGAACTGTGCGGCCGCGATCGCGATGGCCTGGCCCATCTCCTCGTCTGTGGCATCCGCCCGGCCCAGCCGCAGGTTCTCGGCCACCGACATCGAGAACAGCGTCGGATCCTCGAATGCGGTGGCCACCGTCTGCCGCAACGCCGGCAGGCTCAGCTCCCGGATATCGCCGCCGTCGATCAGGATCTGACCTTCGGTGACGTCGTAGAGCCGCGAGAACAACGCCGCCAGAACCGATTTACCCGATCCCGTGGCGCCGACGAGCGCCAGCGTCTGCCCCGGCTCCACCACCACGTCGACGTGGCGCAGGGCCCACTCGCCGTCGCCGTCGGGGAACTTGAAGCCCACATCGCGCAGCTCCAGCCGGCCGCCGCGCGGCGGCTCGGACACCGGGCCGTCCTCGATTTCGACAGGTGCATCGAAGATCTCGGCGATGCGGTTGGCGGCGGTGAACGACTCCTGGGTCATCGACAGCAGAAAGCCCAACGAGGCGATCGGCCACACCAGCGACAGCATCATGGTGATGAAGGCGACGAGGGTGCCCATCGTGACGTGGCCGTGGCCGGCCGCATACGCACCGAACCCCAGCACCACGATCAGCGTGAGGTTCGGGATGACCTCCAGCAGCGTCCAGAACTTCGCCGACACGCTGACCCTGGCGAACTGGGTGTCGTAGAGCTGCGTGGCCTGCTCGTCGAACCGGTCGAACACATAGTCCTCACGGCCGAACGCCTTGACCACCCGCAGGCCAAGCGCGGCCTCCTCGACATGCGTTGCCACATGGCCGGTCTGGTCCTGTGCCAGCCGCGACAACCGCGTGTACTCCCGCTCGAAATGCAGCACGGTCAGCGTGATCGGCACGATCGACACCAGCACCACCACGCCCAGCGGCCAGTACATGGCCAGCAGGATCGAGGCCACCACCACGATCTGCAGGGTGTTGAGGATCAGGAACACCAACCCGAAGGACAGGAACCGGCGGATCGTGGACAGATCGTTCATCACCCGCGACAGCAACTGACCGGACTGCCAGCGACCGTGAAAGCTCATCGGCAGGATCTGCAGCCGCGCGTAGAGGTCCTTGCGGATGTCGGCCTCTACGCCCATGGTGGCCCGCGCCACCAGCCAGCGCCTGATGAACCACAGCACCGCCTCGGTGATACCGACGGCCACCGCGGCCGAACCCAGGACCCACAGCCCGTGCTGATCCTGGTGGCGCACCGGACCGTCGATGACGGCCTTGGTCATCAGCGGAATCGCCACCGTGGCGGCCAGGCTGACCACCGCGACCACGACCATCACGATCCAGCGGGCCCGGTACGGCAACAGATAAGGCAACAGCCGCCGCAGATCTGAACTCGTCCGGATCCGCTTCGGAGATGGGGCGATCGCGGGTTGACTCACTGGTCCAATCTTCCCATCAGGGGCAAACGATTAACCTCACGCCGCCGGAACCTCCTCGGAGAACTGCGTGTCGTACAGCTCGGCATACCGGCCGCCGCGGGCCAGCAGGTCGCGGTGGGTACCGCGTTCGACGATGCGCCCGTCCTCCACGACGAGGATGAGATCGGCGGCACGGACCGTGGACAACCGGTGGGCGATGACGATCGACGTCCGCCCGTCCAGAGCCTCGGCGAGCGCCTGCTGCACGGCGGCCTCCGAGGCCGAGTCCAGCGACGCCGTCGCCTCATCGAGCACCACCACCCGCGATCGTCCCAACAGCAGGCGCGCGATGGTCAACCGCTGCCGCTGTCCTCCCGAAAGACGGTATCCGCGCTCACCGACAACCGTGTCCAAGCCGTCGGGCATCGCCGCGACCACGTCGTCGAGCCGGGCCCGGCGCAGTGCGTCCCACAGCTGCTCCTCGCCGGCTTCCGGTGCGGCCAGCAGCAAGTTCGAGCGGATCGACTCGTGGAACAGGTGCCCGTCCTGGGTCACCATGCCGACCGTGTCCTTGAGCGACGCGAACGTGACGTCCCGCACGTCGGCGCCGTTGAGCCTGATGGAACCGGAGTCGACGTCGTAGAGCCGGGCCAGCAATGACGCGATGGTCGACTTGCCCGCACCCGAGGATCCGACCAGCGCGACCATCTGCCCGGGCCGGGCGGTGAACGAGATGCCGTGCAGCACCTCGTCGCCACCACGATCGTCCAATGTCGCCACCTCCTCCAGCGACGCGAGCGACACCTTGTCCGCCGAGGGGTAGGAGAACCGCACGTCGTCGAACTCGATCCGGACTGCGCCCGGAGGCACGTCGACGGCTTCCGGCTTCTCGGCGATCAGCGGCACCAGGTCCAGCACCTCGAAAACCCGCTCGAACGACACCAGCGCGCTGGCGATCTCGACCCGCGCATTGGCCAGCGCGGTCAGCGGCGCATACAGCCGGGTCAGCAGCAACGCCAACGACACCACGGCACCCGCCTGCAACTGCCCGCCGATCGCCAGCACGCCGCCCAGCCCGTAGACCAGGGCCAGGGCCAGTGCAGACATCAGCGTCAGCGAGTTCATGAACGTCGACTGCAGCATCGCCGTGCGCACCCCGATGTCACGCACCCGGTCGGCACGGACCGCGAACTCGCCGGACTCCCGCTCCGGGCTGCCGAACAACTTGACCAGGGTGGCGCCGGGCGCCGAGAAGCGTTCGGTCATCTGGGTGTTCATCGTGGCGTTGTGGGCCGCCGCCTCCCGCGACAGCCCGGCCATCCGGGTACCGATACGACGGGCCGGCAACACGAACAACGGCAGCAGCGCCAGCGACAACAGGGTGATCTGCCACGAGATGCTGAGCATCACCACCAGCGTCAACGACAGGGTCACCAGGTTGGCGACGATGCCCGACAGCGTGTCCGAGAACGCCCGCTGCGCCCCGATCACGTCGTTACCCAGGCGGCTCACCAAGGCGCCGGTCCGGGTCCGGGTGAAGAAAGCCACCGGCATGCGCTGCACATGATCGAACACCGCCGTGCGCAGATCCAGGATCAGGCCCTCGCCGATGTTGGACGACAACCACCTGGTCAACAGGGCCACGGCCGCCTCCGCCAACGCCACCGCGGCGATGACCGCGGCCAGCAGCACCACCGTCGACGCCGGCCCGCCCTGGGTGATCGCGTCGACCACCCGGCCGGCGAGCACCGGCGTCGTCACCGTCAGCAGCGCGGTGACCACGCTGATCGCGACGAACCAGCCGAGCCTGCGATGGTGGCGCGCGGAGAACCGCCAGATCCGCGACAACAGCCGCCGGTCGGCCAGCGCGCGCAGGTCTCCGTCGCGCGCGTGCGTCTGCCGGTACAGCGACTGCCGGGCCACTGTTTCCATACTCATGAGCATCACCGTAAAACCTGAACAATTATTGAGGTCAAAGACTTCCCGGGTGCCTACGCGATTCGCTGTTGTTCATCGGGCAAGATGGCGGTTATGGATACCGCTACCGGTGGCATGGCCTCGCCCCGGGTCCTCGTCGTAGACGACGACCCCGACGTGCTCGCCTCGCTGGAACGGGGGCTGCGGCTGTCCGGGTTCACCGTCTCGACGGCCGTGGACGGGGCTGAAGCGCTGCGCAGCGCCACCGAGACCCGCCCGGACGCGATCGTGCTCGACATCAACATGCCCGTGCTCGACGGCGTGAGCGTGGTGACCGCGCTGCGCGCGATGGACAACGACGTGCCGGTCTGTGTGCTCTCGGCCCGCAGCAGCGTCGACGACCGCGTGGCCGGCCTGGAAGCCGGCGCCGACGACTACCTGGTCAAACCCTTCGTGCTGCAGGAGCTGGTGGCCCGGGTCAAGGCCCTGCTGCGGCGCCGCGGCGCATCGGCCACCTTCTCCTCCGAGACGATCCAGGTCGGCCCGCTCGAGGTCGACATCCCGGGCCGCCGCGCCCGGGTCAACGGTGTCGACGTGGACCTGACCAAGCGCGAGTTCGACCTGCTGGCCGTCCTGGCCGAGCACAAGACCGCGGTGCTGTCCCGGGCACAGTTGCTGGAACTGGTCTGGGGCTACGACTTCGCCGCCGACACCAACGTGGTGGACGTGTTCATCGGGTATCTGCGCCGCAAACTCGAAGCCGGCGGCGCACCGCGCCTGCTGCACACCGTCCGCGGGGTCGGATTCGTCCTGAGGACCCAATAGCGACATGAGACCGCTGACCCGGATCTTCCGCCGCACCCCCTCGCTGCGGACCCGGGTCGCGTTCGCCACCGCTATCGGCGCCGCGATCGTCGTCGTCATCGTCGGAACCATCGTCTGGGTCGGCATCACCAACGACCGCAAGGAACGACTGGACCGCCGCCTCGACGAGGCCGCCGGATTCGCCATCCCGTTCCTGCCGCGCGGCCTCGGCGAGATCCCCCGCTCCCCCAGCGATCAAGACGCGGTGATCACCGTCCGCCAGGCCGGCGACATCTCGTCCAACTCGAACGTGATCCTGCCCGAGCTGCCCGACGGCTACGCCGACACCTACATCGACGGTGAACGCTGGCGGGTGCGCACCGTGCAGATCCCGGCCCCCGGACCGATGTGGGTGGCCGTCGGGGCGACCTATGACGCCACCATCGCCGACACCAACAACCTGCACCGCCGGGTGATCATCATCTGCGTGTTCGCCGTCGGCGCGGCCACCGTGCTGGGTTGGGTCCTGGCCGCGTTCGCGGTGCGCCCGCTCAAACGGCTGGCCCAGCAGACCCGGCAGATCGAGGCGGGCGACGAGGCTCCCGACGTCCAGGTGCGCGGAGCCAGCGAAGCCGTCGAGATCGCCGACGCGGTCAACGGCATGCTGAAGCGCATCTGGAAAGAGCAGGACCGCACCAAAGCCGCGCTGGCCTCGGCCCGCGACTTCGCCTCGGTGTCCGCCCATGAACTGCGCACGCCGCTCACTGCGATGCGGACCAACCTGGAGGTGTTGTCCACCCTCGATCTGCCCGATGACCAACGCAAGGAAGTGGTCAGCGACGTCATCCGCACCCAGTCCCGGATCGAGGCCACCCTCGGGGCGCTGGAGCGCCTCGCCCAGGGCGAGCTCACCACCACCGACGACCACGTCACCGTCGACATCACCGAACTGCTCGACCGCGCCGCCCATGACGCCATGCGCGTCTACCCCGATCTCGAAGTCTCCCTGGCTCCTTCACCGACCGTGATCATCATCGGGCTACCGACCGGACTGCGGCTGGCCGTGGACAACGCGATCGCCAACGCCGTGAAGCACGGCGGCGCCACCCGGGTACAGCTGTCGGCGGTCAGCTCCCGCGAGGGCGTGGAGATCGCGGTCGACGACGACGGGGTGGGCGTGCCCGAGGAAGAACGCGTGATGGTGTTCGACCGCTTCTCCCGGGGGTCGACGGCGTCGAGGTCGGGTTCCGGGCTGGGCCTGGCACTGGTGGCGCAGCAGGCCGAATTGCACGGCGGCACAGCCACTCTGGAAGCCAGCCCGCTGGGCGGAGCGCGCCTGCTGCTGCGCCTGCCCGGCCCGCACTGACATGCCCCGGACACAAAATCGCCCGCCCCCAGTGCGGAGGCGGGCGACTGCGTTTGCCGCTACTTCTTCTCGCGCTGGGACTTACCGCTGTCCCACCGGTTGAACCCGGCCTTCTCGGCGGATTCGACGTCGGCGAACCAGATCTCGGCGACGGTCACCGAGTACGACGGGCTCTCCGGCGAGTGATAGAGCATCGAATCCTCGTTGCCCTTGATCAGATAACCCGCCGGGGTGCCCGCACCCGAGACCCGCACCGAGCCTGCACCGTACGGCGTCTCCTCGACGACTTTGACGTCGTCATCGGCGGCCTCATGTGCGCCCCCGCCGGAGGCGAACTTGGCCGCCCCGGCCGCTCCGGCGGCAGCCGCGCCCGCCGCCGCGGCACCCGCGCTGGTCACCTTGGGCAACTGGGTGGTGGGCTCGTCACCGGCACTCACCTTGGGCAGCTTCGTCGTGGCGTCGTCCGCGACAGCCGTTGTGCCGGCCGCAGTTCCGCCGACGGCGGCGGCCGTACCGCCGGACCCGGCGGCAGCGTCGGGACGACGGCCCAGGGCGCCGTAGACCGGCACCTCCCGCTTCACCCGGCGCAGGGTCAGCGCCAGCGTCAACACCAGCCCGAGCACGAACGCCAGGGCCATCAACCACCAGTTCACATCGCTCATCGTCGTGCTCCAATCTCACGCGAGCCGGGCAGTTCGGCGAACGCCTCTTCCTCACTGGTGGGCTTGACGGTCACCACTGAGATCAGCCAGGCCACCAGCGACCCCACCACGAACGCGAGCAGATACCACAACCATTGGATTACGAAGTCCATGTCGAATCTCCCTAATTGACCGTGATCTCGACACGGCGGTTCTGCGCCTTGCCTTCGGGGGTGTCATTGCTGGCGATCGGATTCGCCGAACCCGCACCGGACGACCTCACGTGATCAGCCGGAAGTCCCTGCGAAACCAGGTAATCGGCAACGGCTTTGGCGCGGTTGCCGCTCAGCGGGACGTTGATCGCGTCATTGCCCGAGCTGTCGGTGTAACCGGTGACGGCCACCTGCGCACCCGCACAGGACTTCAGCTTGTCGGCCACCTGCGACAACAACTGCTGCGACGCCGGGGCCAGAACGAACCCGTCGGTGCTGAAGTTGATCGGAGTGCGCAACAGTGCACTCACATCACCCTGCAGCGCGGCGCACGGCCCGGGCGTACCACCGGGTGCACCCGGCGCACCGGGAGCCGCAGGCGCCGGCGGTGCCGGAGCAGCCGGGGCGGCTGCGACCTGAATGTTGTTGACCAGCTTGACGTTCGGCCACGCTTGTTTGGCAGCCGCCTCGACCGAGTCGCGCACCTCTGCCGACGGTGCGGTACCGGTCAGCGTCAATGTGTCACCGTCGATGCTGAAATTGAAATCCGGGATCCCATCGGCCGCGGCGTCGAACACCTTGCCCAGGGCCGACACATCGGGGGTGCTCACACCCGGACGCAGATTCAGGTTGTCGACCAGATTCACGTCCGCACCGAACTTTCCGCGCAGCCAATCCAGCAGCGAGGCCTTGGCAGCCGCGTCGGGAAGATCACCGGTGAGGGTGAAATCGTTGCCGTTACGCGCAATCGACAACGGCGCGAACGACAGGTTCGGCAAATTGACGTTGGGGGCATTCACATCCGGTGCATTCACATCCGGAGCGGTCAATGTCGCAGTGGGATTGACATCGGGAAGCGTGAGATCACCGTTCTTGTCCGAGCGGTCGAGCCCGCCCCATCCGATCAGCCCCAGCAACAACGGAACTACCGCCAGCGCCAACAACCAACCCAAACCTGGTGGTCGTCGATATAATTTGGAGGCTGTTTGCCAGCCTGTGATTGTCCGAGATTCGTCCGAACCCGACATTTGGGCACTCCTGAAGTCGACGAACAGTTATCGATTGCAACCAAACAGGTTGACGTTAGCAGCAAATGGAAATTGACGGTTAGGTTCGGCCAATACTTACCGAACCCACGGCGACGTCAACGAGTGGCGAGCAGATCGATCACGAAGATCAGCGTCTTACCCGAAAGCCGATGCCCCGAACCCGCCGGTCCGTACGCCTGTGCCGGCGGAATGACGAGCTGCCGACGACCGCCGACCCGCATCCCCGGAATTCCGTCCTGCCAGCCCTGAATCAGGCCCCGCAACGGAAATTCAATAGATTCTCCTCGATTCCACGAGCTGTCGAACTCCTCGCCGGAGTCATATTCGACGCCGACGTAGTGCACCTCGACAGTGCCACCGGGCACTGCCTCGGGACCGTCTCCGACCACCAGGTCGGTAATGACCAATTCGGTCGGGGCGGGTACGTCCGGAAACTCGATGTCAGGTTTTGTACTCACCGGATCAACGGTAGTCCGGCAGACTGGTTGTGTGGCCAAAGATCAGGACATCCTCGCCGAAGTTCACCGGCTCGTTGCCGAAGAGCAGGAGCTGCGGACCAAACTGCAGCGCCGGGAAATCGATGAGACCGAAGAGCAACAACGACTGAGATCGCTGGAAGTCGCCCTCGACCAGTGTTGGGACCTGTTGCGGCAGCGCCGTGCGCTGCGTGACACCGGACAGGACCCGGGCCTGGCCCAGACGCGACCTGCCGACGAAGTCGAAGGCTATCGAGGCTGACCGGACGGGCAAGGTGACAGATAAGGCGTTGGACGCCGTCATCATCGGCGGCGGGCACAACGGCCTGGTAGCCGCTGCCTACCTGGCGCGGGCGGGACGCCGGGTCCAGGTGCTCGAACGGCTCGACCACGTCGGCGGCGCAGCGGTTTCGGCACACGCCTTCGAAGGGGTGGACGCCCGGTTGTCGCGGTACTCCTACCTGGTCAGCCTGCTGCCCGAACGCATCGTCAACGACCTGGGCGCCCGAATCCGGCTGTCACGCCGCCGAATCTCGTCCTACACGCCCGATCCGGTCACCGGTGGCGCCACCGGGCTGCTGGTCGGCCCGAACCCGACATTCGACGCGATCGGCGCCGGCGACGACGCGGCCGGGTTCGACGACTTCTACCGTCGGTGCCGACTGATCACCACCCGGATCTGGCCGACCCTGCTGCAGCCGCTGCGCACCAGGGCCCAGATGCGACGTGACGTCCTCAGCGGAGCTGACACCGAGACCGCGGCGGCCTGGGAAGCGTTGATCGAGCGGCCCATCGGCGAGGCGATCACCACCGCGGTATCGCATGACCTGGTCCGCGGCGTGATGGCCACCGACGCCCTGATCGGCACTTTCGCCGGCGTCGACGATCCGTCACTGATTCAGAACGTGTGCTTTCTCTACCACCTGATCGGCGGCGGAACCGGCGACTGGGATGTCCCGGTCGGCGGTATGGGCGCGGTGAGCGGCGCCCTGGCCGCCGCCGCCAGCGGCTATGGCGCCGAAATCACCACCGGTGCAGATGTTTACGCGATCACCCCGGATGGTGAAGTGTTGTTTCGGCATCGTGGGTCGGCGCGACGCGTGGACGCCGAGTGCGTGCTGGCCAACGTCACCCCGGCGGCGCTGGCCGAGCTGCTCGGCGAACCGGCCCCCGAAACCGCCCCTGGCGCGCAGGTGAAGGTCAACCTGATGCTGCGTCGACTCCCCCGCCTGCGCGACGAACATGTCACCCCCGAGCAGGCATTCGGCGGCACGTTCCACATCAACGAGACCTTCAGCCAACTGGCCGGCGCCTACGACACCGCCGCCGCCGGGCGGGTTCCCGATCCGCTCCCGTGCGAAATCTACTGTCACTCCTTGACCGACCCCAGCATCCTGTCCGAAGATCTGCGTGCCTCCGGCGCCCAGACTCTGACCGTGTTCGGTCTGCACACCCCGCACTCGCTGGCCGTGGGCGATCCCGACCGGATGCGCGACCGGCTGACATCGGCGGTGCTGAACTCACTCAATTCGGTTCTGGCCGAGCCGATCCAGGACGTGCTCATGGAGGACGGCGCCGGTCGGCTGTGCATCGAGTCCAAAACGACGGCCGATCTGGAGCAGTCCCTGGGGATGACCGCGGGCAACATCTTCCACGGCGCCTTGCGGTGGCCGTTCGCCGAGGACGACGCTGCGCTGGAAACGTCGGCCCAGCGATGGGGTGTGGCGACGGCTCACGACCGGATCCTGTTGTGCGGCTCGGGCTCGGTGCGCGGCGGCGCGGTTTCGGGCATCGGCGGGCACAACGCGGCGATGGCGGTACTCGAGGTCTGAGCCGACCGGATCAGTGGGTGTCGATCAGCTCGGCGAACCCGTCGAGCACGCGCGCCAATCCGAACTCATAGGCGTGCCCGGCGCTGTAGGCCGCGTCGAACGCCTGGCCGGCCGCCGTCCCTACCCGTGAGGCCAACGGATACCTGTCGGCGTCGAGGACCCGCTCCAACAGCGGCCCGACACGTTCCCACCACTGTCCGTCGTCCACGCCGCTGTCGGCCGCGGCCCGGCGCGAGTCGATGGCGATCCGAGCCACCGAGTTCACGAAACCCAGCACGTATGTCAGGGCGCAATCCATGTCGAGATCGCTGAGCCCGAGTGAATCGAACGCACTCAGCTCATGGTCGTACTTGGCGATCATCCCGGGGCCCAGGGGCGGACGGGTGGTGGGCAGATAGGTGAGCCAGGGGTGCTGATCGAACATCGCCAGGTTCTCCTCGGCGACGATGGAAACCTTTTCCCGCCAAGGCTTTCCGGAGAAGTCGCGGCGCGGCATCCGCCGGTAGACGGTATCGACCATCAGGTCCAGCAGTTCGGCCTTGCCCGGCACATAGGTGTAGGTGGCCATCGGCGTCACGCCCAGTTGCACGGCGACCGCCCGCATCGTGAGCGCGTCCAGACCGTCCGCGTCGGCGATCCGGATGGCCGCGTCCACCACCGCGTCCACCGTGGTGCGCTGCTTCGGGCCGCGAGTACGAGTGCCCTGACCCGGCTCACGCCACAGCAGCTCGAGGGTGCGGACCGGATCGCCGGCACTGCTGCGGTCCGCACCTGCGCGTTCTCTCACGCCACTCACCTCTCTATACGATGTACAGTGTACGTCGTACAGGATAATCCACCGTCGAGGAGAATCATGGTCAACATGCCGCAGGCCTGCGAATTCAGCCCCACCCAAGCCGACGTCGACTCGGTACTGGCCTGGTTCGCCCGCTATGACGCGCTGGCGTTGAACAAGGACGTCGAAGGCATGGCGGATCAGGCCATGTTCCCGCTCAACGAAGTCACCGACGGCAGCGCCGAGGCCGTCGACCGCCCCGGCTTCGTCGCGCAGATGACCGAACAGTTGGGTCCGAACACCGATTTCGCGATGGAGTCCACCCGCACACCGCACTTCATCAACGAGAACCTGGTATTCGTCATCACCGCCGCAACCTTCACCGCCGACGGGTTCAGCCAGCGGGTCCGCTACGGCGATCTGCTCGTCAAGTGCGACGGCGACTGGAAGTTCCAGACCATGGTGCAGGGCGGGTGGGGTCAGAGCTGACCCGATCGGTCCGGCTAGGGCGCGGTGGCCTTGCGCAGGATCGCCTGTAGCGCTTCGAGGTCCCCGGCGTCGAGCGCCGCGAGCACATCCGGCGCCGGGTCCTCGACCCGGTCGATGCGCGCCAGCAGGGCGCGCCCGGCAGCGGTGAGCGAGACCAGCTTGCTGCGACGGTTGGCCGGGTCGATCGCGCGCACCACCAGCCCGCGCTCCTCGAGGTCGTTGACCGCGACCGTGGCGGCCGGGGCATCGACCGTCGCCGCGTGGGCCACCTGCTTGACCGTCATGGGTGCCCGCTCCAGGCGGCGCAGGATCCGGATCCGGCTGAACGGCAGGCCACTCTCCTCGATCACCGCGCGCTTCCAGCTGTCGCGATGGTCGAACACCAACCGGGTCAACGCCCGCCATACCTCGTCGGCCAATTCGGATTGCCGCTCACCGGACATGGGTCACCTCCGGAACGTGGTGCTGGCCGATCAGGGGCGCCAACTTCTGCGCGGAGCGCAGCGCCCACGGCGTGGTGGAGACCACGCCCAGCGTGAAGATCACCAAACCCAGTGCGGCACAGACGAACCACAGTGGACGGGCCGCCACGGCGAAATCCGTTCCGGCCCCGGCCAGCGCCGCGCCGGCCACCGAACCACACAGTGCCACACCGATACTCACACCGACCTGCCGGCTGGTGGAGGCCACCGCCGAGGCCGCACCCGCTCGGTCCAGCGGCATACCACTGACCGCCGTGGTGGTGATCGGCGCGTTCACCATCGAGAAGCCGATGCCGAACACCGCGAACATGACGAGCAGCTGCCACACCGGGGTGTCAGCGGTCAGCCGGGTCAGCAGGATGGTGGCCACGGTGATCGTGGCGCCGGCCACCAGCAAGGACGGCCGGCTGCCGTACCGGCCGACCAGCCGGCCCGACAGCGGCGAGAAGACCAGCGCGCCCACCGCGACCGGTAGGTAGATCAGGCCGGTGTGCATCGCCGAGTAACCCCGCTCGGTCTGCAGGTACAGCGACATCATGAACAGGAACGCCCCGTAGGCGGCGAACGCGCAGACCGCGATCAGGGTGGCCGAGGCGAACGGCACGCTGCGGAAGAACCTCAGATCGATGAACGGGTCCGTGCGACGCGATTCGTAGCGCAGGAACGCCACCAGGGCCACGAAAGCGACCGCTGCGACGGCGAGGGTGCGCGGGTCGGTCCAGCCGAATCCCGGGCCCTCGATGAGCACGAAGACCACACCGAACAGGAACCCCACGCCGAGGACCTGGCCGACCGGGTCGAGATCCCGCATGGTCGCCGACTTGGATTCGGGCACGAAGATCGCGGTGAGCACGACAGCCAGCGCACAGATCGGCAGGTTGATCCAGAACACCGCGCGCCAGTCCACGTACTGGATCAGCGCCCCGCCCACGATCGGGCCGAGGGCCATCGAGATGCCGACCACCCCGCCCCAGACGCCGATCGCACGGGCGCGCTCGACCCGGCCGGTGAACACCTGGGTGATGATCGACATCGCCACCGGATTGAGCATCGAACCACCGATGGCCTGCAGAAACCGAGCCGCTATGAGGGTTTCGATGTTGGGCGCCAGACTGCACAGCAGCGAGGCCACCGCGAAGATCGTCAACCCCAGCTGAAAGGTCCGCCTCCGGCCGAACCGGTCACCGGTGGCACCGGCCAACAACAACAGCGAGGCGAGCACCAGCGTGTAGACGTCGACGATCCACTGCAACTGCGACGGCGAGGCGGCCAGATCGTCGCGGATGCTCGGGAGCGCGACGTTGACGATGGTGGCGTCCATCGACACGATCAGCAGGCTGAGGCAGCACGAGACGAGGATGATCGCCTTGCGCCGTGCGCTGAGCGGGCCGATAGTTGTATTCACACAACTATTGTGGAACTACAACTATCTTTGAAGCAAGCCGAACACCTACCCCGGGAGACAATCGTCGCCGTGAATGAACGGAACTCCCTCGTCGCCGCCGCAGTGGCCGCCGCCGGAATCGAACCGGCCATCAAGATCCTCGACGCCGACGCCAAGACCGCCGCCGCGGCCGCCGAGCAACTCGGCTGCGAGGTCGGGGCGATCGCCAACAGCCTGGTGTTCGACTGCGACGGTGAGCCGCTGCTCGTCATGGCCAGCGGTGCGGCCCGCGTCGACACCGGCGTCGTCGCCGGACATCTCGGCGCCTCCGTCATCCGCAAGGCCGACCCGAAACTCGTCCGCAGCGCGACCGGACAGGTCATCGGCGGGGGGGCCCCCACCGGACATCCGGCGCCGCTGCGCACCATCGTCGACCAGACGCTGGAGTCCTACCCGGTGATCTGGACCGCGGCGGGCACCGCCGATTCCGTCATGCCCCTGACCTACGCACAACTGCTGGCGCTCACCGGCGGTGTCGCGCTCGCGGTGCGCTGATCCGGCATGGCGAAAGCCCGGGAGCACAGTGCCCCCGGGCTTTCGTCAGATGATCTCAGCGCTTGTTGATGTCCACGTAGCCGCGCTCGGTGTAGCCGGTGTAGATCTGGCGCGGGCGGCCGATCTTGTTGGGCTCCGAGTGCATCTCACGCCAGTGCGCGATCCATCCCGGCAACCGGCCCAGCGCGAACAGCACGGTGAACATGCGGGTCGGGAAGCCCATCGCCCGATAGATCACGCCGGTGTAGTAGTCGACGTTCGGGTACAGCTTGCGCTCGACGAAGAAGTCATCGGTCAACGCGATCTCTTCGAGCTGCTTGGCGATGTCCAGCAGCTCGTCGTCGCCACCGAGCTTGCCCAGGATCTTGTCGGCCTGCTCCTTGACGATGCGCGCCCGCGGGTCGTAGTTCTTGTACACCCGGTGACCGAAGCCCATCAGCTTCACACCGTCTTCGCGGTTCTTGACCTTCTTGACGAAGGTCTGCACATCGTCGTCGCCGGTGCGGATCTTCTCCAGCATCTCCAGCACCGCCTGGTTGGCACCACCGTGCAGCGGGCCCCACAGCGCGTTGATGCCACCGGAGATCGAGGTGAACAGGTTGGCCTGCGACGAGCCGACCAGGCGCACCGTCGAGGTCGAACAGTTCTGCTCGTGATCGGCGTGCAGGATCAGCAGCATGTCCAGCGCCCGGACGATCTCGGGATCCACCTCATACGGCTCGGCCGGGAAACCGAACGTCATCCGCAGGAAGTTCTCCACCAGGGTCAGCGAGTTGTCCGGGTACAGGAACGGCTGCCCCTCGGACTTCTTGTAGGCATAGGCCGCGATCGTCGGCAGCTTGGCCAGCAAACGGATCGTCGACAGCTCGACCTGCTTGTTGTCCAGCGGGTCCAGCGAGTCCTGGTAGTAGGCGCTCAGCGCATTGACCGCACTGGAGAGCACCGGCATCGGATGCGCGTTGCGCGGGAAGCCGTCGAAGAAGCGCTTGAGATCCTCGTGCAGCAGGGTGTGCCGCTGGATCTGGGTGGTGAACGCCTCCAACTGCTCGGCCGTGGGCAGCTCACCGTAGATCAGCAGGTAGCTGACCTCGATGAACGTCGAATTCTCGGCCAGCTGCTCGATCGGGATACCCCGGTACCGCAGGATGCCGGCATCACCGTCGATGTAGGTGATCGCCGATTTGGTGGAAGCGGTGTTGACGAACCCACCGTCAAAGGTGGTGTAGCCGGTCTTGGCCAGCAACGGACCAAGCGCGATGCCGTCACTGCCCTCGGTGGCATGGACGATATCGAGATCAATCTCGCCACCGGGGTACTTGAGAGTGGCAAGCTCCTGCCCACTCGACGGGTTTTCGGCCACGGGAATCCCTTCATCGTCCTGGGAACCGACAACTGCTCTACAAAAGGTAGTCGCAATCGATCGGCGCTGCCCGCGGGGGGTTACCAATGAGTCAGGAAAGGTGGCTCAGCCCTCGGTCGGAGCGCTGCTCCACACCCCCGACGACCTCCAGAAAATCGGCATAGGTGGCGTCGATCCGGGCGACGATGTCGTCCACGGTCAAGGAATCCCACTTTCCCTGAGATCCCAGCTCAGCGATGGCGGTCATGAGGATCGAACCCCATACGACGGCGGTCAGCTTGAGCCGGCGGTCGTCGCCGGCTACGCCCATCCGTCGCGCGAGCGCCGAGTTGACCGCGTCCACCCGGAACTCCGAAGCCGACTGCATCAACGCCGGCGACGAGGTGATGATGCGCGCCGAGGCCAACAACCGGTCGGAGGTGAGCTGAGGCGGGGGCGCGGTCTTGGTCTTGAGGAACGCCTGCACATGCGCGCGGTACAGCGCCTCGATGTCAGGGATCCCGGCCGGTTGCTCCGTGAGCTCGACCGCGACGATGTCGATCACCTCATCGACGAACGCCAGGACGACGGCGTCCTTGGTGGCGAAGTAGCGGCTGAACGTACGCGGGGACACGTCGGCCACCGCGGCGATCTGCTCGACGGTGGTCTGTTCGAAACCCTGACGGTCACACAGATCGATGGCGGCCTCGATCAGCATCGTCCGGGTGCGTTGTTTCTTCCGCTCACGCAAACCTGTCTCAGCCTGTCGCACAACGTCAACCACGAGATCGGATGCTAGCCCCCAAAGGCCTGCTTTTCGGTCCTTTTCGGCAACTAGGTGGCGTGCAGTGCCATTCGCCGGTGGTCATACTTTGTCAGGCTCGGACTGTTCCTGCTGCACGCTCACACCGGTTGTCACGCGGTAACGCACGAAGGCCGGCACCGCCAGGGCCGCGACCACCACCCCGACGACCACCAGCGCACCGCCGCCGCGACCGTCGTGCCCACCGCTGCCGCGGCCGCCCCGTGCAAGGTGTCGGCCAGCCGCGGGCCACCGGCCACCACCACCGTGAACACGCCCTGCAGCCGGCCGCGCAGCTCATCGGAGGCCGCCTGCTGCAGGATCGTCGAGCGGAACGCGGCCGACACCATGTCGGCCGCACCACCAATCGCCAAGAACGCCAACGCAATCCACAACACCATCCCGGCCTGGCCGTGCCCCGCCCCGCCGGCGATGCCGAACCCGACCATCGCCACGCCCCACACCACGATCGCCAGCACCACCGCCAGCCCCTGCCTGCGGATCCGCGGCAGCCAACCCGAGAACACACCGCCGGCCACCGCACCCGCCGACATCGCCGCCGCCAGCAAGGCCATCGCCGTACCGCCCTCGACCGGGCCGCCGAAACTCTCGTGCGCCATCTGGGGGAACAACGCCCGCGGCATCCCGAAGATCATGGCCACCAGATCGACGACGAACGACATCAGCACCACTTGATTGCCCGCCAGATAGCGGAAGCCGTCCAGCACCGCCGTCAGGCCCCATCGCGAGGCGCCCGTCTCGGTGCTCGCCGGCGGCATCGGCGCCAGCCGGAAGGTCGCCCAGATCGGTGCCAGACAGGTCACGGCGTCGATCAGATACAGCGTCGACAGGTCCACCCAGGTCAGCAGTAACCCGGCCATCAGCGGGCCGACGATCGCGCCGAACTGCATGACCGTCATGTTCAGCGAGTTGGCCGCGGGCAACTGCTCGCCCGGCAGCATCCGCGGGATGGCCGCCGAGCGCGTCGGGCTGTTGATCGCATAGAACGCCTGCTGCACACCCAGCAGACACAGCACCACCCACACGTTGTTCACCGACAGCGCGGCCTGCAGCCACAGCAGCACCGAGGATCCGGCCAGTCCGATCGAGGCGATGATGAGCAGCAGCCTGCGATCCATGGCGTCGGCCCAGGCTCCGCCCCACAGCCCGAAAACCACCAGCGGCACCAGCGCGAACAGCCCGGACAACCCGACGTACCAGGAGTTCTCGGTGAGCACGTACAGCTGCACCGGCACCGCGAAGATGGTCAGGTTGGCGCCGATGACGGTCGGGATCCCGGCCAACCACAGCCGCCGGAAATCCGGGGTGCGCAGCGGGGTGGTGTCGGCGAAGAACTTCCGCACTACGGCTGGAGGCGCTCGGCGTGGTTGCCGCTGAGCCGAATTCGGTTGTGTACCCGGTTCTCCCGGCCCTGCCAGAACTCCACGCTCTCCGGTGCGATCAGGTATCCGCCCCAGTTCGGCGGGACCGGAACCGTTTCGAGGTCGGCGAACCGCTCGGTCACCTCGGCCAGCTGGGCCAGCAACGCCGCACGCGACGCGATCGGGCCGGACTGCCGCGAAGCCCAGGCACCCAGCTGTGAGCCGCGGGGGCGCTTGGACCAGTACTCGGCGGTGTCCTCACGGCTCACTTTGGTCACCGGACCGCGCACGTGCACCTGGCGTCCCAGCTGGTACCAGGGGAACGTCGCCGAGGCGTACGGATTCGCGGCCAGCTGCGCCCCCTTGGCGGAGTCATAGTTGGTGTAGAACGTGATACCCGTCTCGTCCATGCTTTTGCACAACACCGTTCGGGTGACGGGTCTTCCCTTGTCGTCGGTCGTGGCCACCACCATGGCGTTGGGCTCGGCCACCCCGGCGCGGTGCGCGTCGGACAGCCAGGTGCGCAGCAGCGTCAGCCACCCGGTGGCCGGGTCCTCACCCAGCCAATCGACGTCCAGGTCGCCGCAGCCGTCCTTCTCCACGTAGTCGACGCGCATGGCAGCGAGATCGTGTTCGTGATGTTCGAGGGGTTTGGCCACCGCGGTAACGCTACGCCTGGGCTTGGTGCAAGAATCTGGCCATGCCAGCTGTACCGGAGGACTTCGTTGCCGGCCTCGAAGGCGTCGTCGCCTTCACCACCGAGATCGCCGAGCCGGACAAGGACGGCGGCGCACTGCGCTACCGCGGCGTGGACATCGAGGAACTCGTCAGCCGCCGGGTCACCTTTTCAGACGTGTGGGGACTGCTGGTCGACGGCAGCTTCGGCACGGGGCTGCCACCGGCCGAGCCGTTCCCGCTGCCCATCCACAGCGGTGATGTGCGGGTCGACGTCCAGGCCGGGCTGGCGATGCTGGCGCCGATCTGGGGCTACGCCCCGCTGCTGGACATCGACGAGACCACCGCGCGTGACCAGCTGGCCCGCGCCTCGGTGATGGCGCTGTCCTACGTCGCCCAATCCGCCCGCGGCATCTACCAGCCCGCAGTGCCACAACGCACGATCGACGAATGTGACACGGTCACAGCACGTTTCATGACCCGCTGGCAGGGCGACCCAGATCCCAGGCACGTCGAGGCGATCGACGCCTACTGGGTGACCGCCGCCGAGCACGGAATGAACGCGTCGACGTTCACCGCCCGGGTGATCGCCTCCACCGGCGCCGATGTGGCGGCCTCGCTGTCGGGTGCGGTGGGCGCGATGAGCGGACCGCTGCACGGCGGCGCCCCGGCCCGCGTGCTCCCCATGATCGAAGAGGTCGAGAAGACCGGAGACGCCCGCGCGGTGGTCAAGGGGATCCTGGATCGCGGCGACAAGCTCATGGGCTTCGGACACCGCGTGTACCGGGCCGAGGATCCCCGGGCGCGGGTGCTGCGGGCCACCGCCAAACGCCTCGAGGCGCCCCGCTATGAGGTGGCCGCGGCCCTGGAGCAGGCCGCGCTGGCCGAGCTTCGGGAGCGCCGCCCGGACCGGGCCATCGAGACCAACGTCGAGTTCTGGGCCGCGGTGATCCTGGACTTCGCCCAGGTGCCCGCATCGATGATGCCCGCGATGTTCACCTGTGGACGCACCGCCGGCTGGTGCGCGCACATCCTGGAACAGAAGCGTCTCGGCAAGCTGGTGCGTCCGGCCGCCATCTACGTCGGCCCCGAGCCACGCAGCGTGGAGTCTGTCGCCGGATGGGACAAGATCGCCACGTCATGATCGGCGGTCGCGACGTATTCGCCTCGGCGGCACACGCTTTCGCCCGCCTGGTGCAGGTGCTGCCGGCGGAATCGTTTGACGGGCCGGGCCTTGGCGAATGGGATCTGCGCGCCCTGGTGGGCCACACGTCGCGCTCACTGGTCACCGTCAGCACGTACCTGCAGCAACCGGCGTCGACGGCCGACCTGGCCGGCCCGGTGGAGTACTACGCCGCCATGCGGAGTTTCATGACCGACACCGGCGCCGAGTCCATCATCGAACGCGGCAGGCAGGCCGGGCGCGACCTGGGCTCCGACCCGGCCGCCGCGGTGGATGCGCTGGCCAGCCGGGCCCTGGACGATATCGACGATGCGGGCGACCCGTTGATCACCGTCATCGGCGGGTTCGGCATCCGGCTGAGCCATTACCTGCCGACCCGCGTCTTCGAGCTGGCCGTGCACAGCCTCGACATCGCCCGGGCCACAGGACTTTCGGCGGACCTGCCGAACGAGGTACTCGAGTCGGCCGGCGTGCTGGCCACCCAGATCGCGGTGGAGCTCGGCGAGGGCGAGACTGTCCTGATGGCGCTGACCGGGCGTGCCGAGCTGCCGCGGACGTTCTCCGTCACCTGATATCCGGTCGCCGTTCCGGCACGTGTCAGACCCCGGTGGTTGCATGGGGGTGGTCCGGCGATGAGATCCGCCCGCCGCGCGGGTCTGCATTGAGTCCGCTCACGAATCAGGAGAAGAACATGGCGATCGAAGTAACTCCCGCAGTCACTCCGCATCTGGTTGTCGACGACGCCGCAGCGGCAATCGACTTCTACGTCAAGGCGTTCGGCGCCACCGAGCTGGGCCGGGTGCCCGGGCCCGGCGGCAAGCTGGTGCACGCCGCGCTCACCATCAACGGGTCCACGGTCATGCTCAACGATGACTTCCCCGACTTCAACGACGGCAAGTCGTCGACACCCACGGCCCTGGGCGGCACCCCGGTGACCATTCACCTCACCGTGACCGATGTCGAGGAGAAATTCGCCCGTGCGGTCGAGGCAGGTGCCGAGGTGGTGGCGCCGCTGGAGGACCAGTTCTGGGGTGACCGGTACGGCGTCGTCCGCGACCCGTTCGGGCACCAGTGGTCTCTGGGGCAGCCGGTCCGCGAGGTCAGCATTGACGAGATCGAACAGGCGATGAAGTCCGGGCAGTAGCCCGCTGCGCCGGCCGGGGTGCCACGGACAGACACGTGCGCTGTCAGGGTGGCATCCTGGGCCGGTGATCGACGTCCTGATCGCCGAACCCGGAGAACTCAGCCACGACGACCTGAGGTCGGCTGAGGCGTTGGTCCGCGCCGCATTCGGGGACGGCTTCCGCCCGCATGACTGGCTCCACGGCGTCGAGGGCGTGCACGTGAGGATCACCGAGGACCACGAGTTGCTGGCGCATGCGGCGGTGGTGCCCCGCACGCTGCGCCACATGGACGACGTCTTCGACACGGGCTACGTGGAAGCTGTCGCCGTCCGCGGCGACCAGCAGGGCCGCGGTTTGGGCCGGCGGCTGATGGAGCACACGGAAACCGTCATCCGTGCCCGGCACGACATCGGTGCGCTCAACGCCGTGGAGAGCGCCGCGGCGTTCTATGCCGGCCGCGGCTGGCGACCCTGGGACGGCCCGACCCGGGCCGACACCCCCGAGGGGCTGATCGACACCTACGACCCGACCGACCGGATCTTCCTGTTCCCGACCGATCGCAGAGCCCTCGGCTTCACCGTGTCAGCACCGTTGATCTGTGATTGGCGCGTCGGCGACCTCTGGTAGCCGCCTGAGTGCCGGCAACCGACCGGCTTCGCGCAGTCCATACTGATCTCCTCGCGACAGGCCACGAAGGAGACCGATGAACCCCCAGCCCACCGACACCACGCCGGCTGCCCGGGCGCTGCGCTGGCGGGTCGTGGACATCGTCGTCGCCAGCGTGCTCGCAACGGCGGCGGGGCTCGTGTTCGTCGTGTGGAACATCGCGTCCAACCCGATCAGCGCACCGCTGAGTGCGCTGCTGCCCGGGCTGCAGGCACTGCTCGCCGGTGGCTGGCTGTTCGCCGGGGTGCTCACCGCCCTGGTGATCCGCAAGCCGGGCGCTGCGTTGTACGGCGAGCTCGTCGCCGCGACGGTGTCGGCGCTGGTCGGCAATCAGTGGGGTGTGCTCACCCTCGAATCCGGACTGGTGCAAGGTGTCGGCGCCGAACTGGTCTTCGCAGTGTTCCTGTACCGCCGTTGGGGATTGCCCGTCGCGCTGCTCGCCGGGGCCGTCGCCGGATTGGCGCTGGCCGTCAACGATCTCATCCTGTGGTACCCCGGCTCGGCCACCACGTTCGCGGTGATCTACACGGTCGCGGCGATCGTGTCCGGCGCGCTCGTCGCCGGCCTGCTGTCCTGGTTCGCGGTCAGGGGTCTGGCCAAGACCGGAGCGCTGAGCCGGTTCGCCTCGGGCCGGATCGGCCCCGACGCTCGATGAGCTCTCCGCACCGCACAGGTGCCACCGTCACGGCGCAGCACTGGGGCTGGTGCCATGCCGGACGCACCACCTGGGCCGTGCGGGATCTCGACCTGCGGATCGAACCCGGCGAGCGGGTGTTGCTGCTCGGTCCGTCCGGCGCCGGGAAATCGACTCTGCTGCACGGCATCGCCGGACTGCTGGGCGGCGCCGAGGAAGGCAGGCAGACGGGGACCCTGCAGGTCGACGGCGCCGGCCCGGCCGAGCAGCGCCACCGCATCGGCATGGTGCTGCAGGATCCCGATTCCCAGGTGATCCTGTCCCGGGTCGGTGACGACGTCGCCTTCGGCATGGAGAACTTCGGTGTCGAACGTGACCAGATCTGGCCCCGCGTCCGAGCCGCGCTCGGCGCTGTCGGGCTGAATCTCGCTTTGTCCCAATCTACTTCGGAGCTGTCCGGCGGGCAGAAACAACGCCTCGCGCTGGCCGGGGTGATCGCCATGGACCCCGGGCTCATCCTGCTCGACGAGCCCACGGCCAACCTCGATCCCGCGGGTGTCATCGAGGTACGCGACGCCGTTGCCGCGTCGGCCGCACGGACCGGCGCGACGCTCGTCGTCATCGAACACCGCACCGAGGTCTGGCTGCCGGTCATCGACCGGGTCATCGTGCTCGGCGCCGACGGTGCGGTGATCGCCGACGGAACGCCGGACCAGACCATCCGGCGCAACCACGACTACCTCGTCCGGTCGGGGGTCTGGGTGCCCGAGACTCCGTTGCCTCAGATTGCCCGCCGCCGGTCCCGGGATGCCGAAACGTTGCTGTGTGCAGCAGATCTGGCGCTGGCGCACCCTGGCGACCCCCCGATGCACATCGGTTTGAATTTCGAGATCGAAGCCGGCCGGACAACGGTGATCACCGGCCCGAACGGGGCAGGCAAGTCGACGCTCGCGCTCACCATCGGCGGCCTGTTGCCCGCGCCCGCCGGCCGCTTCGAGGCACACCCCGACTTCGCGCCCTCCCCGTCGCGCCGCACACCCGTCAAGTGGCGGTCGAAAGAACTGCTCACCCGGATCGGCAGCGTGTTCCAGGATCCTGAACACCAGTTCCTCGCCGGCACGGTGCGCGACGAACTCTCGCTGGGCCCCAAGGCAATCAAGCTCAAGACCGCCGAGATCACCGCCCGCACCGACGAACTCCTCGAACGCCTGCACCTGACCCACCTGGCCGGGGTGAATCCCTATACCCTCTCCGGCGGTGAGAAGCGCCGCCTGTCGGTGGCGACAATGCTGGCCACCGCACCCCGCGTGATCATCCTCGACGAGCCGACCTTCGGGCAAGACCGCCGCACGTGGGAGGAACTGACCCGGCTACTGGCCGAGATCGCCGACGCCGGAACCGCCGTCGTCGCGGCCACCCACGACCTCGACTTCGCCACCGTGCTCGCCGACGACCGCATCGCGTTACCGGACTGGGAACCCACACCGGAGACGGCGCCGTGATCAACCCGGTGGCACGACTGCTCACCGCCCTCATCATCGCGGCCGCCCTGGTGCTGTCGGTCGACTGGGTGTCGGCCCTGACCGCACTGGCCGGCGAGATCGTGCTGTTCGCCGTCATCGGTGTGAAGCTGCGCACGGCGCTGACCCGTGCCGCCGTGGTCGCCGTCGCGGCCGCACTGACCGCGGTCACCATCCTGCTCTACGGCCAGGTCAGCGGCACCGTGTACTGGCACTTCTTGCTCGTCACGATCAGCGACGGGTCGATCGCGCTCGCCGTGGCCACCTTCCTGCGGGTGCTGGCCATCGCGCTGCCCTCGGTAATTCTGTTCATCGACGTCGAATCCACCGAACTGGCAGACGGTTTGGGGCAGGTGCTGAGGCTGCCGGCCCGGTTCGTCCTCGGTGCGCTGGCCGGCCTGCGTCTGGTCGGACTGCTCGGACAGGACTGGCAGTACCTGGGTTACGCCCGCCGGGCCCGCGGCGTGGCCGACCACGCCAGGGTGCGGCGGATCGCCGGGCAGGCCTTCGCGCTGCTGGTGTTCGCGGTGCGCCGTGGATCGAAGCTTGCCACGGCGATGGAGGCCCGCGGGTTCGGCGCCTACCCGACCCGGACGTGGGCCCGCCCCTCCCCCTTCGGCGCCCGCGAATTCGCCCTGATCGCCGCGGGATTCGTCATCGCGGCGGCCGCGATCGCGGTGTCGCTGGCCGCCGGAACTTGGAACTTCATTGGCACTCGATGACATCCTGCGCCGGCTGGGCGCGGCGGCGACGACGGTGCTGATCGACGGTCGGTCCGGGTCGGGCAAGTCGACGCTGGCGATGGAGCTGCGCGACGAGTGGCCCAACAGTGTCGTCGTCCGGCTCGACGACATCTACCCGGGCTGGGACGGACTGCTCTGGGCCGCAGACCATTTGCAGCGATCGCTGCTCCAGCCGCGGGCCGCCGGACGCATCGGACGCTGGCGGCAATGGGACTGGGCAACCGCGGCGCCGAGCGGCTGGCACGACGTCGGACCCGGACAACGCCTCATCGTCGAGGGCATCGGCGCGCTCACCCCGGCCAGCCGGGCATGCGCCGATCTGGGCGTCTGGGTCGACGCCGACGACACCGAGCGCAAGCGCCGGGCACTGGAACGCGACGGCGAGACCTACCGGCCCCACTGGGACCGGTGGGCCGCCCAAGAGGACGAGTTCATCGCCCGGTTCCAGCCGAGGGCGTGCGCCGATCTGATCGCGGTGCCCGCCGCCGGCGGATTCGAGTTCGCGGCGCCCGGTTAGCGCAAGCCCGCCAGAACCCGCTGTCGCACGGTCGGTTTGGGCGCCGTCACGGCGACCGCCACCATCTCGTCGACCGAGGTGAACTTGTCCCGCGGGCGATCCTGGCCACCACGGGCGATCTCGGCGGCGTCGATCGCCTGCCACCCGGCGGCATCGACCATGGCGGGCTGGCGGGTTCGCACCAGCTTCTCCAACGCGGCCTGCTTGTGCGCCGGATCGGTCAGCACGCCCGAGTTGTAATCGTCGACCAGCTGACCCACGGTCTGCGCCGCACACGACTTGTTGGTGCCGATGAACCCGGTGGGCCCGCGCTTGATCCAGCCGGCCACGTAGGCACCGGACGTGTCCCTGACGCGTCCACCGTCGTTGGGCACCACGCCGGCGGCGTCGTCGAACGGCAGATCGGCAATCGCCTTGCCGCGGTACCCGATCGAGGTCAGCACGAGCCCGGCATCGAGCGTGCGCACCTCGTCGGTCCCGGTCACCCCGAACTCGATGCCGGTCACCCGATCCGCACCCAGCACGCGCTGCGGGGTCAGTCGGTAGGCCAGCCGGATCCGCGGCCGGATCACCGGGGCGGACGAGTCACCGAGCTTGGCCAGGATCTCCAGCTTGTTGCGGGTCAGCGGATCGGTCTCCCGGGCCAGGTCCGCCAGCACCAGCTGATGGTCGGCCTCATCGAGCACGACGTCACAGCTCGCGGTCAGGCCGATCAGCTCGGGCAGCGTGAAGGCCGACTCGGCGGGGCCGCGGCGCGCCGCGATCACCACCTCGGAAACCTTCGAGGACCGCAGTGCGGCCAACGCGTGATCGGAGATGTCGGTGCGGGCCAACATGTCCGGATCGGTGGTGAGGATGCGGGCCACGTCGAATGCGACGTTGCCGTTGCCGACGACGACGACCCGCTCGTGGCTCAGGTCCACCGGCAGATCGGTGAACTCCGGGTGTCCGTTGATCCAGGCCACCATCTCGGTGGCGGTCCCGGTGCCGGGCAGGCCCATGCCCTCGATGTCGAGGCGACGGTCGTTGGGCGCACCCACCGCGTACAGCACGGCGTGGTGATGCTCCAACAGGTCGGCGTGCGACAGGTGCTTGCCGACCTCGACGTTGAGGAAGAACTTGAACCCCGGCTGCTTACCGATGACGTCGAACAGCCGGGTCACCCGCTTGGTGCTCTGGTGGTCCGGCGCCACACCGGCCCGCACCAGCCCGTAGGGCGTCGGCAGCTTCTCGAAGACATTGACCCGCACACCGCGCTGGGTCAGCAACTCGTCGGCCGCGTACATGGCGGCCGGGCCCGAGCCCACGATCGCCACCGTCAACGGCCCACCGGAACGGGCCGCCACCTTCGGTGCCGCGATCACCGGCGCCAGCTTGGACGTCGGCGGCAACTTGCCCTCGCGCTTCGGGTAGAAGGCGGCGTTGAGCTCGATGAACGGCAGCTGATTGTCGGTCAGCTTGGTATCGGCCGAGATCGCGCCGACCGGGCAGGCACTCACGCACGCGCCGCAGTCCACACACGCCTCGGGATCGATGTAGAGCATCTCGGCCGTCGCGAAGCCCGGCTCATCCGGTGACGGATGGATGCAGTTCACCGGACACGCGTAAACACAGGACCCGTCGCTGCAACACGACTGGGTGATCACATGGGGCATCAGAACCTCTGCAGACCTTGCGGCTTCTCGGGCGAGCTTTAGGCGACAGAGACCAGGTGCTCGCGCTGTGGCTCGCTACGGTAGCGGCTGGGCTGACCGTCGATCTTGCAGATCCGCCACATCAGCTTGGCGATCGGGTTCATCAGGCCGGTGTCGTGGCACAGCATGCGCACGTCGCCGAACATGTCCCGCAGCATCTTGCGCGACTCCGGTGAGCGGAAGAACAGCTCCTTGCGCACCGAGCGCGGGATGTCGAACTCCTTCCAGAACGCGCGCGGCGGCACGATGATCGCCGAGCACAGGATGCGCATGGTCAGCGGCACGAACAGCGACAGGATCCAGCGCTGGCGGCGACGCAGGTTCGGCACCCGCTTGTGCAGGTACTGGTGCGCGAACGAGATGTGACGGGCCTCCTCGGCGACGTGAATCGCCATGACCCGCTCCATGATCGGATGCAGGGCCTTACCCTCGCGCAGCACGTTCTTCTGCGTGTGGTCGATGGGCTCCTCGCCGGCGAGCACACCGAAGAAGAACGGAATCGGCAGCGGGCCGGCGGCCAGCGGGATCAGCGGCTGCAGCCACTTGAGCAGCCGCGGCATGCCCGGCACGTCCATGCCGATCCGGTTCACCATCTCCTGAAACATCAGGGTGTGGTTGCACTCCTCGACGGATTCGTGCAGGCAGTACCGGTACTCCGGCGAGCCGTTGGGCACCCAGAACGAGTACTCCATCAGGCCGCGGATCAGGATGTTCTCGAAGTGCAGGCCGACCTTGGCGACGTTGGCCTGGCGCCACATGCCGATCTCGATCTGCCGCTCGACGGGCTGGGCCTGGTACCACGCGTGCCCACCCATCGGGTCGGTCGCCGGCAGGATCCAGCGCGGATCGTTCGGGATCACCGCGAACTCAGGCGAATCCCACTCGATGTCCTTGTACGGGTTGAAGTTGCGTCGCACCGAGCCCTCGGACAGTGTCGCGAGCATGTCGGTGTACTGAATGTCGTCGCTGACGTCCATGTTCTTGCGCCAGCGCCTGACCATCTTGGTCCGAGCCATGTTGCAGACCTCTCTATACTCGTCTGAGGTTTACATCTACCCACTTGTTGTACAAACGGTACCGCAGGTATCGAGTAAAAGTCCATGCCCGATTCCCTAAGTTTGCCGACAGGTGGCCGCCCGTGGTCGATCTGAAGACCGAATACCAGGTAGAGGCGATGGCGGCAGCCGGAGCTGTGGTAGGCGACACACTCCGCGCGCTTGCCAGTCAGGCCACCGCGGGCCACACCACGGCCGATTTGGACCGGATTGCCGCCGAGATCCTGGCTGCCCGCGGCGCCGCATCGCCCTTCCTCGACTACCAGCCGCGCTGGGCGCCCAGCCCGTTCCCGGCCGTACTGTGCGTGAGCGTCAACGACGCGGTGGTGCACGGGATCCCCGACGACACGGTGCTTGCCGAAGGTGACCTGGTGTCGGTGGACTTCGGGGCGGTCCTGAACGGCTGGTGCGGCGACGCCGCCCGCAGCTTCGTGATCGGCACACCGAGGCCGGCCGACGCCGCGCTGATCGAGGCGACGGACGCGGCCCTGGCCGCCGGTATCGCCGCCGCCCGGCCCGGCAACACACTGGGCGACATCGGGCACGCGATCGCCGCGGTGGCCCGTGAGGCGGGCTACGGCCTGCTGGCCAACCACGGCGGGCACGGCATCGGGCGCACCATGCACGAGGCGCCGCACGTCCCCAACTCCGGGCGACCCGGGGAAGGCATGGCACTGCAGCCAGGCCTGGTGATCGCGATCGAGCCGATGCTCATCGCCGACGGCACCACCGGCTACGTCCACGACCCCGACGGGTGGACGCTGCGCACCGCCACCGGGGCCCGCGCGGCGCACAGTGAACACACCGTCGCTGTCACCGATCAAGGGCCCGTAATCCTGACCGCCTAGTTAAGATTCCCCATCACTGTCAGCTGTCTCACAGCGCGGACAAAGGATGCGGGCCCCATGAATCGCAAAGCCAAAGGCATAGTCGTCGGTGGGGTGCTCATCGTGGGCGTCCTGATAGCCGGAACCATCCTGTCGAGTTGTGCCACTCAGGTCGGACCCGGGCAGACCGCGGTCAAGGTGGACGACTACGCCCTGATCCCCACCGACCCCAAGGTGGAGGGCTGCATCGACCCGGAGACCTCCGAGTTCAATCCTCCCGGCGGTTTCAAGGCATACCGATACCCGTCGCGGCAGATCAGCTGGGACGCCACCGGCAGCCCCGACTCGGAGGCCGAGTCGACCATCGTGGTGTCCAACGCCACCGCCCCTGCCGAACTGCGGGTTCCGGTGGTGATCACCTTCGACCTGACCACCGACTGCGACATGCTGATGGACTTTCACCGCGACTTCGGCACGAAGTACCAGGGCTGGCTGGACAACGACGGGCTGGTCACCACCGGGTGGGTGAACCTGCTGCGCTACGTCATCGGCCAGCCCGCCGAGCAGGTGCTCATCAGCGTGGCGCAGAAGTACACCTGGCGCGAGATCTGGAACGACGAGAAGGTGCGGATCGAGTTCCAGAACTCGCTGCGCGACGCGCTGCCCGGCGCCTCGCGGGCCCGCACCGACGGTCGCGAATTCTTCACGAACTTCCAGGTCACCGTCATGAAGCCCGACCCGGTGGACGAGGGGCTCAAGGACGCGATCATCGCCGAGCAAAAGGCGATCGCCGACGCCAGGGCGGCCGAGGCCAAGGGCGTGGCCGACGCGAACGCCGCGCGGGCCAAGGCGGAGGCCGAGAAGGCCGCGGCGCAGGCTCAGACCGAACTGGCCCGCCAGGTGGCACTGCAGAAGCAGGCCGAGATCGCCGGCTATCCGAGCGCCGAGGACTATCTCAAGGCCAAGGCGATCGAGAACGGACAGAACCCGTACCAACCCACGTATGTGGTGCCCCAGGCCGGCTGATTTCTGCTGGATCGTCTCGGGCCGATAATCTGAACGCCATGGCTGAACTGATCATCCCCGCCGACCTCAAGCCCCGCGACGGCCGTTTCGGATGCGGACCCTCCAAGGTCCGCCCCGAGCAACTGACCGCGCTGGCCGCCGCCGGGGATCTGTTCGGCACGTCCCATCGGCAGGCACCGATCAAGAATCTGGTCGGCCGCGTCCGTGACGGGTTGCGGGAGCTGTTCTCGGTGCCCGACGGCTACGAGGTGGTCCTGGGCAACGGCGGTTCGACCGCGTTCTGGGATGCCGCGGCCTTCGGCCTGATCGACAAGCGCTCGCTGCACCTGACCTACGGCGAGTTCAGCGCCAAGTTCGCCTCGTGCGTGGCCAAGAACCCCTTCGTCGGCGACCCGATCATCGTCAAGACCGACCCGGGCACCGCGCCGCAGCCGCAGTCCGACCCTTCGGTGGACGTCGTGGCCTGGGCCCACAACGAGACCTCGACGGGTGTCTCGGTGCCGGTGCAGCGTCCGGCCGGCGATGCGCTGGTGCTCATCGACGCCACCTCGGCCGCCGGCGGCCTGCCGGTCGACATCGCCGACACCGACGCGTATTACTTTGCGCCGCAGAAGAATTTCGCCGGGGACGGCGGCCTGTGGCTGGCCATCGTCAGCCCCGCGGCGCTGGCCCGTATCGAGGCGATCGCCGCGACGGGCCGGTGGGTGCCCGACTTCCTGTCGCTGCCCATCGCGGTGGAGAACAGCCTCAAGAACCAGACCTACAACACCCCGGCCATCGCCACTCTGATCCTGCTCGCCGAGCAGCTCGACTGGCTCAACGGCAACGGCGGACTGGACTGGGCCGTCAAGCGGACGGCAGATTCCTCGCAGCGGCTGTACACGTGGGCCGAGGCGTCGAGCTTCGCCACCCCGTTCGTCACCGACCCGGCGCTGCGTTCGCAGGTCGTCGGCACCGTCGACTTCAGCGATGCGGTGGACGCCGCCGCGGTCGCCAAGGTGCTGCGGGCCAACGGAATCGTCGACACCGAGCCCTACCGCAAGCTGGGCCGTAACCAGCTGCGGATCGGCATGTTCCCGGCCGTCGAGCCCGACGACGTGAGCGCCCTGACCAGCTGCGTCGACTGGGTCGTCGAGAACCTCTGAACGAACCTCCATCTCCATCCCTCTCCCGCCCGCGTGTCAGCCCGGTAACGGGCTGATAACGCAGTAGGGTTCGCCCAGGAGGTCAGGTCGGTATGCGAGAACTCAGAGTCGTTGGATTGAACGTCGACGGCAGACGCATCATCTGTGAATCCGACGACTCCGCCAAGGACATGTTCAGCTTGCGTGTCGATGACCGGCTCCGCGCTGCATTGCGCGGGGACAAGGTCGCCTCGAATCAGTCCGAGATCGATGTAGAGGTGCAGAACGTGCTGCGACCCAAGGAGATTCAGGCGAAGATTCGCGCCGGGGCGTCGGTGGAGCAGTTGGCCGCCGCGGCCGGGGTGCCTGTCGAACGGGTCGAGCGGTTCGCCCATCCGGTGCTGCTGGAGCGTGCCCGTGCGGCCGAACTGGCCGCCGCGGCGCATCCGGTCCTGGCCGACGGCCCCGCGGTGCTGACCCTGCTGGAAACCGTCACGAGCGCCCTGGTGGCCCGGGGACTCGATCCCGACTCCATCGCCTGGGATGCCTGGCGCAACGAGGACAGCCGCTGGACCGTGCAGCTGGCCTGGAAAGCCGGCCGGTCGGACAATCTCGCGCATTTCCGATTCACCCCCGGCGCCCACGGCGGCACCGTCGCCGCATCCGACGATGCGGCCCGCCAGCTGATCGATCCCAATTTCGGCAGGCCGCTGCGCCCCGTCGCCGCGGTGCCGCACCTGTTCGACGATCACGACACCCACGAGGTCGCCCAGACGCCGGCCGCGGTTCCCGATGAGTTCAGCCGGCCCGCCGAGCCCGCGCCCGCGCCTGCTCCCCCGGCCGCCAAGCGCAGCCGCAAGGCGCGTCCGGCGGTTCCGGCCTGGGAGGACGTCCTGCTGGGCGTGCGTTCGTCGGGCACCCAGCCCTGATCGCGTTCTAGGGGCCTACTCAGACGCCCACACGTCAGGCCGCCAGCCCGACGCCGCTCAATGCGGACTTCAGGCACAACGCCGTCGACGCTCTCCCCCAGCATCTCCACGACCAGACCACGTTCCGCGCACCTGCGGATAACTGCTTGCGCCCCCACTGTGGCGAAGGCGACCCTCCGTCATGCCCATGATTTAGTTATAGTGTCTAATAACTAGACTTGCTATACACCTGGAGGGGTCATGCCACGCACCGACAACGACACCTGGGACCTGGCCACCGGCGTCGGCGCCACCGCCACCGGCGTCGCCGCCTCCCGGGCACTGGCCTCCAGCGCCGCCGACCCGCTGATCTCCGACCCGTACGCCCGGCCCCTCGTCGACGCCGTCGGCGTGGACTACTACGTCCGCCTGGCCCAGGGCGACCTGGTGGCCGACGGCTCCGCCGAACCGCTCGATCCCCACGTAATCGCCGACGGCATGGCCATCCGCACCCGCTACTTCGACGACTTCTTCCTGACTGCCGTCGAGGCGGGTATCCGCCAGGCCGTCATCCTGGCCTCGGGGCTGGACGCCCGTGCCTACCGGCTGCCCTGGCCGGCCGGCATGACGGTGTTCGAACTCGATCAGCCGGCCGTGATCGAGTTCAAGGGCCGAGCCCTCGCCGAACTCGGCGCCGCTCCGGCCGCCCAACTGCATGCGATCGGCATCGACCTGCGCCAGGACTGGCCGGCCGCCCTGCGCGCCCGCGGCTTCGACCCGCAGGCTCCGACCGCCTGGATCGCCGAAGGGCTGCTCGGCTATCTGCCTCCCGACGCCCAGGACCGGCTGTTCGACAACATCACCGCGCTGAGCGCACCGGGCAGCCGCATCGCCACCGACTGGATGACCGAGCACACCGAGCTGGCCGAGAGCCGGATACGGACACTGACCGACCACCAGCGCGAGCAGGGCCGGGAACTCGACGACCTGTCGGACCTGATCTTCTCGGGCGACCGCAACGGCGTCGCCGACTACCTGACCGCATCCGGATGGCAACCCGAAACCACCACGGCCGAAAGGATGTTCGCGGTCCACGGCCGGAAGTTCCGCCGCGACGAGGCGGTCGCCGGACTGCTCGACGCCAGATACACCGCAGCCGAACTGGTGGCCTGAGCGGTCAGCCCTGGGTCAGCCCGATCGCCAGCAGCGCCACCCAGCCGCACGCCACCCCGACTGCGGACCCCAGGACGAACCAGCGCCACACCGGCCGGTGCCGCCAACCCCAGACGGTGGGGGCCAAGCCGCCGACGGCCACCATGTTCAGCCCGATCGCCAGCAGCGGGTGCACCCGCAGCAGCCCCACTCCGAGCACCACGATCGCCGCGCCCAGCACCACGGCCACGAAGGCCGATACCGTCAGGCCGGTACCCCATGGCGTGGAATCGTCGGTCACGGAGTCAATCTAACGCGATCTCAGCTGCCGAGCCTGGCCCGTTCATAGAACGCCAGCGCCGCCGCCGTGGCGACGTTGAGCGAATCGGTGCCGCGCGACATCGGGATGCGCACCCGCACATCGCTGGCCCGCATCGTGTGTTCGGTCAGCCCCGGCCCCTCGGCGCCGACGAGAACCGCCACCCGATCGCCCTCGAGCTGTGTCATCGCCTCGGACAGGGTTGCGGCCGCCGGGTCCGGCGTCATCGCCATGAGGCGGAACCCCTTGTCCCGCAAGAGTTGCAGATCACCGGGCCACGACGTGGCCCGGGCGAACGGAACCAGCAGCGCATGTCCCATCGACACCCGCACGGCCCGCCGGTACAGCGGATCGGCACAGCCCGCGCCGAACACCACCGCGTCCACCGCCAGCCCGGCCGCGTTGCGGAAGATCGACCCGAGATTCTCGTGATCGTTGACGCCTTCGAGCACCGCCACGGTACGCGCCCCGGAGATCACCTCGGCCACCGACAATTCCGGCGCCCGCGAGGCCGAGGCCAGCACGCCGCGATTCAGGTGAAAACCCACCGCGGCCGCCATCACCTCAGCGCTGGTCCGGTAGAACGGCACGTCCACGCCGTCGAGATCGGCGGCCAGCTCCGTCAGCCGGCGGTCGGTGCCCAGCAGCGCCCGCGGGACGAACCGGGAGGCGAGCATTCGCTGAGCCACCAGCACGCCTTCGGCGATCACCAGGCCCTTGCCACTGGGCAGATCCGGCCGGCGGTCCACGCTGTTGAGATCGCGGAAGTCGTCCAACCGGGAATCGGCCGGATCGTCGATATCGATGACCTGCAGCAGACTCACGCGCCTTCGAGAACCATGGCCGACATCAGGTCGGCGGCATTGACCAGGGTCTGGCGCTCATCGGGATCCAACCGCGACAACTGCGCCTTGAGCCACTCCTGGCTGGCCTTGCGCTCAGCCTCGACGAGGGTCATCCCGGCCGGGGAGGCAGACACCACGATCTGGCGTCCGTCCACCGGATGGGCGGCGCGGGCCACCAGACCCTGCTCGGCAAGTGAAGCGATCACGCGGGTCATCGACGGCGGACGCACCCGCTCCCGCAGCGCCAGGGCGCCCGGTGTCATCGCGCCTTCCTTGGCCAGCGTGGCCAGTGCCGAGAACTGAGTCAACGAAACCGGGGATTCCGCACGCCGCGTACGCAATTGACGCGCGAGACGGACCACTGCCAGAGCCAGATCATTCGCGAGCCGCGCCTCCGGATCCTTCACATCGGAAATAGTACTGAGGCTGCGGGAGTAAAGGGCTAAAACCAAGACCAATGAATCCCCACCGCATCGGATACGTTGGTCACCGATGACCGAGGACACCAACGGCGCGCCGGAGCCCCAGCCACCGGCCCTGCCCGCCGCGCTGCTGGAGCCGTGGCCGGTGATCGTGGTGATCGCCACGGGCTGGTTGATCGCCACCATCGTGTCGTTCACCGTCAGCGATCTGCAACACTGGCGCCCGTTCACGCTCGCCGGACTGGCGATCGGCGTTCTCGGCACGACTATCTTTCTGATCCAGCGCCGCGCCGTGCGCCGCG
Organism: Mycolicibacterium neworleansense; assembly: GCF_001245615.1. Classification (NCBI taxonomy): domain Bacteria; kingdom Bacillati; phylum Actinomycetota; class Actinomycetes; order Mycobacteriales; family Mycobacteriaceae; genus Mycobacterium; species Mycolicibacterium neworleansense. The sequence goes on from NZ_CWKH01000003.1 coordinate 743,525, forward strand.
GATCTCGCGGTGCGCAAAGCGGATTGACCTGAGGAGACACCATGGCCGCACCACTGCTGCAAGCCAGCATCGACATCGACGCACCGGTCGAGAAAGTATGGGGGCTGATCTCGGACCTGAGCCGGATGCCGCAGTGGAGCCCGCAGTGCCGGTTCATGAAGACCCTCGGCCCGCTGCGCCCGGGAACCCGCACCTTCAACCTCAACCGCCGCAAGTTCGTTTTCTGGCCCACCACGTCACGCATCACCGAGGTCGTCGACAACAAGAGGCTGGCATTCCTGGTGGAAGGCAACAACACCATCTGGAGCTACGAGCTGGAACCGACCGCGACCGGCACCCGGGTGACCGAATCCCGGCACGCCGAGAACGGCACCACGGCGGTGTCCAACGCTCTGGTCGGCGCATTGTTCGGCGGAGTGCCCAGCTTCGAGGATGAACTCGTCGACGGGATGAATGCCTCGCTGGCGCGGATCAAGGCCGCCGCCGAGAATTGAGCGACGCTCACTCGGCGAGATCGAGCACACCGTCGTCGTACGGCTCGTACATCGGCGACCCGGTGCCCGGCGGTTGCGGGGTGTCCGAATGGGCCCCGCAGCCGTACTCGGCCTCCACCACATGCCCGTCGGCCGACAGGTCATTGGCGCACACACCGAACATCGTGCCCAGTGCGCCGCCGAGCGGCAGGTAGAAACCACAATCGCGGCAGACCCGGCGCGTCGAGCGGGCCATCGCCGAACCCGGCCCGTAATCGCCATCGTGCCAACGCTGCGCCGCCTGTGCCCGGCCCCACTCACTGAGCACCTGACGCCGGCCGAAGCCGAGGTCGAGGGGGGCGTCGTCGATCAGCGGATCGCCGGTGGCCACGTACCCCGGAACCAGACGCGGATCGTTCGGCGGCGGCGCCAGCAGATCGCCCGGCCCGAGATCGCCGGGCCGGATCCGCTCCTGCCACGGCACCCACTGCGGCGCCAGCAGCGCCGTCGGGCCGGGAACGAGGACCAGCTCGCTGATCGTCGCGTGGTCGGCGCCCGGGTAGGCCGCCACCACGACAGCCCACTGCCACCCGCGGTAACCGGGCAGATCGGCCAGGAACCGGTGCGTGGCCGAGGCGGCATCCTCGATGCTCGCGCCGAGGTATTCGCCCACCGCGCTCTCGCCGCTGAACTCGATCAACGCCGCCCGGGCCTGCTCGGCGGCACCCAGAAGCACGGCCTCCTGCTCCGGCGACGGCGCCTCGGGGGCGGGCGTCGCGTCTGAGTCGGGAGTCTGCTCAGCAGATTCGGTCACGCTTTCCATCGCCTCCATAGTGCCTGATCGGGGCAACCGCGGGCCACACCGGTCGCCTGTCGGCCGTCCACGCGCCGCATAAGAGAGAATCGTGGGGTGACCTACTACCCGCCGCGGCCGCCGGCCGATGACGGTGCGGAACATCCCGGAATGGCCAACTACCCCAGCGACGAGACGCCGCGCCGGCCACGCAGGCAATCGGTGCCCAGCTCCAACCGCTGGCTGCCGCCGCTCGATGAGCAACACACCGCCGCGTACTCGGCCCCGCAGGACGCGCCCCGCTCTCACGGGGTCGGCTCAGCGGCCGGCGAAAGGGTCACCGTCACTCGGGCCGCCGCGGCGCGCAGCCGCGAAATGGGCTCGCGGATGTACGGATTCGTCCACCGCGCCGCCACCGCCGACGGCGCCGACAAATCCGGTCTGACCGCACTGACCTGGCCCGTGGTGGCGAACTTCGCCGTCGACGCGGCCATGGCCGTCGCGCTGGCCAACACGCTGTTCTTCGCCGCGGCCAGCGGTGAGTCAAAGAGCAAGGTCGCGCTGTACCTGCTGATCACCATCGCGCCGTTCGCGGTGATCGCACCACTGATCGGCCCCGCGCTCGACCGCCTGCAGCACGGCCGCCGGATGGCGCTGGCCGCCTCGTTCGCGTTGCGCACCGTGCTGATCGTGGTGTTGATCGCCAACTACGACGGCGCAACCGGAAGCTATCCGTCGTGGGTGCTCTACCCTTGCGCGCTCGGCATGATGGTGCTGTCCAAATCGTTCTCGGTGCTGCGCAGCGCGGTCACCCCGCGCGTGCTGCCGCCGTCCATCGACCTGGTCCGGGTGAACTCCCGGCTGACCACCTTCGGCCTGCTCGGCGGCACCGTGGTCGGCGGCGGAATCGCCGCGGGCGCCGAATACCTGTTCAACGTGGCGCAGCTGCCCGGGGCGCTGTACGTGGTCGTCGCGGTCAGCGTCGCCGGCGCGGTGCTGGCCATGCGGATCCCCAAGTGGGTCGAGGTCACCGAGGGCGAGGTGCCCACCACGTTGAGCTACCACGGCCAGTCCGACGGCGGCCACGAGATGCGCCGTCACCCCGGCAAGCCAAAGGCCGAACGGCAGCCGTTGGGCCGCAACACCATCACCGCGCTGTGGGGCAACTGCACCATCAAGGTGATGGTCGGATTCCTGTTCCTTTACCCCGCGTTCGTCGCCAAGTCGCACGACGCCAGCGGCTGGGAGCAGCTGCTGATCCTCGGGCTGATCGGGGCCGCGGCCGGCATCGGCAACTTCGGCGGCAACATCGCCGCAACTGGTGGTGCGGGCCGCCGCCGCGGTCACCGCCGTCGCCCTGGCCACCGCGCTGACCGGGAACCTGCTGGTGGCCGCCGGGGCGACCCTCGTCACCTCCGCCGCCAGCGCCATCGCCAAGGCCTCGCTGGACGCGTCCCTGCAGGACGATCTGCCCGAAGCCTCGCGGGCATCGGCGTTCGGCCGGTCCGAATCGGTGCTGCAGCTGGCCTGGGTGGCCGGCGGCGCCACCGGGGTGCTGATCTACACAGACCTCACAGTGGGGTTCACTACGATCACGGCCGTGCTGATCTTGGGCCTGGCGCAGACCATAGTGAGTTATCGCGGCGAATCACTGATCCCCGGCCTCGGCGGTAACCGCCCGGTCCACGCCGCACGAGAAGGCGGCAACCGTGCCGCGGCAGCCCCGACGACACCACAGTGGGAGTCCCGATGAAGCGTGCCCTGGCGGTCCTTGCGGCCGTGGTCGTGCTGGCGATCGCCGGCACCACGGTCGGGGTCTGGCGGCTGCACAGTGCACACGGTGACAAGCTGCCCGAGATCAGTGCGTACTCGCACGGACACTCGGTGCGGATCGGCCCGTTCCAGTACTGCGAGGTGCTCAACCTCGACGACTGCGAGGAATCAGGCGAGACGGGCGAGCTTCGCGTCACCGAGGAAAGCCCGGTCCAGCTCTCGGTGTCCAGCGCGGTCGCGCGGGCGCCATGGCGCCTGCTGCGGGTCTACGAGAACCCGATCGACACGACGGTCACGTACTACGCACCCAAGACCACGCTGGCCGTCACCATCCCCACGGTCGATCCCAACCGGGGCCGGCTCACCGGGCTGGCGGTCCAGATGCTGACGCTCGTACAGGATCAGAACGGCGAGGAGTTCGCCCTGCCGCACGCCGAATGGTCGGTCAGCACGGTCTGGCCGGACCGCGACGAGCAGGCAGACCCGCGCTAACCCGCTGAGTGCCCGGCCGGGACCCGTTCCCCCTCGGGCGTCGGCCCCGGCGGGGTGCCGTCACCGAAAGGCCTGCCGCCCAGGGATTCCCGGCCGTGCGGCGTCAGCCAGTTGGCCAGGTCCGGGCCCTTCGGCACGATCTGCGTCGGATTGATGTCCGAATGCACGATGTAATAGTGCTGCTTGATCTGGACGAAATCGATGGTGTCGCCGAAGCCGGGTGTCTGGAACAGATCCCGTGCGTACGCCCACAGCACGTCCATCTCGGCCAGCTTGGACCGGTTGCACTTGAAATGCCCGTGATACACCGGGTCGAACCGGGCCAGCGTGGTGAACAGCCGGACATCGGCTTCGGTGATGGTGTCGCCCACCAGATAACGCTGGGTGCTCAACCGCTCGGTCAACCAGTCCAGCGCAGTGAACAACCGGTCGTAGGCGGCGTCGTAGGCCTCCTGTGAGCCGGCGAAGCCGCACCGGTACACACCGTTGTTGACCTCGGTGTAGACGCGGCGGGCCACCTCATCGATCTCGGCACGCAACGGCTCGGGGTACAGCTGCGGGGCGCCCTCGCGGTGATACTCAGTCCACTCGGTGGAGAAGTCCAGCGTCATCTGGGCGAAGTCGTTGGTGACCACCGCCCCCGTGGCGACCTCGACGATCGCGGGCACGGTGATGCCCTTCGGATAGTCGGGGTCACGCTTGAAGTACGCGTCCTGCAACCGCGGGATACCCAGCACCGGATCGACACCACCGGGATCGAGGTCGAACGTCCAACTGCGCGCATCGTGCGTCGGACCGCAGAAGCCAATGGACAGAACTCTTTCCAAGCCCAGCAGGCGTCGCACGATGATCGTGCGGTTGGCCCACGGACAGGCCCGCGCCACGATCAGCCGGTACCGGCCCGGCTCGACGGGAAATTGGCGCCCACCTCCACCATCCTCTGCTCCTCGCGTGCGCGAAGTGATCCGGGTGGTGATGTAGTTGGTGTCGCGGTTGAACTCACCGCTGCCGGTCGCGACGTAAGAGCCCTGGGTCATATCCCCAGTCTCCCCGTCGAGAGTTGACTTGTGTTCGATAAATCAACGGATCTTCGAACACAAGTCGACGTTCGGCACGCGGGTACTAGGCGTCGAGCTCCCGTGCGACGGCCTTGACCACCTCGGACACCCGGCGCGCGACCTTGCGGTCGGGGTAGCGCCCCTTGCGCAGCTCCGGCTGCACGATGTCCTCGAGCAGCGTGATCATGTCCGAAACCATGCCGTGCAGCTCATCGGGAGTGTGCTTGTGCTCGGGACGCTCGGCCTCGCGCCGGGACCGGCTCAGGCTCGGCGGCGGATCGATCAGCTTGAGGCTCAACGCCTGCGGGCCACGCCGACCCGCGGCCACGCCGAACTCCACACGTTGACCGGCCTTGAGGCCTTCGACACCCGCGGGCAACGCCGAGGACCGCACATAGACGTCCTCACCGTCCTCCTGGGACAGGAAGCCGAAGCCCTTTTCGGCGTCGTACCACTTCACCTTGCCGGTCGGCACTGCTACTCACCCGCTCGTCTTGTCAGAACTACGTACACACATAAAGTTCGCGCCCCGTCAGCGCCGGGACGCGATGCAGCGATCTTACTCGGGCCTGGCTGGGTGCTTCACCCCTATTACTCGGTACGCTTGGAACCACCTCTGGAAGAGAGATGCGCCGGTAATGCGAGTGATCCTGAACATCATCTGGTTGATCTTCGGCGGCCTGTGGCTGGCGCTGGGATATCTGCTGGCCGCGTTGATCTGCTTCGTCCTGATCATCACCATCCCGTTCGGGTTCGCCTCGCTGCGCATCGCCTCGTATGCGCTGTGGCCGTTCGGCCGCACGATCGTGGACAAGCCCGGTACCCGCCCCGGGGCGCTGATCGGCAACATCATCTGGGTGCTGCTGTTCGGCATCTGGCTGGCCATCGGCCACCTGGTCAGCGCGGCGGCGATGGCCGTCACCATCATCGGAATCCCCTTGGCGCTGGCCGATCTCAAGATGATCCCGGTCTCACTGGTGCCGCTGGGCAAGGAGATCGTCCCGGTCGACTCGCTGAAGGCCGCGGCATGACGCTGACCTCGCTCGGATTGCCCACCGTGAACCGGTCCGGCGGGGCGCCCCTGGAGCCGGCCCCGACGAGTGGCCCGCTGGTGGACACCTACGGCCGGGTCGCCACCGACCTGCGGGTGTCGCTGACCGACAAGTGCAATCTGCGATGCACCTACTGCATGCCCGCCGAGGGGCTGGACTGGCTGCCCGGCGAGGCGCTGTTGAGCGCCGCCGAACTGAGCCGGCTGTTGCGCATCGCCGTCACCCGGCTCGGCATCACGAGCGTGCGGTTCACCGGTGGCGAGCCGCTGGTCACCCGCCACCTCGAGGAGGTGGTGGCAGCCGCGGCATCGCTGCAGCCGCGACCGGAGATCACGCTGACCACCAACGGCATCGGGCTGGACCGACGAGCCGCGGGCCTCAAACAGGCCGGGCTGGACCGGATCAACGTGTCACTGGACAGCGTCGACGCCGCACACTTCGCCCGCATCACCCGCCGGGACCGGTTGGCCGACGTGCTCGACGGCCTGGCGGCCGCCAAGGCGGCCGGGCTGCAACCGGTGAAGGTCAACGCGGTACTCGACCCGGTCTCGGGTCTCGACGACGTGGTGGACCTGCTGGGCTACTGCCTGGATCACGGATATCAGCTGCGGATCATCGAGCAGATGCCGCTGGACGCCGGGCACACCTGGCAGCGCGGCACGGTGATCGATGCCGAGGCCATCCTGACCACGCTGCGCCGTCACTTCGATCTGCGGGCCGATCCGAAGCCGCGCGGGTCGGCCCCGGCCGAGCTGTGGCAGGTCGCCGCGAGCGCCGAACATCCGGCAGGCAGCGTCGGCGTGATCGCCTCGGTGACGCACGCCTTCTGCTCCGCCTGCGACCGCACCCGATTGACCGCCGACGGCCAGATCCGCAGCTGCCTGTTCTCCACCGAGGAGAGCGATCTGCGCGCGCTGCTGCGCGGCGGCGCCGACGACGCCGCGATCGAGGCGGCCTGGCGGGCTGCGATGTGGGCCAAGCCCGCGGGGCACGGCATCAACGACCCGGATTTCGTTCAGCCCGTGCGGCCGATGAGCGCGATCGGCGGCTAGATGGCAGAGCACACCGTGGCCGTGACGGTCCGTTATTTCGCTGCTGCGGCCGCCGCGGCCGGAGTTGATACGGAAACGTTAGATTTGGCAAAGGATTCCACGATCGCGACGCTCGTCGAGCACCTCAGCGGTCGCGACACCGAACTCGCTCGAGTGTTAAAGCGCTGCTCATACCTGTTGGACGGCGTTGCGGTCCGAGATCTGGGCAAGCCGGTGTCAACGTCTCAAACCCTGGATGTGTTACCGCCATTCGCCGGCGGCTAACGTGATTTGCATCACATAACGAAATGGTCACGAGCTGGCTACAGCGCGGTGGAGCGACGCATCCACCTGCGACAACGCAAAAATAACCTGCACCTTTAAACAACTTTTAGAGTTTGCTCCGAGCCAAAACGCCCGAGGCCGCTAAAGGTGACGGGATAGCGGGGAGCCGTTACCGTTCATTCCCAAGTCAACGGACCCTAATCAGTTGACCCACCCCAGACCGGTAGCGCCGAGCTCCATCCACCGGGCGGGGGTTACGACGAACAACAAGGATGGAGGCGGGGGACCCAACCGGTCCACCGATTTATTTCAGGACCAGGAGCCGCTTGCGGCCCCTTGGGGTGAAGCCGTCGCCGTTTCGACGACGCCGGCCGGGTGACCTCTCCCACCCGAACCCGACAGCTGACCTCGTGGGCGCCTACGAGAGGACCTTCACGCTTATGAGTGGACGGCATCGCAAGCCCGCTTCCTCGTCTTCAGCAAAGAATGTCGCCAAGATCGCCTTCACCGGCGCTGTGCTCGGTGGAAGCGGCCTCGCCCTGGCCGGTCAGGCCATGGCCGCCACCGACGGCGAGTGGGACACCGTGGCTCGTTGCGAGTCCGGCGGTAACTGGGCGATCAACACCGGCAACGGCTACCACGGCGGCCTGCAGTTCTCCCCCAGCACGTGGTCCTCCCACGGCGGCGGTGAGTACGCACCCAACGCCTACCTGGCCACCAAGGAAGAGCAGATCGCCGTCGCCGAGCGCGTGCTGGCCAGCCAGGGCAAGGGCGCTTGGCCCACCTGCGGCCGCGGCCTCTCGGGCGCCACCCCGCGCAACGTGGTCGCCGAGCCCGCTCCGGCCCCGCTGGACGCCCCCGCGGTCAACGGTGAACTGCCGCCCCCGCCCGAAGCTCCGGCCCCGGCCCCCGAGGCCGCTCCGATGGACGCCCCGCTGCCGGCCCCCGAAGCTCTGCCGCCCGCCCCGGAGAACCTGCCGCCGGCCCCCGAGGCCCCGGCCCCGGCGCCTGAGGCCGCCCCGATGGACGCCGCACTGGCGCCCGCCCCTGAGGCCGCCCCGATCACCGACGCCGCACTGCAGGTGCCCGCCCCGGAGGCCCCCGCTCCGGCACCCGAAGCGGCGCCTGCCCCCGTGCAGCCGGTCAACTACGTCGATCAGATCCAGCAGGCCATCGAGAACCAGGGCCTCGACGGCAACGTCGTCATCGGCTGAGTTTCAGGCCGAACCGACCCACTCGTCGGTGCCGTCGGAGAAGTACTGGTGCTTCCACACCGGTAGCCGCTCTTTGACGGTGTCGACGAGACGGGCACAGGTTTCGAACGCCGCCCTGCGATGGTCCGCTGCCACAGCGGCCACCAGGGCGGCGTCTCCTATCTGCAGGGTTCCGATGCGGTGGCTGACCGCGATGGCGCGGACGCCGGTGGCCTGTGCGGCGACCTCTGTGGCCACCTCTTGCAAGGTCTGAAGCGCATTGGGATGCGCGGAGTAGTCGAGCCGGGTGACCGAACGCCCGGCGTCGTGATCACGCACCACCCCGGAGAACCCCACCACCGCTCCGGCCGCCTCATGGGCCACCAGCGCCTCGTACTCGGTCAGCGAGATCGGGGTTTCGGTCAGCTCGACACGCAGAACAGATGCGCTGGTGCTCATCGGACATGGTCCTTCCCGCTGAGCTGGTCCAACGCGTGCTCCAGCACTCCGGCCAGCACACCCAGCCCGTCCTTGACTCCGCCCGGCGACCCGGGGAGGTTGATGATCAGCGTTCGCCCGGCGACACCGCAGACGCCGCGCGAGAGCACCGCGGTGGGCACCTTGTGCACGCCGGCCCGCCGGATCGCGTCGGCCAACCCGGGGATCTGATAGTCGAGTACCGACATGGTGGATTCCGGCGTGGCATCCGTGGGTGAGATGCCGGTACCGCCGGAGGTGATGATCAGGTCGACGCGCTCGGACAGGGCGGCCCGCAGGGCGTCGGCGACGGCGTGCCCGTCGGCGACCACCATCTGCTCGGTGACGTCGTAACCGCGATCGGAAAGCCAGCCGACGATGAGAGGGCCGGTCCGGTCGTCGTACACCCCGGCTGCGGCACGGGTGGAGGCGATGATGACCCGCGCCGAACGCGTCACTGAGTAGTTCTTTCCCACAATCCCGTTTTACCGCCTTCTTTGCGCAACACCTTGATGTCGTCGATGCGCGCGGCGGGGTCGACGGCCTTGATCATGTCGTACAGCGTCAGCGCGGCGACGCTCACCGCGGTCAGGGCTTCCATCTCCACCCCGGTGCGGTCGGTGCTGCGCACGGTGGCGGTGATGGCCACCGCGGCCTCGCGGGCGTCGAAATCCACGTCGACGCCCGTCAGGGCCAACTGATGGCACAGCGGAATCAGCTCGGGAGTCCGCTTGGCGGCCATGATCCCGGCCACCCGTGCGGTGGCCAGGGCATCACCCTTGGGCAGCCCGCCCGAGGCGATCAGGGCCACCACATCCGGGCGCGTGTGCAAGGTGCCCACGGCCACCGCGGTGCGCTTGGTGACGTCCTTGGCCGAGACGTCGACCATGTGCGCCGCGCCGGACTCGTCGAGATGCGACAGTCCCACCGTTACCTGTTGACGACAGTGACCGACTGGATGAAGGGCAGCTCGTCGGCCGGCAATGGAAAGGTCACATCGCCGAACGGTGACAGTGCGCCGGTGCGGTCGGTGGCGAGCTCGCTTACGGCGTGATCATCGCCGTCGGAGAGCACGGGCCAGCCGTTGTCGACGTAATGGTTCTTCTTCTTGTCAGCCACGCCCCACATTGTGGCAGGCTCCTCATCCGGTGGCGAGACCGGCGGGCTGCTTTACGCTGGTCAGGATATGACCGCCGCACAGACTCCCGGAATCCCGCTGGGTGCCTGGCTGTCCGACCTCGACGACTTGGGCCTGATCCGCCTGCTGGAACTGCGGCCCGACCTGAGCCAGCCGCCACCCGGAACGATCGCCGCGCTTGCCGCGCGCGCCACCTCACGGCAGTCGGTGAAGGCTGCCACCGATTCCCTGGACTTCCTGCGGCTGGCCGTCCTGGATGCGCTGCTGGTCCTGCACGCCGACACCCACGCCGTCCCCGTTTCGGCGGTCAGCGATCTGCTGGGCGAGCGCGTCGGCGCCGATGAGGTGACCGCTGCGCTCGAGGATCTGCGCGAGCGGGCCCTGGTGTGGGGCGAGGCCACCGTCCGGCTGGCGCCCGAGGCGGCCGCCGGCCTGCCGTGGTTCGTCGGCCAGGCGTCAGTGGAGGTGTCCGACCGCAGCGCCGGGGAGATCGCCGCGCTCCTCGACAGCCTCGACGAGGCGCAGAGCGACCTGCTGGCCCGGCTGCTGGAGGGCTCGCCCATGGGCCGCACCCGCGACGCGGCGCCGGACACCCCACCGGACCGGCCGGTGCCGCGCCTGGTGGAGGCCGGGCTGCTGCGCCGGATCGACGACGAGACGGTGATCCTGCCGCGGGTGGTCGGCCAGGTCATGCGCGGCGAGGCGCCCGGCCCGGTGGAGTTGACCAAGCCGGTACTGCAGACGACGTCGACGACGCCTGCCGACGTGGACGCCGTAGCCGCCGGTGCGGCCATCGACCTGCTGCGCGAGATCGACCTGATCATCGAAACCCTCGGCAGCACACCGGTTCCCGAGCTACGCAACGGCGGGCTCGGGGTGCGCGACGTCAAACGGCTGGCCAAGACCACCGGCATCGACGAACCGCGCCTGGGGCTGCTGCTGGAACTGGCCGCGGGCGCGGGACTGATCGCCGCCGGCATGCCCGACCCCGACCCCGGCGACGGTACGGGGCCCTACTGGGCGCCGACGGTGGCCGCCGACCGGTTCATCGAATCCCCGACCGCCGTGCGCTGGCACCTGCTGGCCGCAACCTGGCTGGACCTGCCGGCCCGGCCCGCCCTGATCGGCAGCCGCGGGCCGGACAACAAACCCTTTGCCGCCCTGTCGGATTCGCTGTACTCGACCGCGGCCCCACTGGACCGGCGGCTGATGCTGAGCGTGCTGGCCGAGCTGCCGCCGGCGCGGGCGATGATGTGGCGGCGGCCGCGCTGGGCGGCGCGGCTGCAGCCGGCGACCGTCAGCGGACTGCTCGCCGAAGCGCATGCCCTGGGCATGGTGGGCCGCGGCGCGATCAGCACGCCGGCCCGCGGGCTGCTGGCCGGCGACCCCGACGAAGACGTGCTGGCCGCGATGGACAAGGCGCTGCCCAAACCACTCGACCACTTCCTGCTGCAGGCCGACCTGACGGTGATCGTGCCCGGTCCGCTGGAGCGGGACCTGGCCGAGCACCTGGCCGAGGTGGCCACTGTCGAATCGGCGGGCGCGGCCATGGTCTACCGGATCAGCGAGGCATCCATCCGGCGCGCGCTCGATGCCGGTCGGACCGCCAGCGAGTTGCACACCCTGTTCGAGAAACACTCGAAAACACCGGTGCCGCAAGGTTTGACGTACCTCATCGACGACGTCGCGCGCCGCCACGGCCAGCTGCGGGTCGGGATGGCCACGTCGTTCCTGCGGTGCGAGGATCCAGCCCTGCTGGCTCAGGCGATCGCCTCCCCGGGCGCCGACCGCCTCGAGCTGCGGCTGCTGGCCCCAACCGTGGCGGTGTCTCAGGCACCGATCGCCGATGTGCTGACCGTGCTGCGCGAAGCCGGTTTCGCGCCGGCCGCCGAGGACTCCACCGGCACCGTCGTCGACATCAGGGCCCGCGGCGCGCGCGTCGTCGCACCGACTCGCCGCCGGGTCTACCGCCCGCCCACGCCGCCGACCGCGCAGACCCTCGGGGCGATCGTCGCGGTGCTGCGCAAGGTGGCTTCGGGACCGTTCGCCGGTGTACGTCTGGACCCGGCGATGGCCATCACCCAGCTGCAGGACGCCGCGATCAACCAGACCGCCGTGGTGATCGGCTACGTCGACCCGGCCGGGGTGGCCACGCAGCGGGTGGTCTCCCCCATCAACGTGCGCGGCGGTCAGCTGACCGCGTTCGATCCGGCAGCCGGCCGGGTCCGCGAGTTCGCGATCCACCGCGTGACATCGGTGGTCTCGGCCGACAACTAGCGCGAACCGGAATAATGGGCGGGATGAGTTTTCCCGCCGTGAGTGAAATGGATCCCGCATGACTGACGGCCCGCTGATCGTGCAGTCCGACAAGACGGTGCTGCTCGAGGTCGACCATGAGCAGGCCGGGGCGGCCCGCGCCGCCATCGCGCCGTTCGCCGAGCTCGAACGTGCCCCCGAGCACGTGCACACCTACCGCATCACGCCGCTGGCGCTGTGGAATGCCCGCGCGGCCGGCCACGACGCCGAGCAGGTGGTCGATGCGCTGGTCAGCTTCTCGCGCTACCCGGTGCCGCAGCCGCTGCTGGTCGACATCGTCGACACCATGGCCCGCTACGGTCGGCTACAGCTGATCAAGCACCCCGCGCACGGGTTGACTCTGGTGAGCCTGGACCGCGCGGTGCTCGAGGAGGTCCTGCGCAACAAGAAGATCGCCCCGATGCTGGGCGCGCGCATCGACGACGACACCGTGATCGTGCACAACAGCGAGCGCGGCCGGGTCAAGCAGATGCTGCTCAAGATCGGCTGGCCGGCCGAGGACCTGGCCGGCTACGTCGACGGCGAGGCGCATCCGATCGAGCTGGCCCAGGACGGCTGGCAGCTGCGCGACTACCAGGAGATGGCCGCAGACTCGTTCTGGGCGGGCGGCTCGGGTGTGGTGGTGCTGCCGTGTGGTGCGGGTAAGACGCTGGTCGGGGCGGCCGCGATGGCCAAGGCCGGCGCGACGACGCTGATCCTGGTCACCAACACCGTGGCCGGGCGGCAGTGGAAGCGCGAGCTGGTGGCCCGCACCTCACTCACCGAGGACGAGATCGGCGAGTACTCGGGTGAGAAGAAGGAGATCCGGCCGGTCACCATCGCCACATACCAGGTGATCACCCGCCGCACCAAGGGCGAGTACAAGCATCTGGAGCTGTTCGACAGCCGCGACTGGGGGCTGATCATCTACGACGAGGTGCACCTGCTGCCCGCCCCGGTGTTCCGGATGACGGCCGATCTGCAGTCCCGGCGCCGGCTGGGCCTGACCGCGACGCTGATCCGCGAGGATGGGCGCGAAGGCGACGTGTTCTCACTGATCGGGCCGAAGCGCTACGACGCGCCGTGGAAGGACATCGAGGCCCAGGGCTGGATCGCCCCCGCCGAGTGCATCGAGGTGCGGGTGACGATGACCGACAACGAGCGGATGCTCTATGCCACCTCCGAGCCCGAGGAACGCTACAAGCTGTGCTCGACGGTGCACACCAAGATCGCGGTGGTCCGCTCGATCCTGGACCGCCATCCGGGCGAACCGACCCTGGTGATCGGTGCCTACCTGGATCAGCTGGAAGAGCTGGGCCAGGAACTGAATGCCCCGGTGATCCAGGGGTCGACGAAGAACTCCGAACGCGAGGCCCTGTTCGACGCGTTCCGGCGCGGCGAGATCTCCACCCTGGTGGTCAGCAAGGTGGCGAACTTCTCCATCGACCTACCGGAAGCATCTGTGGCCGTTCAGGTTTCGGGCACCTTCGGCTCCCGCCAGGAAGAGGCGCAGCGGCTGGGCCGGCTGCTGCGACCCAAGGCCGGCGGCGGTGGGGCGGTGTTCTACTCGGTGGTCTCACGCGATTCGCTGGATGCCGAGTATGCCGCGCACCGGCAACGGTTCCTGGCCGAGCAGGGCTACGGCTACGTGATCAAGGACGCCGACGACTTGCTGGGCCCGGCGATATGACAGTGCGGCGGGTGATGCCCGTGCTGACGGTTTCCGACTTGTCTGTCGCCGAGGCATACACCGGGACCCTCGGGCGGACCGAGGTGATGAACCACGGCTGGATCGTCACCCTGGCCGATACCGAGCTCCGCCATCAGGTGAGCCTGATGACCAAAGATGCGACAGCGCCGGTGAATCCGTCGGTTTCGATCGAAGTCGACGACGTCGACGCCGCGTACGCGGCCGCCGTCGAGGCGGGCTTGGAGATCGTGCATCCGCTGAGCGACGAGGAGTGGGGCGTGCGGCGGTTCTTCTTCGCAGACGCGGCGGGCAACGTGGTCAACGTGCTCAGCCACCGCGGGTAGACCTCTTGCGCACCGTCATCAGCAACTCTCCGTCCGGACCGCCGGTGAAGGTGAGCTCGCGGCGTAGCCGTTGACCCGGCACCAGGTCGAGCTCGAAACGCTGTGCGAGAGTGGCGATCACCAACGCGGCCTCGAAGCTGGCGAACCCCGAGGCGACGCACATCCGCCGGCCCGCACCGAACGGCATCTGGGCACGGCGCTGCGGTCCGTCGAGGTTCTCCTTCAGGAACCGCTCCGGATCGTATGTGTCAGCGTTCTCCCACACCCGTTCGTTGTGGTGCATGCTGTGGGTCAGAATGGCGACGCTGGTGCCGGCCTTGATCGGGTAATCCCCCAGCACGTCATCGGATTTCGCGACGCGGGCCACACCCATGATGGGTGGGTAGACGCGCATCGCCTCGGCCACCACGGCCTGTGTCCACGGCAGGTTCTCGACATCGTCGGCGGTGGGTTCTCGACCGCCGAGCACCTCGTCGAGTTCACGCCCGAGCCGATCGCGCGCATCCGGGTTCTGCGACAGCAGGTACCAGGTCCACGCCAGCGCTGCCGCGGTGGTTTCGAAGCCCGCACCGAGGAACGTCATGACCTCGTCGCGGATCTCCAGATCGCGGTAGCGGTAACCGGTTTCGGGATCCTCGGCGGCAATCAACAAGGCCAGCAGATTGTCGGTGCGCTGAATCTTGCCGCTGCGGTGGTCGGCGATGAGCTGGTCGATGAACCGTTCGATGCGCCGCAGCCCGAGCCGAGCCCGGGGTGCGACCACCCATGCGCCGCGCCGCAACGCGTTGATCGAGAACCGCGGCGACGAAAGCCGCTCGGCGATCCGGCGCAGTGGCCGGGCCGCCCCGAGCAGGAACCCGTAGCCGAAAAGCGTCAACAGACGGGCGAAGTCGGTGCGCATCTGCTCGGCGAGGCGGCCGTCGAGCTCGATGCCGAACATCGTGCGGGCGATGATGTCCAGGGTCACGTAGTTCATCTCGGCGGCGATGTCCACCGGCTGACCGGCGGCCAGGTTTGCCTCCCAGCGCCGGGCGGCGGCCATACCGGCCTCGGTCATCTGCGGCGCGAAGGCATCCACCTGCCGCTTGGCGAAGATCGGTTGGACCAAACGCCGGTTACGTTGCCACAGTTCATCATTGAGGTCGGTGACCAGACCCCGCCCGAACGCCACCGCCAGCAGGTCGTACTCGGCATTCTTGGCGTAGTTGTCCTGATTGGACACCAGCACGTGACGGGCGATATCGGGATTGCGGACCACCACGAACTTGGCCAGCGGTGTGCGGGCGACGACGATGTCGTCCTGGCCGGGCAGTTCGGTGGCGTACTCGTAGATGGTGTGCCGGTAGCCGGCCCGGATCGCCTTGAGGGCCAGCCACCACGATGTGAGGTACCCGATCTCGGTGTGCTGCCAGCGCACCGGCGTCGGCGCCCAGCGCGGTGGGTGCAATGCCCCGGTCCCGCGAACTGGGCATGCGCTGTTGGCAGTTTGCGCGCTGGGCACGTTCATCCGGCCACCTCCCCGTGAGCGCCGGACAGCCAGCCCGGACTCGGGGTATACAGTACCGGCGGTACCGGGTTAAAGCCAGCGTCAACCTCTAGGTGTGCGGCCCCATGCTCTTGACGACGGTAAGCAGCACCACCGAGTCCGCGAGCGCGTGCAGGCTGTGCCGGGTGCGCGGGATCACGATGTGATCGCCGGGCGAACCCTCCCAGCTGGCTTCGGAGTTGGCCAGTCTCACCCTGCCCTCGATCACCTGGAGCGTGGCCTCACCGGGGCTCTCGTGCTCATCGAGCCCGGTGCCCTCGGTCAGCGCGATCAGCGTCTGGCGCAGCTGGTGCTCATGCCCGCCGTAGACCGTATGCGCACTGCGTCCGCTGCTGGCCGTGCGGGCTGAGGCCAACTGCTGACGGGCGATCGCGGTGAGCGAGATCTTCTCCATACCCACAGATCGTGCCACCTCCGGTTGATGAACCGTGAACAATTTCCCACGCTACGCCCGAACCTGCGCCGAGCGGCCCAGGACAGCACCGACCGGTGAGAGACACCACCTTCCAGCTGAGAGCCTTTCGGTCGTGGCGATACCGGATCGGCGCACCGCACGATGGGCCGATGCGCACACACCGACACGTCGCCAGAACCGCGGCGGCACTGGCGTCGGCGATGGGGATCGGCCGCTTCGTCTACACCCCGATCCTGCCGCTGATGTCGGCGCAGGCCGGTCTCACCGCCCACGATGCCGCGGTCCTGGCCACGGCGAACTATGTGGGTTATCTCGCCGGTGCGGTGGCGGGTTCGGTCTGGCCGCGGCTGGCCCGCTCGGTCACGGCGTGCCGCGTGTGCCTCCTGATCATGGCGGCCAGCCTGGCCGCGATGCCGTTGTCTACGAACACTTTCGAATGGGCAGTCCTGCGCACGGTGGCCGGATTCACCAGTGCCCTGGTGTTCGTGATCGCCGTCAACACCATGCTCGAGCACCTGCACGGGCACCCCGCGCACCTAGCTGTACTTGGACAGGACGTTGGTAGCAGGCGTGTTGGCTTGATGTGAGGAGAACCTCCGGGTGAGGTGTGGATTGTCTAGGTCCATTTCCCGCCGGAGGTTCTCGTGTCCCACCGTAATGCCCGCACGACGTTTCATGGTCGCCTGCTGATGGTGCGCCGCTATCAAGCTGGCTGGCCCAAGGCTCATATCGCCGCGGCAATGGGGGTGTCACGCAAGTGCGTGCATACCTGGATCAGCCGGTTTGAAGCCGAGGGCCAGGCCGGCCTGGCCGACCGGTCGTCACGTCCGCACTCGATGCCGGCCCGAACTCCGCGCCGGCTGGAAAACCAGATCGTTGCATGGCGCAAACGCCACCAGTGCGGCCCTGACGAGATCAGCGCCAAGTTGGGGGTGTGCCCACGAACAGTGTCGCGGGTGCTCAACCGCCGTCAGATGCCCTATCTACGCGACCTGGACCCGATGACCGGGCAGGTCATCCGCGCCTCGAAGGCCACAGCCGTGCGCTACGAACGACTCCGCCCCGGCGAACTGGTCCACATGGACGTCAAGAAACTGGGACGAATTCCCGACGGTGGCGGTTGGCGGGCGCACGGCCGACAGGGTGGCGGCAATCGAAGTCGCAGGAACGGAAGCGGATTCGACTATGTGCATTCGCTAGTCGATGACCATTCGCGTCTTGCCTATTCCGAAATCTTGCCTGACGAGAAAGGACCGACCTGTGCGGCATTTTTACGTCGGGCGGCCCTGAACTTCCGCTCCTACGGAATCGAGGTCATCGAAGCGGTGATGACCGACAACGCCTGGGCTTACCGCCACTCAATCCGCGACGTGTGCGCGCAGCTGGGCGCACGGCAAGTGTTCATCAAGCCGCACTGCCCGTGGCAGAACGGCAAGGTCGAGCGCCTCAACCGGACCTTGCAGACCGAATGGGCCTACAAGCGTGTGTTCGCTTCCAACGCCGACCGCGCTGCAGCCCTTGCGCCCTGGCTCAAGGACTACAACACTCAACGACGTCACAGCGCACTCGGCGGCCTCCCACCGATCAGCCGACTGACACCAACCTCATGACTCAGTACACCTAGCCGGCTGGGGATTCGGCGGGGTCGGGGCCGGAATCGCCCTGTCCGCGCTGCTGGTGCTGGCCGCCGGGGACTGGAAGGTGGCCTGGTGGGCCGCCGCGGCGGTGGCGGTCGTGCTGGGCGCCTGCGCCTGGTCGATGCCCGGCGTCCCGCACGGCAACCCAACCGCGCCGGCCGCCGATGCCCGGCCACCCCACGGCGCGTTCACCTTGCTGCTGACCAGCTACACGCTGGAAGGGATCGGATACATCATCGCCGGCACCTTCCTGGTAGCGGCCGTTGCGCAGGGCGCACCACCCTGGCTGGGCGGGAGCACGTGGCTGGTTGTCGGGCTCGCCACGGTGCCGTCGGCAGCGCTGTGGGCGGCGCTGAGCGGCAGGTGGTCACATCCGATGCTGCTGATGGCGGCGCTGGCCCTGCAGGCGGTGGGGATCGCCGTGGCCGGCGCGCTCGGCGGGGTCACCGCCGCACTGGTTGGCGCCGTGCTGTTCGGCGGGACCTTCATCGGTGTCAGCACGCTGGCCCTGGCGGCCGGGCGGCTGCTGCGGTATCCGCGCGCTGTCGCCCTCCTCACCACCGGGTACTCGGTGGGCCAGATCCTCGGGCCACTGGTGGTTGCCCCGTTGTTGCACCACGGTTTCGGACCCGCACTGCTGGTGGGTGCGGTCGTGGTGCTAGCCGCCGCGGCAGTGTCCGGGGTGATGCGGATCGTCGTCCGGCACCCAGGTATCGGGGGCGCCCAGCACGAGATCGCCTGTACCTCGGGTGAACTCGTCGACCACGGCGAGCACGGCCGGGCTGGACTCGCCACGACGCCAGACCAACGACCACGTCCATAACGGTGTCGGAGCCACCACCGGGCGCCGCACCAGGCCGGCGGGCAATGGTGCATCCTGCCCTTTGGGGTTGTTGAGGACGGGACGGCCCAGCCGCCGGACATGCTCGAAGAACGTCGGACCGGTCACGCCGCCGTCGTCCGTACGCATCACCGGCGCCCCGAACGCGGCGGCGAACTGTTCGCCGTAGCGATTCCACGACGACCAGCTCGCCGCATCCGTATCGATCAGAACCGTGGTGTCGCGTGCAGTGACCGGGGATTCGTCGGTGCCGGCGGACAGGGCGTACAGCCGATCCACCCCGATCAGCCTGGCCTGCAACGACAACGAGTCCAGGTCGGCACCCTGAACCCAGCAGATCGCCAAGTCCAGGCTGCCCTCGGAGACCCGGGCCGCCTGGGTGTGTGACGGCATGACCCAGGTGTCCACCCGTACCTGGGCCACCCCGGCGGCCCGCTCGGCCCAATCGGTCGGACACCAGTTCACATACCCGATCCGGACCGGCTCCGACATCGCCAGACCTTGTGCGCGCCTGCGCAATTCATCCGCCTGCGCCACGAGTGCCCGCGCCTCTGGCAGCAATGAACTGCCCGCCTGAGTCAGCGCCACCGACCGGCGGTCACGGTCGAACAGGGTGACCTTGAGATCGCGCTCCAACGCCTTGATCTGCTGGGACAGCGACGGCCCGGCGATCCGCAGGCGCTCGGCCGCCCGGCCGAAGTTCAGTTCCTCGGCGACGGTGACGAAATAGCGCAGCTGCCGTAGCTCCACCGTTGCAGCGTAGTAGGCGCAGCCTCCCAGCAGAGAGCCAACAGGTCCCGTCGCGCGGACATCACCGGCACCCGCGATCACGTTGAGCCAGGCATCCGACCAACCGAAGGAGACCATCCCATGAGCACCACACCACACGTCGCAGTCATCACCGGCGCCTCCCAGGGCATCGGCGAGGCCCTGGTCGCGGGCTACCGCAAGCTGGGTTACGCCGTCGTCGCCAACTCCCGCAACATCGGCGAGAGCGACGACCCGATGGTGCTGGCGGTGCCGGGCGACATCGGGCAGCCCGGCGTCGGCAGGCAGCTGATCGACGCCGCCGTCGAGCGCTTCGGCCGCGTCGACACCCTCGTCAACAACGCCGGCATCTTCATCGCCAAACCGTTCACCGAATACACCGACGCCGACTACGACGCCATCACCGGCGTGAACCAGCGCGGCTTCTTCGAACTCACCCGGGCCGGCATCGCCGCCATCGAGTCACACGGCGAAGGCGGTCACGTCGTCACGATCTCCACGAGCCTCGTCGACCACGCCAACTCCCAGGTGCCCTCGGCCCTGGCATCCCTGACCAAGGGCGGGCTGAATGCCGCGACCAAGGCCCTGGCAGTCGAGTACGGCACCCGTGGCATCCGCGCCAACGCTGTCGCACTCGGCACCATCCGCACCCCGATGCACGCGCCCGAAACCCACGCGTTCCTCTCGGCCCTGCACCCGGTCGGCCACATGGGCGATATCGACGATGTGGTCGACGCGGTGCTGTACTTGGAGCGGGCCGGCTTCGTCACCGGCGAAATCCTGCACGTGGACGGAGGCCAAAGTGCCGGGCACTGAGGAGAACACGGCGGCCATCGTCCGCGCGGCCCTCGACGAGTGGAAAGCCGGCATCGACACGCATGACCCACAGCGGGTGGCCGACGTGTTCACCGCCGACGCCATCTTCCAGGGCCTGCGGCCCTACAGCGTCGGGCGTCAGGGAGTCTTCGACTACTACGACTCCCAGCCGCAGGGCATGACCGTGGATTTCCGCTTCCTGGAAACCCGCAGGCCCGCCGATGATGTGGCGCTGGGATACCTGGTCGCGGAATTCGCGTTCCGCGACCGGGATCCCGTGCACCTCAACCTCAGCGTGGTGGTGACCCGCACCGACGACGATTGGCGCATCGCGCACTACCAGGTCAGCCCGGTGCCGCAACCTCCTGGGCACCGATACGGGGCCGGAGATTAAATCACCCGGAGTGAATCTCCGTCGTAGCCGAACCGGCTGCGCAGCTGAACGAGCAGACGCTCGGCCTCGGCGATACGCGCGTGCAGCCGGACCAGTGCTTCCGGCACGGGCGCATCCGCCACCCGGCTGCGTTCCCGCACCCGTCGCCACCGCAGTTCGGTAGCGGCGAGAAGGTCCTTCAGCTCGGCGATCTCGTCGATCAGAATGTCCTCGAACAGCCGCGATTGGGCCACGTCAGCGCTGTGCACGGGCCTGGAACAGTCGAGGGTGGCGGCCGCGCGCGAAACCATGCGCGGCAGCGGGTTGAGCACCGCGGCCGTATCGGCCCCGACTGTCGGTGCGGAGATGCTTCCGCTACCGAATTCCCGTGATATCAGCGTCACGTGGGGATCATGGAGCACCCACCCGGCTCCCAGCGATGACACAGGTGTAACCCGAGATAACGGCTCTGGTCATCTGCCCGTCATGCGATGTACGTTTGACGGCCTTTGCGCCCGGGCCTAGCTCAGTGCGGGGATGACCTTCTGCTCGAACAGCTCGATACCGGACCGGTCATAGGCGGCCTCCGGGAAGTACAGGATCGCGTACTCACAACCGAGGTCGCGCATCCGCTGCAGCTTCTCGACGACCTGTTCGGGTG
Organism: Mycolicibacterium neworleansense; assembly: GCF_001245615.1. NCBI lineage: Bacteria > Bacillati > Actinomycetota > Actinomycetes > Mycobacteriales > Mycobacteriaceae > Mycobacterium > Mycolicibacterium neworleansense. Next base: position 764,676 of record NZ_CWKH01000003.1, read on the forward strand.
TACCGCTTGCCGATTCGGGCGCGGTGGCGTTGGCGAGCATGGCATCGACGGCAGTCTCCCCTGCCACGGGTGCCTGCCGGGCCCGTAACCGCGCGACGCGCTCGGCGACGTCGGCCTCCGAGTCGCCGATGACGGCGTTGAAGTTGGCCGACCGCACGATCGCGCCATAGTCGGTTCCGACGTCGCGGCAATGGTCGGCAAGGACCTGCGACTTGTGGGCAAAGCCCTCGGGCTCGGAGGTGAAGTTGGTGTACTGCGCGTACTTGGCTGCGATGCGCAGCGTCACCTTCTCCCCACCTCCGGCGATCCACAACGGAATACCGGTGTCCTGCAACGGCTTAGGTGCGACGATCGCGCCGTCGACCTGGTAGTGCTTGCCGTCGAAGCTGACCCGCCCGTCGCGCCAGGCGTCGCGCATGATCTGGACACCCTCGTCGAGCCGGCCCAACCGCACGCCCGCCGACGGGAAACCGTAGCCGTAGGCCCGCCACTCGTGTTCATACCAGCCGCCGCCGATACCCATCTGCACGCGGCCGCCGGAGATGATGTCGGTGGTGGCGGCGATCTTGGCCAGGTATGCCGGATTGCGGTAGCTCATCGCGGTACACATCTGGCCCAGCTTGATCCGCGACGTAGTGGCAGCATAGGCAGCCATCAACGACCAGGCCTCGTGCGTCGCCTCGTCGGTCGGCACCGGAACGGTGTGGAAGTGGTCGTAGACCCACAGCGAGTCCCAGTCGCCCGCGTCAGCGTAGGAAGCCAGGTCACGCATCACCGGCCAGTGGTTTTCGGTGGGAATGTCGACGAGGTCAAGGCGCCAGCCCTGCGGGATGAAGAGTCCGAAGCGCATGGACCCCGACTCTACGACGCCGACCCCTGTCGCGGTACGGGGCTAGCCTGGAATTCATGGCCCTTTCGAAGGATGAACGCGAACAGTTTCTTGCCGAACCGCACATCGCCGCCCTCTCGGTCTACGCCGGCGACAAGCGCGGTCCGCTGACCGTCCCGATCTGGTACCAGTACACCCCCGGTGGGGAGCCGTGGGTGTTGACCGGAGTGGGATCACGCAAGCACCGGCTGATCGAGGCGGCCGGCCATCTGACGTTGATGGTCGAGCGGCTTGAGCCGACGGTGCGCTATGTGGCCGTCGACGGTCCGGTCACCCGCATCGAGCCGGGCACCGACGAGCAGCTCGTCGAGATGACCAAGCGCTACCTGGCGCCGGAGAAGGTGGAGCCGTACCTGGAGTTCGCCCGCCGCGAGCACGGTGAGAGCGTCGCGGTGTTCTTCAAGCCCGAGCACTGGCTGTCCTCTGACCTGGGTTCGCTGTGACCCCATGAGCTCGCGTCAGCGGCTGTACCGGTGGCTCTACCGGCTCGGGTTCACGCCCTGGGACGGTCACCCGTTGGCGCACAGTCTGACGAAACTCGTGGACAACACCACCCACCCGTGGTCGCACCCCGGGACCGCGCTCGATCTGGGCTGCGGTACCGGGGACAACGCGGTGTACCTCGCCCGGCACGGTTGGCAGGTCACCGGCGTGGATTTTGTGGCCAAACCATTGAAGAAGGCCCGCCGCAAGGCCGCGGGCCTACCCGCCAATTTTGTCAAAGCCGATGTGACACAACTGAGTTCATCAGGCATCGGGGCCGGCTTCCAGCTCGTCGTGGACAGCGGCTGCCTGCACGGCATGAGCTCCCCCGACCGCGATGCCTACGTCCGGGAGGTCGGAGCGGTGGCCGCCCCCGGTGCGCAACTGCTGATCGTGGCCTTCATCCCGGGCGCCGCGATGGGCGTGCCCGGCATCGGGTTCGACGAAGTCCAGCGCCGGTTCAAGGACGGCTGGACGTTGCTCTCCAGCGGAGACGAGCCGGCGCTGGACCAGAACGGCAACAACCGCGCGCGGCACTATCTGTTCGCCCGCAGCGGCTGACTCAGCCATCAGCCCATCGTGGTTCGGCGGACCAGCCGCCGTAGTCACCTTCGACTGACCCTCACTCGGCACGCCCGCCGAGATGCTTGGCCAGGAACCGGTCGGCCCGGTGGTAGAAGTCGAGGCGGTTCTCGGGTTTGACGAAACCGTGGCCCTCGTTCTCGTACATCGCATACTCGTAGTCGAGGCCCCGTTCTTCCATGGCCGCCACGATCTGCTCGGACTCGGCGCGCTTCACCCGCGGATCGTTCTCACCCTGGCCGATCAGGATCGGGATCCGGATCGCGTCTACCCGCGACAGCGGCGACCGAGACCACAGGAAGTCCGGATCCTCCCCGACTCGCTTGTGCCACAGCATGATCATCGGCTTCCAGTACTCGGGGAACGACTCGATGAGGGTGTTGAGGTTGGACGGGCCGACCATGGAGATCGCGCAGCGGAACACGTCGGGTGTGAAGGTCGCGCCGACCAGCGCCGCGTACCCGCCGTAGGAGCCGCCGTAGATCGCCACCCGATCCCGGTCGACGATCCCCTGGCCGACGAGGTGATCGATGGCGTCCAGTAGATCCTCGTGCATCTTGGCGGCCCACTCACGGTTGCCGGCGTTGAGAAAATCCTTGCCGTAGCCGCTGGAGCCGCGGAAGTTCACCTGCACACACAGGTAACCGCGGTTGGCGAGCCACTGCGCCTCGGGGTCGAGGCCCCAGCCGACACGGCCCCACGGCCCGCCGTGCACGTCGAGAACGGTGGGCAGATTCCTGCGGTCGACGCCCGGAGGGAATGACAGGTAGCCATGGATCGTCAGGCCGTCCCGGGCGGTGTAGCTGAACGGTTCCATCGGCACCAGCGGGTAGTCGTTGAGCTCCGGCCGGTGGTCGAACAGGAATGTCGCCGTTTGCGAACCACGATCCCAGCGGTAGAACTTCACCGGTCCCGAGTCCTGGTCGAACGCGACGAGCCACGTCGTGTCGGCGTCGTCGCGGTCGCTGATCACCAACTCGCCCGGATGCAGCCGCTGAAGTGCCTCGATGTCGCCCCGAATCGAGTCATCGAAAATCCGGTACTCCAGCCGCTCGCCATACACCGTCACGCCCTGAATTTCTCGGGTGTCGGGATGGATGATGACACCGTCGATGTCGTAGGTGGGGTCCTCGGCGATCACCTCGGTCGAGCCGGTCTCGATGTCCATCCTAACCAGCCGGCTGGTGTTCGAACCGACCGAGGACTGCAGGTACATCGCCGTGCCGTCCTTCGTGAAGCCCACCGGCCCAGTGGATTCGGCGTCTTCGGGCCCGACCTCCAGCAGCGTCCGCCACGGAGACGTCTCGTCGTCACGCACCACGATGATCAGGCCGCCGTCGGCGGTCGGGGCGGCCGCACCCCGCACCAACAGGTCATCGTCGACGACCCAGCCCAGGTAGCCGGGATTCTCGACGACCTTGCGCAACTCACCGGTAGTCAGGTCGAGGTGATACACATCGTGCAGCTGCGGATTGTCCTTGTTGATGCCGACGAGCACGTCGTTGGGAAACCGCTTGCGATGCGCGATGAGCCGGCACTGCACGTCATCCATCGGCGTCAGATCGCGCTCGGCACCAGTCTGCAGATCAACATCGAACAGCCGGAAGTTCTCACTGCCGTCCTTGTCCCGGATGTACATCAGGTGGCGATTGTCATGCGCCCAGAAATAACCCTGGATCCCGCGATCGGTGTCGTGGGTGACCGGCCGCTCGACACCCGACCCGGCGTCACCGACGAAGACGTTCAACACTCCGTCGAGCGGGGCGATGAAGGACAGCCGGGTGCCGTCGGGCGATATCTGCGCCGCGCCCCGTTCCGGCTGCCCCAGCAGGACTTCGAGCGGGATGAGTTTCACGTCTCCCACACCATCGGACATTCCCAGCCCCCCGTCATCGGCGATGCAATCAATCATGCCCACTCGACGGTAGCGGCAGTCAGAGGCCCAACGCCGCCATCGCGCCATCGACGGTGGCAGTGCGCAGCTGCTCGTATCCAGTGTCGGGGAACTGCAGGCAGCAGTCCTGCAGGCCGCCGAAGGCGATGACCGCGCGGGTGGACTGTTCGAGCGTCGGCCGTCGCCCGAACACCAGCACACCGAGCCGGGCCCGCCAGGCCAGCAGTTGGTCGATCAGCCCCAGATCGACCAACGTGGTCAGCTCGGACACGATCAGGATGAGATCGGCACGGTGCCGGTAGTGAAAATCGAAGTAGCCCTCGAGAAGTTCTCGCGCCGATGCCCGGGCCGCGCCCCGCTTGCGCTCCTGCTCGGCGATGAACTCCTCACCTTCCTCGATGAGCGGTTGCAGGATGCTGCGCACCAGGTCTTCACGCGACCGGAAGTGGTAGTACAACGCGGGTTTGGTGATGCCGAGACGGTCGGCGATGTCCTGCAGGCTGGTGCGCACCACCCCCTTCTCGGCGAACAGCTCGCGCGCCACATCCAGGATGCGTTGCCGGGTATCCGGAGCAGGCTTGGCCACGTAGCCACCCTAACTTACTTAACGATAGGTAAGCTCACGACAGGAGCACTTACCGACCGTTAAGTAAGGGGGCATCGTGAAAGTACTCATCTCCGGCGCCAGCATCGCCGGGCCCGTACTCGCCTACTGGCTGTCGCGACACGGAGTCGAGGTCACCGTGGTCGAACGCTCACCCGCACTGCGCAAAACGGGCGGCCACGCCGTCGACCTGTTCCGGCCCGCCATGGAGATCTCCGAGTGCATGGGCGTGCTCTCCGACATCGAGGCGCGCGCCACCGGCACCACGCAGATGATCATCCATCGGCCCGGCGCCGCACGGCCTGCCCGGCTGGACTACCTCAAGATCATCGGGGCCATGTCCGACCGGCACGTGGAGATCATGCGGGACGACCTGAGCGAGATCTACTTCCGGGCCGGCCGCGACGACGTCGAGTACCTCTTCGGCGACACCATCACCTCGATCTCTCCTGATGGCGACGTGACCTTCGAGCAGCACCCACCCCGGCGATTCGACGTGGTGGTGGGGGCCGACGGGCTGCACTCCGGGGTGCGCCGTCTGGTGTTCGGCGACAACGTTTCCGAGAGCTTCCTCGGCGGATACCTCTCTGTGGTGTCGGTACCGAAGGACCTGGCCCAAGACGGTGAGATGACCGGCTACTTCAAACCCGGTCACATGGCCGGGCTCTACACCGCCGACCATCTCGACGACGCGCGCGCGGTGTTCATCTTCCGGCCGACCGAGCCGCTGGACTACGACTACCGCGACGTGGACCGTCAAAAGACGCAACTGCGCGCCGCGTTCGAGCGCATGGGCTCCGAGGTGGACCGCTGGCTCGACGAGGTGCCGCGGACGCCGACCTTCTACTTCGACGCCATCACTCAACTGGAGATGACGACCTGGTCGCGCGGCCGGGTGACCCTCGTCGGCGACGCGGGCTACTGCCCCGGTCCCGCGGTCGGTGGCAGCACCAGCCTCGCGGTGTACGGCGCCTACGTCCTGGCCGCCGAGATGGTGCGGGCAGGTGACGATCACGCCGCGGCGTTCGCCGCCTACGAACGCACGATGCTCGCGCCGGTGGTCGGCAGCCGCAAGCTGGCCCGCGTGAACGCGAAAACCGTGGTGCCCACCACCGATTGGGGCATCCGCACGCTGGTCGGCGCCGGCCGATTGATCTCGCTGCTGCCACTGGGCCTGATCCAGTCGCTCGCCCGGCTCAACACCAAAGGCGTGCGGCTCTACGACACAATGCCGTTGCCCGTCTGGGCGTAGCGTGGCCGCATGGGCGAACTTTCTGAGGATGTGATCGCTTTTCTGTCCGAAGGCACCCGCACCGCGGTGCTGAGCTGGGTGGCAACTGACGGCCGGCCGTTGTCGGCGCCGGTGTGGTTCGCGGTCGACGACGGCGAACTCGTCTTCAACACCGGCAAGAACACCGCCAAGGGCCGGGCGCTGGCCCGGGATTCGCGGGTGGTGCTGTGCATCCATGACGACACCCCGCCGTTCTCGTTCGTCCAGGTTCAGGGTGTCGCGTCGATCAGCGAGGATCCCGACGAGTTGCTCGGTACCGCCACCCGCATCGGCGGCCGCTACATGGGCGCCGACCGCGCCGAGGAATTCGGCCGGCGCAACGGCGTCCCCGGAGAACTCGTGGTGCGGGTCAAACCGACGAAGGTGCACGCCGCCTTCGACGTGGCGGATTGATGAGGAGCCGACGTGGCTGAGGTTTCCGCATTCGCCGAGATGCTGTCCGGCGATCACGGGCTCTGCGTGCTGAGCACCCTGCGGGGTGACGGCAGCATCCAATCCTCGGTGGTCAACGCCGGCGTGATGGCCCACCCCCGCACCTGCGATCCGGTCGTCGCACTCGTGGCGATCGGCGGATCACTCAAACTCCGGCACCTGCGCACCGATCCGCGGGCCACCGTCGTCGCCCGCACCGGCTGGCAGTGGGTGACGGTCGAGGGCACGGCCGGGATCATCGGGCCCGACGATCCCGAACCCGGCACCGACGCCGAGGCGTTGCGGCTGTTGTTGCGTGCCGTCTTCGAAGCCGCCGGCGGCACCCACGACGACTGGGATACCTATGACCGCGTCATGCGTGAGGAGCGCCGTGCCGCGGTGCTGATCACGCCGGTGCGGGTGTACTCGAACCCCGGCTGAGATCGAAATTGCACCCAGGGTCGTGAAATCTCGAAATCAACAGCCATGAGCGCAATCTCGATACCCACGCACGCAAAAGCCCCCGACTTGCGCCGGGGGCTTCTGACGTTTGGTGCTCAGGACTCCAGCGAGGCCGGCGGCAGGAAGCGGTCGCCGTAGCGGGCGGCCAATTCCTTGGCACGGGCCACGAAGGCCTCCTTGCCGACGCCGAGCTCACCCTGGTAGCCGACGATGAACTGAGCCGAACCACCGGTGTACGGCGGGAAGCCGATACCCATGATCGAGCCGATGTTCGCGTCAGCGGTCGAGGTGAGCACGCCCTCGTCGATGCACTTCTGGGTCTCCAGCGCCTCGGCGAACAGCATGCGGTCGATCATGTCCTGCAGCGGGATCGAGGAGCTTCCGGAGTTGAAGGTCTCCTTCAGACCCGGCCACAGCTGCGTCCGCTTGCCGTCGACGTACTCGTAGAACCCGGCGCCCTTCAGGCGCGACGGGCGACCGAGCTCGATCATCTTCTCCACGACGGCCTCGGCCGGGTGCGGCACGTGGGTGCCGCCCGCAGCTTCAACACCTTCCTTCGTAGCGACGGCGATCTTGTGCATGAGCTCCAGGTTGAGCTCGTCGGAGAGCTGCAGCGGCGCAGCCGGGTAACCGGCCTGCGAACCCGCCTGCTCGATCGACGCGGGCTCGACGCCCTCGCCCAGCATGGCCAGCGCCTCGTTGACGAAGGTGCCGATCACGCGGCTGGTGAAGAAGCCGCGGCTGTCGTTGACCACGATCGGGGTCTTGCGGATCGCCAGGGTGTAGTCGAACACCCGGGCCAGCGCCTCGTCAGAGGTCTTCTCGCCCTTGATGATCTCCACCAGCGGCATCTTGTCGACGGGGCTGAAGAAGTGGATCCCGATGAAGTCCTCCTGGCGCTTCACGCCGGTCGCCAGACCGGTGATCGGCAGCGTGGAGGTGTTCGAGCCGAGCAGCGCGTTGGGCTCGACGATGTCCTCGATCTCCTGGAACACCTTGTGCTTGAGTTCCTGGTTCTCGAACACGGCCTCGATCACGAAGTCGACGCCCGCCAGATCCTGCGGATCGGCGGTCGGGGTGATCTTGGCGAGCAGCGCCGCGGACTTCTCCTCGGTGGTCTTCCCACGCTTGAGCGCCTTGGCCTCCAGGCCCTCCGAGTACGCCTTGCCCTTCTGGGCGGCCTCGATGGTGACGTCCTTGAGGACGACGTCGTAGCCGGCCTTGGCCGACACGTAGGCGATACCGGCGCCCATCATGCCCGCGCCCAGCACACCGATCTTCTTGATCTCCTGCTTGGCGATGCCCTCGGGACGTGAAGCGCCGCCGTTGATGGCCTGCAGGTCCAGGAAGAACGCCTGAATCATGTTCTTGGCGGTCTGGCCGGTGACCAGCGAGACGAAGTAACGGCTCTCGATGCGGCTCGCGGTGTCGAAGTCGACCTGCGCACCCTCGACAGCGGCATCCAGGATCGCCCGCGGTGCGGGCATCGGGGCGCCCTTGAGCTGCTTCTTCAGCAGGGCCGGGAAGGACGGCAGGATCGCGGCCAGCGCCGGGCTGGACGGGGTGCCACCGGGGATCTTGTAGCCCTTGACGTCCCACGGCTGGGTGTGGGCCTCGGGGTTGGCCTTGATCCACGCCTTGGCGGCGGGGATGAGCTCGTCAACCGAACCGACCAGCTCGTCGACCAGGCCGGTCTCCTTCGCCTTAGAGGGGTTGAACCGGGTGCCCTGGCTCAGTACCTCCATGAAGGCCTTCTGGATGCCGAACATGCGCACGGTGCGGGCCACGCCGCCACCGCCGGGCAGCAGGCCCAGGGTGACCTCGGGCAGACCGATCTGGCTGCCCTTGACGTCGGCGGCGATGCGGTGGTTGGTGGCCAGCGCGATCTCCAGGCCACCGCCGAGCGCGGCGCCGTTGATGGCGGCCACGACGGGCTTGGGCAGGGTCTCCAGCTTGCGCAGGTCGGCCTTGATGGTCTCGACCATCTCGAACGCCTCGGCGGCGTCGTCGGGCCCGATGTTCATCATGCCCTTGAGGTCGCCACCGGCGAAGAAGGTCTTCTTCGCGCTGGTGATGACCACACCGGTGATCGAATCCTGCTCAGCCACAAGGCGTTCCACGGCGTTGTGCATGGATTCCTTGTAGTGCTCGTTCATCACGTTGGCCGAACCGGTCGGGTCGTCCAACGTCAGGGTGACGATGCCGTCGGCATCCTTGTCCCACTGAATGGTGTTCTCAGCCATTGTTGTTCAGCCCTCTCAGACGCGCTCGATGATGGTGGCCACGCCCATGCCGCCGCCGATACACAGCGTGATCAGGGCACGCCGAGCGCCACGACGCTCGAGCTCGTCGACCATGGTTCCGGTGATCATGGCGCCGGTGGCGCCCAGCGGGTGGCCCATCGCGATGGCGCCACCGTTGACGTTGAGCTTCTCGTCGGGGATGTTCAGATCCTTCTGGAACTTCAGCACCACCGACGCGAAGGCCTCGTTGAGCTCGAACAGGTCGATGTCATCGACGGTCAGGCCGGCACGGTCCAGCACCTTCTGGGTGGCCGGGGTCGGGCCGGTGAGCATGATGACCGGGTCGGCGCCGCTGGTGGCGGTGGCCACGATGCGGGCCCGCGGGGTCAGGCCCTGGCTCTGGCCGGCTGCCTCGGAGCCGATCAGCAGCAGGCCGGCACCGTCGACGATGCCCGAGCTGTTGCCACCGGTGTGGACGTGGTTGATCTTCTCGACGTAGTGGTACTTCTGCAGCGCCACGTCGTCGAAGCCGCCCATCGCGCCCAGGCCCTCGAAAGCGGACTTCAGCTTGCCCAGGTCGGCCGCGGTGGTTCCGGGGCGCATGTGCTCGTCATGGTCCAGGACGACGAGGCCGTTCTGGTCGCGGACCGGGATGACCGACTTGGCGAAATAGCCGCCGGACCAAGCCGCCGCGGCCCGCTCCTGCGACCGCGCCGCGTAGGCGTCGACGTCGTCGCGGGAGAAGCCCTCGATGGTGGCGATCAGGTCGGCGCCGATGCCCTGCGGGACGAAGCCGATGCGGTAGTTGGTCTCCGGGTCAGACGCCCAGGCGCCGCCGTCGGAGCCCATCGGAACGCGGCTCATCGACTCGACACCACCGGCCAGCACCAGGTCGTCCCAGCCGGAACGGACCTTCTGGGCGGCCAGGTTGACGGCCTCCAGGCCCGAGGCGCAGAAGCGGTTGAGCTGGAAACCACCGGTGGTCTCGGGCAGCTTGGCCACCAGGCCGGCGGTGCGGGCGATGTCGCCACCCTGGTCGCCGACGGGGGACACCACGCCCAGGATGACGTCGCTGATCAGCGTCTCGTCGAGGTCGGGGTACCGGCTGCGGATCTCCTCGATCAGGCCGACAACCAGGTTGACCGGCTTGATCTCGTTGAGTGCGCCGCCGCGCTGCTTGCCACGGGGCGTGCGGATCGCCTCGTAGATGAAGGCTTCTTCGGACATGTCTGCTCCCCTGCCGTATCGGCGTCCAGGTTCAGGTTGGGTTGTGGAACCGTCCAGCCAATGTGGGCAGTCCTCTGAACGGCAGAGTATCAGCCTCGCCCAACCCGTTGGTTGGGCCTGTGCTCAGCATCATCTTTGACCGGCGCTCCTGCACCGGCGGACCCAGGCGACTGATCACGCTCTCAACAGCCGGAGAGTGCCGATCGCCCATGGTTGACTCGCCGCATGAACGACCTACCCGAGGAAATCGAGGTGCGGGGTTCCGTGCTGGACTGCATCCCACTCTCGGAGGAGCTTGCCTGCTGGTCGGCCACTCTGCCCGGTAGCGAACAGCGCACGGTGAGCATCGTCATCGAACCGGCAGGGCCACCGACGGATGCGGCCGTCGACTCCGCTGCGGAGGCGATCGCCCGATTCGACGAGCTCGCAGCCGCCGCTTCGCGCTATCTCGTCGCCGAGCTCACCGATCCTGTGTGGGCGCTCGACTCGGTGGACCGCGAACGGCTCGACGAGCCGGAGGCGCCGTTCGGCCTGCCCGAGGCGATCATCTGGGCCGACGGTTCCTGGATGATCCGCTTCGCCGAGTGCGGCCTCGCAATGGGCGAGGAGTTCGGCATCGGCGTGCGTTTCTCCGGGTCGGCGCCGGTCGCCATCGAGGACTTGTCTGGCGTGACCGAGGTCGAGACGGACTGACCACACTTTGGCCCTTCACCGCAGAAGCAACGGGCAGTAGGAGCCGTCAGGCGGAGCGGGGCTCCTCGATCGCCATCAGCGTCGGGTAATCGGTGTAGCCCGCCGGGCCGGGCGCATAGAAGGTGGCCATGTCGGGTTCATTGAGCTCGGCGCCCAGCAGTAGCCGGTCGATGAGGTCGGGGTTGGCCAGGTATGCCCGCCCCACCGCGGCCGCGCTGATCGCGCCCCATTCGGCGTAGCTCTCCAGCTGGGAGAAGTCGGTGCCGGAATTGCGGCCGGTGTTGAGGACAAAGGTGCCCGACCACAGCGCCCGGACGACGCCGAACGCGTGCTCGGCCGGATCGATCAGCACGTGCAGGTAGGCCAGGCCCAGCGGGGCAATGCGGTCGAGCAACGCCTCGTAGGTGCCCACCGTGTCGTTCTCCCGCATGCCGCCCGCCGTGTTCCCGGGCGAGATGCGCAACCCGACGCGGCCCGCACCGATCTCGTCGACCACGGCCTCGACCACTTCGGCGGTCAGCCGGGCCCGGTTCTCCGGCGAACCGCCGTACGCATCGGTGCGCTGGTTGACCACATCGGAGGCGAACTGGTGCAGCAGGTAGCCGTTGGCGCCATGGATCTCGACGCCGTCCATGCCGGCGTCGACAGCGCGGCGCGCGGCGGCCCGGAACTGCCCGACGATCACCGGGATCTCGGCGGTCTCGAGCGCACGCGGGGTCTGCAGCGGCTTCTTGCCGGTGGGCGTGTGGGTGACCACATCGGCCGCGATCGCCGAGGGCGCGACGGCCTCGAACCCACTGATTTCGGGGTGGGCCAGGCGGCCGACGTGCCACAGCTGGACGAACATCTTGCCGCCCGCGGCGTGCACCGAGTCCGCGATCTCGGCCCAGCCGTGCTGATGGCGGTCGGTGTAGATGCCGGGAGTGTTCATGTAGGCACCGTTGGCGGTCTCTGCGACGGCCGTGGCCTCACTGATGATCAGGCCGGCACCGGCGCGCTGCGTGTAGTACTGCGCGGCCAGCGGTGACGGAGTGCCGTCGGCATCGGCGCGGGAACGCGTCAGCGGTGCCATGAACAGACGGTTGGCGGCGGCGGTGTCACCGACCTGGATCGGCTGCAGCAGGGCGGCGTCGGCGTTCAGTTTCTGGGTCACGCAGTCTTAGAGCGCCGGGGGCGCGGCAATCATTCCCGCGTTGCGACCGCCGAGCCTGCGTCCAGACCGCAGTTTCGCCCGATTTCACGATCTCACCGCAGTCTCGGCCAGTCACCACGCCTACGCTCGACCAACATGACCGTCCAGAGACTGCAGCCCTTCGCCGTCACCATCTTCGCGGAGATGTCTGCGCTGGCCAGTCGGCTGGGCGCGGTCAACCTCGGCCAGGGATTCCCCGACGAGGACGGTCCGGCCGAGATGCTCAAAGTGGCCATCGACTCGATCTCCAGCGGGCACAACCAGTACCCGCCCGGCCTCGGTATCGCCGAGTTGCGGAACGCCATCGCCGCGCAGCGCAAACGCCACTACGGCATCGAATACGACCCCGACACCGAGGTGCTGGTGACCGTCGGCGCCACCGAGGCGATCGCCGCGGCGGTGATCGGCCTGGTCGAGCCAGGCTCGGAGGTCCTGGTGATCGAGCCCTTCTACGACTCGTACTCCCCGGTGATCGCGATGGCCGGATGTGTCCGTACCGCGGTGCCCCTGGTCGCCGACGGCGCCGGGTTCGGGATCGACATACAAGGTCTGCGCCAGGCCGTGACACCCAAGACCCGAGCGCTGATCCTCAACTCTCCGCACAATCCGACCGGTGCGGTGGCCTCCGATGCCGAGCTGCGGGCCATCGCGGCGCTGGCCATCGAGCATGACCTGCTGGTGATCACCGACGAGGTCTACGAGCAGCTGGTGTTCGGTGTCCAGCACCTCCCGCTGGCCGGATATCCCGGCATGGCCGGACGCACCGTGACCATTTCCAGTGCGGCCAAGATGTTCAACGTCACCGGCTGGAAGATCGGCTGGGCCTGCGGGCCCGCCGATCTCATCGCCGGGGTGCGGGCCGCCAAGCAGTACCTGAGCTATGTGGGCGGCGGCCCGTTCCAGCCCGCGGTGGCCCACGCGCTCAACCACGAGGACGGCTGGGTGGCCGACCTGCGCGAGTCCTTCCAGGCCAAGCGGGACCGGCTGTCCAACGCACTGGCCGACATCGGGTTCGAGGTGCACGACAGCCGCGGCACATACTTCCTGTGCGCCGACCCGCGGCCGCTGGGTTACTCCGACAGCACACAGTTCTGCGCCGAGCTGCCGCACCGGGCCGGGGTCGCCGCGATCCCGATGTCGGCGTTCTGCGATCCCGAGGCTCCGCACGCCGATCTGTGGAATCACTTGGTGCGCTTCGCTTTCTGCAAACGCGATGACACCATGGAAGAGGCGATCCGCCGGCTCGACGTGCTGCGCGTCTAGCGTTCGCCGCTCAGTTCGACGGCACGCTCCCTGGCGGTCATCGCACCCCAGATGCCGTAGGCCTCGGGAGCGGAAAGGGCATGCGCACGACACCGCTCCAGCACCGGACAGGCGCGGCAGATCGCCTTGGCCGCGTCCTCCCGGCGGCGCAGCGGGCGCCCGCGGGCTTCCTCCGGGAAGAACACCTCGGCCGGATGGTCCCGACACAGGCCGCTCTGCTGCCAACTCCACTCATCGATCGCAGGTGGTGGCAGGTTGCGCGGGGAGCGGTTGATCGGGATCGCCGGGCGGGCGGCGGTGTCGGGTATCGCCTGTCGCACAACGAATTCCGGCAGGGCCTGACGGTCGAAAAGCGTGCGGGACAAGGCGTTCACCCCTTTGAGGAAAGTGGCGTTGGGCCTGCCATGCTGCCAGCCCAGGCCTAGGCGCCACCTTGTCACCATGTAAGGAATCGGCCGCAGATCGCGACACTTTGCTGCCGCATTCCGGCACACCGCGCGCCTTCGAGTGGTATGTCCACCTCGGCTGCGCCGCCGAGCGCTAGGACAGGCCGGCGGCCACCGCCCACAGGGCGGCCAGGTCCTCCGGCTCGGTTCGGATCGGGCTGAGTGCCACATCAGTGGCGCCGGCGTCGAGATACCGCTGCAGCTGGACCCGCACCTGCGCCGCCGACCCGACCGCCGCCAGTTCAGCCACACTGGAAACCTGCTCGCGGGCAATGACTTTCTGATACGACGGGATGGTCTCGTAGAAGGCCAGTTGCCGCGCGGCGGCACTGCGGGCAGCATCGGCGTCGGCGGCGACGAGTGCCGGCACCATGGCCACTACGCGGGGTTGCGGCCGACCCACCGCCTCGGCTGCCGCGGTGATCGTCGGCACGATGAACTCCCCCACTGTGCGAGGCCCGGCCAGGTACGGCAGTGTCCCGTCGGCCAGTTCACCCGTGACCTGAAGGGCTTTCGGTCCCATCGCAGCCACGTACACCGGGACCGGAGCGCCGCCCGGCACACGCACGGGCCACTCGGGGTTCGCGGTGAAGGCACTGCCGTGGAAGTCGACCTCACCATCGTGAAGGATCGCGTGGAGCACCTGCAGGTGTTCGCGCAGCCGGCCCACCGGATCGGACCACACCGTGCCGAAAGCCCGGTGCTCGGGCGCATGCGAACCCAGACCGAGCCCCAGCGTGAAGTTTCCGTGCGCGGCCGCCTGTGCGGTCTGCGCGGCCGAGGCCACCAACAGCGGATGGCGGGGATTGATCGGCACCACCGACGTGCCCACGCCGAGGCCGGGCACGGCCGCCCCGATCAGCGCGGCCAGGGTGATGGCGTCGACGTCGAATTGCTGGGCGAGCCAGATCTGATGCACCCCGGCCGCATACGCGGTGCGGGCCTGCGATATCGCGGCGTCGACGACATTGGGGGCGGATGGGTCGAGGGCAAGAACTACTCCGGTCGGCATAACCGCACCAACCGGCGCGCCAGTTCGGGCTATTCCGTTCCGCTCACGCTGCGCCATACCCGCGACAGCCACCCAGCAAACTTCAGTGGAAATTCTCGGCTACGCCGAGCAAAGGCGAGACTTACCGGCTCATTCTGCAGCCATGTCGGATTTGTCCCAGCAAATAATTTGCCGTGACGGCTCCATCAAGATCGGCAGGTCTGGATACCTGTCATTCGACCAGCGGCAATCAAACATTCCTACGCAACGATGGGCACCTGCCACGCGGCGACTGATGTGAACCGTCGTAGTTTCCGAACCCGGCGTGGCAGACCCAGGCATGACCAGCAATAAATTGGCAGGCACCGACGAAAATATCCCGCCGCGCCACCCCGGTACGAACACGTTCCATTTTGTGTTTTTCAGGCATTTCCCAGGTACTCTCCCGGTGTCCAAGATCACCCACCGATAGGAACTAGATGCCCGTCACACTTCGCTCACCACTCGCAACAGGAGTCGCCCTGATCGGCGCCGGCGCCATCGCGCTCACGCCGCTATCGCCCCTTCCTGCGGATCTACCGGCGCCGGCAATCCAGTCGACGGCCGTTCAGCTAACCGCAGCGATTGATCCGCTGGAAGCGTGGGTCAAGCTGTTCACCAACACCGGGGTCAGCGCGACCACACTTGCCGAGCAGATCCTCGCCGACCCGGCACCGATCCTGACCCAGCTGCTGCACAACGGGGCCGAACACGCCCAGACGATCAGCACCATCGTCCAGGGCATGGGCAACGGTGTGGTGCAGTGGGTCAACGACCTGCCGATGTATGCGGACATGGTGAAAACCGCACTGGACGAAGGCCGGTTCGACCTGGCCATTGCGCAGATGACATATCCACTGTTCGGGTTGGCGATCGGCATCGCGATGCCCCTGATGTCGCTGTCGTCGATCACCGTCGGCATCACTGGGAACCTCTACAACGTGGCCCAGACCATCGCCAACCCGATGACGCTGTTCGGCACCGTCCTGGGTTCGCTGCAGATCATGTCGAGCTTCAGCGGCCAGCTCGGTGTCGGCGTGCAGGCCTTCGCCGACGCGGTGAAGGGCGGCGATGCAGTCGCGGCCGTTAACGCCCTGATCGCCACGCCGGCCTTGGTTCTCAATGGGGTGATCAACGGCACGGAGTTCACGCCCGGGATCCTGACGCCCGAAAGTCCCACGATGTCCCCGTTGCCCGGCCCGATCGCCGGCGTGATGGTGCAGGTCCGCCGGGCCATCGCCCAGGCGATCGGCGCGCCGGCGCCCGCCGCCAAAGTGGCTGCGCTCACCGCGCCCACCGACACGGCGACCACCGAGGATCCAGCCGCGCTGCCGTCGGCTACCGCCGACACCGTGGCCGTCAGCCTGGCCACGGAGCCCGAGGTGAAGGCCACCGTCGTCAAGGTCGCCGAACAGGCCACCGTGACCGACACGGAGACAACGGTTTCCGACACCGAGACCACCAGCACCGACGAGACCACCGAGACCCCGGTGGTGCGCAGCAGCGTCAAGTCCACGACCGGCAAGACGGCTGTCGCCGCCGAGAAGCTTCGCAGCGACATCAAGACGTCTGCCGATTCGGTCGGCAAGAAGGTGAATTCGACGGTCTCGAAGATCCGCGATGGGCTCAAGAAGGCCACTGCCAAGCCCAGCGCCAAGAAGGCCGATGGCGGCACCGACAGCGCCGGCTCGGGCTCCGTCAAGGACAGCGAGTAACCGCACCCCATGGCCGTCGGCCCCGCCATCCTCCACCGGCGGGGCCGACTTGCCGGGAATCAGCGCTGCTGTGAATGCCTCATGACGCGCTGACGCAACCGCTCGATGGCGACGTCGAGCACGAGTGTCCGTCCGCGCTTGATCAGGAACTCCGGGATCGGCATCGCGAGGTCGACGATGATGTCGAAGCGCACGCGCGTCTTGTCCACCTCGGGCGTCAGGTTGTATTCGACGTGCTGCCCGCGCTGCTGCAGGTTGGGCTCGGCATCCCACAACATCCAGTGGTCGCCCCAATGGAATTCGAGCAGCTCTTTGTCCGTGATGCCCAGCAGCCGCATCGTCGCCTTGACGTGGTGCGGCCTGCCGTCGGGATAGCGGTCGATGACCTCGACGCGACGATGCAGCGCAGACCAGGACGGCAGCGCGGCAACATCGGCGAGCACCTCCATGATCGCCTCCGGCGAGGCGTCGAAGACCGCCTCGCGTGATGCCTGCACGGCCACGCCTCCAAATCTAGCGAAGCGCGCCGCCCATGGCTGCGGTTCGCCGAAGCGAAGCCGTCAGGGACAAGCCTGCGCGGCCGGTCAGCCGGGTTGTCGCGCGACGATCACCGGTGACATGGCCGAATGCACCACCGCGGAACTGACCGAGCCGAGCAGCAATCCGGTGAAACCGCCCCGGCCACGGTTGCCGACCACCACCAGTTGCGCGCTCTCGGCCTGCGCCAGCAACTGACGAGCCGGCTTGTCGGGCATGACCACGCGGCGCACCACCACATCGGGGTATCGCTCGCACCACCCGGCCAGCTGCTCGGCCAGGGCACGCTCGGCCTCCGCGCTCAGGTCTTCCCACTTGAGGTCGGGGAACTCGAAGTTCAGATCGGTCCAGGTGTGCACCACCACTAGTTCCACACCGCGCCGCGACGCCTCGTCGAAGGCGATCTCCGTGGCGAACTCCGAGGCGCGCGACCCGTCCACCCCCACCACCACGGGTCCGTCCGACGGGGGTTCGCGCTCGGGAATCACCGCAACCGGTCCGTGGGCATGCGCCGCGAGGCTCGAGCTGACCGATCCGAGCAACCGGCGTCCCCACTTACTCAGACCACGCGAACCCACGACCACCAGATCGGCGCGCCGCGAGTACTCGATCAGCGTGGCCACCGCGTGCCCGGGAACCGCCTTCGCGATGATCCGAGGTTCCTGATGGCCGGCGATCGCCTTGACCGCGACTCCGCGCGCGGCATCCAGAATCTTCTGGCCTTGCTGATCCTGGTAATCCCAATAGTCTTGGGGCAGAGCGACATCCAGCCAGACGGGTGACGCCGCTCCCGGGAGCGCGTACACCAGGGTGAGCCCGACGCCCCGCAACACCGCGTTGCGAGCCGCCCAGGCGACGGCGGCATCCGAGGCGGGCGACCCGTCGACGCCGACGACGATGCCGTGGCGGACGTCATGTTCACTCATTCGAATCTCCTTGTGCAGCGCGGCAGATCATCACCGGCACCGGGCTGTGGTGCAGGAGGTTGAGACTGGTCGAACCCAGCAGGACGCCGGCCAGCGCGTTGCGGCCCCGGGAACCGACCACCACGAGCCCGGAGTCGGCGACATGCTTCAGCAGTGCCTTGCCAGGGGATTCCGGCTCGATGAAACACTTCGCGTCGACGCCCGGGTGACGTTTGTGGTGAACGTCAACGGTCTCGGTGAGGTCGGCCAGTTCGGCGGACTCCACGCCATCCCAGTCGATCAGCAGCGGGATGGTGACGCCGGTCTGGGTCGGCGCGGCCAAAGACAACGACCGCACCGCGTTGACCGTCAGCCCGAAGCCATCGGCGAATTCGAATGCCGTCTCCAGCGCGGCCTGCGCAGCAGGGCTGTCATCGACCCCGACCACGACGGGACCGTCGTCCGGAGCCACGTTCTCCCCTCGGAAGGCGACCACTGGGCACGCCGCCCGGGTCGCCACGGACAGCGCCGTCGACCCGAGCAACAGTGCCGCGGCCGGAGTCACCTTCTTACCGCCGAGCACGACGAGACTCGCATCGGCGCTGGCGTCGATCAACACCTGGTCGGCGGGCTCGTTGAACGACACCGTGGACACCGGCAACTCCGGATGATCGCCGCGCACGGCCTCGGTGGCGGCCTTCAGGAAGGCGTCCGCCATGTCGCGCTGATAGGACATCATCGCCGCGGTGAACGCGGCCGCGGTCTGGGTCAGATTGCGGCCCACAGACGGCAGCGCGTGCACGATGCGCAGCGGCGCGCCGAAACGTGCGGCGACCGCACCGGCCCAACGGGCCGCATCGAGCGCCCCGTCGCTGCCGTCGATTCCGACCACTACAGGTGCGTTGGAGGAAGTCACACGTTCATCGTGGCTGCTGCGCGCCGCAATGGCCAGGGACCAAAGGCCTCAGGTGCGTGTCAGGTCCAGCCGATGTCGGCGATGTCGGTGCTCGACTGCGGCGGCTGCCCGGGTGCGCCCGGCGGGGTACGGGAGAACCGCGGAGCCGGGGCGGCCTGCGCGACACCGTCGACTGTGATCAGTGTCGAGCGGTCCAGCAGATGCTGGCTCTTGGCCGCCTCACCCCAGGTGAGCACCGGTGTCACGCAGGCATCGGTACCGGCGAAGATCTCGGTCCACTCGTCACGCGTCTTGGTGGCGAACCGCTCGGTGAAGATGGCCCGCATCTCGTCGTAGCGGGCCAGCTCGAACTGCCCCGGAATCTCGCCGGCGTCCAGCCCGAGACCCGCGACCAGTTGCGCGAAGAACTGCGGCTCGATCGACCCGACCGCCATGTAGCCGCCGTCGGAGGTCTCATAGGTCCGGTAGTACGGGGCGCCGCCGTCGAGCAGGAACGACTCGCGTTCGTCGCGCAACGATCCGGTGGCCCGCATCGTCCACATCATCTGCGACAACATGCTGACCCCGTCGACCATCGCGGCATCGATCACCTGGCCCTTGCCCGAGTGCTCCCGCTCGTACAGCGCGGTGACGATACCGATGACGACGAGCATCGAGCCGCCACCGAAATCCGCGACCAGGTTGAGCGGGGCCACCGGCGGGCGGTCGCGGTAGCCGATCGCCGACAGCGCGCCCGTCTGCGACAGGTAGTTGATGTCATGGCCGGCGGTAGTGGCCAGCGGCCCGTCCTGGCCCCAGCCTGTGATCCGGGCGAAGACCAACCGCGGGTTGACGGCCTCACAGTCAGCCGGACCGATGCCGAGGCGCTCACAGGTGCCGGGCCGGAAACAGTCCAACAGCACATCGGCTTTGGCGACCAGATCCAGCAGCTTGCCCGGCTCGCTCTTCACATCGAGGTCGACGATGCGCTTGCCCCGGTGCAGCAGATCCACGTTCTCGGCAGGCATGGTCAGGCCACCCGGGCGACGCACCCGCACCACGTCGGCGCCCAGATCCGACAGCATCATCGCGGCGTGTGGCCCGGGGCCGATGCCGCCGAGTTCGATAACTCGCACTCCGGCGAGCGGTCCGGTGTTGGTCATGCGAGGCACACTAAAGGATGGGCGAAAACCTCTACACCGTCGGTGACTATCTGCTGGACCGGCTCGCAGAACTCGGGGTGACCGAGGTGTTCGGCGTCCCCGGCGATTACCAACTGGAATTCCTCGACCACATCCTCGCCCACCCGACGCTGCGGTGGGTGGGCGGCGCCAACGAACTCAACGCCGGCTATGCGGCCGACGGCTACGGCCGGCTACGCGGCATGGCCGCCCTGGTCACCACATTCGGCGTCGGTGAACTGTCGGCGGCCAACGCGGTCGCCGGCAGCTACGCCGAACACGTACCGGTGGTGCACATCGTCGGCGCACCCTCCAAGGATTCCCAGGGTGCGCGACGCATCGTGCACCACACCCTCGGCGACGGCGACTTCGAGCACTTCCTGCGGATCAGTCGTGAGATCACCTGCGCCCAAGCCAATCTGGCGCCGGCGACGGCAACCCGCGACATCGACCGCGTGCTCTCCGAGGTGCGAGAACAGAAACGGCCCGGCTACCTGTTGATCGCCACGGATGTGGCCCGGTTCCCCACCGAACCTCCCGCCGCGCCGCTGCCCCGCTACACCGGCGGCACGAGTCCGCGAGCCCTTTCGATGTTCACCGCCGCGGCGGCCGAATTGATCGCTGACCACCGGCTGACCGTGCTCGCCGATTTCCTGGTGCACCGCATGGACTGCGTCGACCAACTCAACAAGCTGCTGGCAGCCGACACCGTGCCGCACGCCACCCTGATGTGGGGCAAGAGCCTGGTCGACGAGAGCTCGCCGAATTATCTGGGCATCTACGCGGGTGCGGCCAGCGAAGATTCGGTGCGCGGGGCGATCGAGGACGCGCCGGTGCTGGTAACCGCCGGGGTGCTGTTCACCGATATGGTCAGCGGGTTCTTCAGCCAGCGCCTCGACCCGGCACGCACTGTCGACATCGGCGTCAACCAGAGCGTCGTGGCCGGGCAGGTGTACGCCCCACTGGACATGGCCGCAGCACTCGACGCCATCACCGCGATCCTCGCCGAGCGCGGCATCACCTCACCCGCGCTGCCCCCGCTCACCACCCGCACAGCCGCCGACCCTCCGGCCCGAGACGCCGCGCTGACCCAGGAATCCTTGTGGGACAGGCTTTCTGAGGCCCTCACCCCTGGCAACGTGGTGCTGGCCGACCAGGGCACGTCGTTCTACGGAATGGCCGGACACCGGCTGGCCTCCAGGGTGACATTCATCGGCCAACCCCTGTGGGGCTCGATCGGCTACACCCTGCCGGCCGCCCTCGGCGCCGGACTCGCCGACCGCGACCGCCGGACCGTGCTGCTGATCGGCGACGGCGCCGCCCAGCTGACCATCCAGGAGCTGGGGGCCTTCGGCCGTGAGGGCTTGGCACCCGTCATCGTGGTGGTCAACAACGACGGCTACACCGTGGAACGCGCAATCCACGGTGTCACAGCCGAATACAACGACATAACCGGATGGCGCTGGACGGAGCTGCCCGCCGCGCTGGGCGTCCCCGACGCGCTGACGTTCCGGGTCAGCACCTACGGCGAACTCGACGATGCACTCACGGCAGCGGCCGCGACACCCGACCGCATGGTGTTGGTCGAGGTGATGCTGGGCCGGATGGACATCCCGCCCCTGCTGACCGAGCTGGCACAGTCCGCCTCGGACGCCAACTCCAGTTAGCCCGGCGAGGCCGAACCGTGAATTCGAGTAGGCAATTACTCTATTCGCGACGGCACCCACCCGGTTGAGATGGCAAATGAACTGCTGATCTCACGGGAGGACATCCGGTGCCCACAGAAATCTTCGCCAAAATCGGTGACATCAAAGGTGAATCGGTCGATTCCCGGCATCGGGACGAGATCGACGTGGTGTCGTTCTCGTGGGGTGTCGCCGCCGGCGGATCCCCGGCGGCGGGCGGCGGTGCCGGCGCGGGCAAGGCGACGTTTCAGGATCTGCTGATCGTCCACACCATCGACAGCGCCACGCCCGCGCTGCTGTCGGCCTGCGCCAGCGGGCGGCATCTGGCCCAAGCGACGATCAGCCACCGCAAGGCCGGTGAGAACCAGCAGGACTTCCTGACGGTGAAGCTCACCGATGTGACGATCAACGCCGTCACCCAGACCGGCCTGGAGGCCCAGCCCTACACCGAAACGGTGACCCTGCGGTATGCGAAGGTCGACCTGCACTACCGGCGGCGACGGCCCGACGGATCCTTGGACGAGGGCCAGCACTTCACTTTCGACGTGCGAACCAACCGGCCCGGATGACGAACGCGCTCAGCCCTTCTTGACCTTGAGCACCTGTTTGCGCAGACCCTCGGTGGCGGTTTCGACGCCGCCCTTCATGGTCCGCTTGAGAATGAAGCCCGGCAGCGGCACCGAAAGGTCGATCGTGATGTCGAACCGGACCTTGGTCTTGTCGCCGTCGGGAGTCAGGGTGTAGCTGGCGTCCTGGGCCTTGAGCTGGCCGGCACTCACCAGAGTCCAGCTGACCTTGTTCTCGCCCCAGGTGTATTCGATCACCTGCTCGTCGGTCAGGCCCGCGGCCTTGACGGTCATCTTGACCTGCTTGGGACGCCCGTCGTCGTAGCTCTCCAGGATCTCGGCCCGCTGGTACTGCGGCGACCAGGTGGGCGTCGCCTCCACATCGGCCACAACGTCGAGGATCTCCTGCGGGGTCGCCTCGATATGACTACTTCACGCGAATCGCTGGTTGCCATGCGGCGAGATTACTCGGGGCTACGCTGCAGGATATGAGCAATGCCGTCGATCCGACCGCTCGGCCCAGCGGACCCGGATGTGCCGAGTGCACCGCCGACGGAGGTTGGTGGGTGCATCTGCGGCGCTGCGCGGCCTGCGGGCACATCGGGTGCTGCGATGATTCGCCGGCCCGTCACGCGTCGGCGCACTGGCGTGAAAGCCGACACCCGATCATCCGCTCGTTCGAGCCGGGCGAGGACTGGTTCTGGAACTTCGAGACCAACGACTACTACGACGGGCCGGAGCTGGCGCCGCCACAGCATCATCCCGATGATCAGCCGGTGCCAGGACCGAAGGGGCGCGTGCCCAAGGATTGGGTCGAGCAGCTACGCAACCGCTAGTCGCCGAGCACGGCCTTGGCTGCGTTGTAACCCGGAATGAAGGTGATCCCCGGGCCACCGTGGCACCCGGCGCTGGCCAGATACAGCCCGTCGATGGGAATCGGTTGACCGACATACCCTTTCGGCCCCGGACGGTTGGGCCCCATCTGCTCGGGATGAATCAGGCCGTGGCAGTAGTCGCCGCCCGGCGCGCCGAACATGGTCCCCATGTGGCGCGGGGTGAACGTGGTGTGACGGAGGATCCGGCGCTCGAAATCCGGTGCCAACCTGGTGATCTTCTCGATCACGCGCCGGCCCATCTCGGCTTTCATCTCGCCGTACCCGGTGGCGGACTCCTCGACCGGGAACCACAACGCGAACGCCGAGGCCGCGTGTTTACCCGCCGGAGCCAGCGTCGGATCATGTGCTGACGGAATTTGGAAGGCGATCGCCGGATCGGCGGGCACGATCCCGTGGCGGGCATCCTGCCATTGCTGCTGCAGCTCCTCGGGAGTGCTGAAAAGGCCGATGGCGGCCTGCATCTCAGGGTCGTTGAGCATCTCGTAGGGAGCGTCGAAGGTGGGAGCACCGTCGAGGGCGAAGTGCATCTGCAAATAACTGCCGCGGTGATCGATGCGGGTGTACCGCTCACGCACCTCGACCGGCAACGCCTCGGGATCGATGAGCCCGGTGACCGTGGTGTCCGGAGCGATCGCCGACACCACGACGGGGGCGGTGATCGTCGCGCCGCCGGCCAGGCGGATCCCGGTGATCCGGCCGCCGTCGACCGATATCCGCTCGACGCTGCTGCGCAACCGCAGCTCGCCACCGGCGGCGGTGAACACCGACTGCAGATGTTCGGTCAGGGCGCCGATCCCGCCCGCGAGCTTCTTCATCAGCATGGCGTTCTCGTCGGGCACCGCCAGACCGTAGGCGAGGGCGGCCGCGCTGCCGGGCGTCTCGGGACCCCGGTAGGTGGTGTTGACCGCCAGGAACGCCAGCATGCCGCGCAGCGCGCCGTGTTTGTCCCGGTCCGGTAGATACCGGTCCAGGACATCGCTGACCGACCCGAACAACAGGTCATCGATCGCTGCGCGCTCGGATTCTGTTGCCGCGCAGGCATACATCTCATCGATAGTGCGGGGCGGGCGCCCGGCGTCGAACCGGCCCAGCGCCCGGGTGGGCGCCAGACTCCAGGCCATCAGTCCGGCCATCCCGGCCACCGCGTCGGCGCCGTGCACCTCACCGAGGTGGGCGAGCATCTTCATCGGGTCCGCGTAATAGACCACCGGCGGGTCGCCGATGCCGCGAAGGGATACCGACATGACCTCCAGGTCCACGGTCGGCAGGGTGTCCAGCCCGAGTTCGGTGCTGACCACCGCCGAGGTGGGGAACTGCAGCGAGCCGGCGATCTCGAACCGGTAGCCGTCGAACAGCTCGACGGTGGAGGCCATGCCACCGGCGTACCGCTTGGCCTCAAGGCAGAGGGTGCGCATTCCAGCACGCGCCAACAGGGCCGCAGCGGCCAGGCCGTTGTGCCCGGCGCCGATCACGATCGCGTCGTAGTCCGCCATCGACAGAGGCTGACACCGAGCCTGCAGTTTTGTCAATCATGACAAAACATCAATCAAGGCCGGTGCGTAGCGTCTCCAGCGCGGCCCGGCACATCCGCGCCAGTTCCGGCAGCGAACGCTCCCCCGCCTCGTCGCCGACCATCCACAGCTCCATGGCGCCGAACACCGCGGCCGCCACGCATCTGGCCGTCACCACGATCCGCAGCCGCTCATCCCCTTGCGGCACCCGCCCCCGGCGCGCCACGAGCAGCTCGGCCACCGCATCGGCGAAATCGGACTCGACCTGCCGGATGTGTCGCACGATCCGGTCGGGATCGAGCTCGACCGCACGCATGCCGGCGATCTTCGTCACGGCGTCGACGTCATACGGGAAGGCCAGGACCGCGGACTGCACCGAGTCGAGGATCGATTCTCCTGCCGGCCGCTCGGCCAGCGCGGCCCGAAACCAGTGCAGGCCCGCGTCGTAATCGGCGAACAGCAGATCGTGCTTGGACGTGAAGTGCCGGTAGAAGGTGCGCAGAGACACCCCGGCGTCAGCGGCGATCTGTTCGGCCGAGGTGTCCTCGACCCCCTGGGCCAGGAACCGCACCAATGCGGCCTGACGCAGCGCCTCGCGCGTGCGCTCACTGCGCGCGGTCTGCGCGGGTCTGACCATGGCAGTGAAATTACCGCACCACCGCCGATCCCCCACCGCACGAAATGTCAATATTGACAAAACTTGGATTCGAGAGTGTGCTCACGCCATGGTGTCGCTCATCGTTCATGCAGTGCTGGGCGTGGCCGTCGTCGCGCTCGTGATCCGTCTCAACCCACAAATCTTCTCCCGGCCACCCGGGCCGGCGTTGTCCCGCGTCGAGCTGGCCTACTACCTCGTCGGGCTCGCCTCGATCCCGATCTGCTGGTACTTCAACATGCGGTTCGTCGCGGATTACGCCCAGCCGGGCGGCAACCCGATCTGGGGCCCGGGAAGCTGGGCCGAGTTCATCTCACTCGGGTACACCAACCCGGCGGCCGGCTCGGCCAGTGCCGACTACACGATCGCCAATGTCATTCTGCTGCCGCTGTTCACGATCATCGACGGGCTGCGTCGCGGGATCCGGCACCCCTGGCTGTTCTTCGTGTCGAGCCTGTTCACCAGCTTCGCGTTCGCGTTCGCCTTCTACTTCGCCACACTCGAACGGCAGCGCCGCCACCAACAGGCGGCAGTCGCCATCAGCTGAGCGGCATCAGCATCGCGGTGCAGGCCAGCACCGCGTCCTCGGTGATCTCCCCGACCTGACCACCGCTCTCCACGGTGATCGCGGTCAGCTCACGCAACCCGCCGAGCATCATGATGGTGCGTCGCCGCGAGATGGACACCCCGGCAGAGCGGAACGCCTCGTTGTTCGTCATGGCCTGCACCATGCCGATGAAATGCTCCATCGACTCGCGCTGCAATGCCCGCGCCGCGGTACCCAGCGTCGGGAGATCGCGGATCCAGGCCAACATCAATTCGGGGT
Source organism: Mycolicibacterium neworleansense (assembly GCF_001245615.1). Taxonomy (NCBI): domain Bacteria; kingdom Bacillati; phylum Actinomycetota; class Actinomycetes; order Mycobacteriales; family Mycobacteriaceae; genus Mycobacterium; species Mycolicibacterium neworleansense. The sequence continues at coordinate 790,758 of NZ_CWKH01000003.1, forward strand.
GGGCCTCATAGGAGGCGATCCATGCCTCGACCGCCTGGCGGACCTGAGCCTGCCAGGGCGCACTACGGTCGACCCCACGGGCCACCTCACGCACGTGCTTGGTGTTGACGCTGGTCAGCAGCGCGACAAAGCACTCCTCGCGGCTGGCGAAGTGCTCATAGAAGGTACGGCGCGACGTCTTGGCCCGCCGCACGATGTCGGCGACCGTGGTGTTCTGATAGCCGTCCTCGACGATCGATTCGATCATGGCGTCGAGCAGACGCGACCGGAACGCGCTCTTGTCGGCCTCAACCGACGTCGTGGGACTGTTCATCTCGGGCTGTCATGGTAGTGCCGGTCAGCGGCGCACGGTGGGGCTGTGCCCGACACTGGACCGCGAACCTGGGTGGGCGGCCGGCGGACGGTTCTGCCTGAAGCTTCGACAGACACCCAGATTGCCACCCACGCACGGCACCCCGTTGACCGTCGGCACGGGGCCACCGGACCGATTACCGGTCGGATCCAGGGCAGCCGGTTCCGCAGCGGCAGACGGCGCGAAGACCACCGCCAGTGCGCAGACACCGATCACCATCCGGCGCATACCGGCAGCGTAACGCCGTCCGTCAGCCGATCGGTGTCAATGGGCTGAGCACATCCCGCACGAACTGGGCGATGTTCACCGACGGATTGCCGTCCGGGAAGCTCACCGTGGCCAGCACATTGCCGCCGGCGTCGGCGAAGTTCTGGTCGGCGCGGCCCTGATGCGTCGACGAGGTCACCACGATGATGCCGGTCGCGCCCGCCTTCTTGGCCAGCGGAACGGAGAACTGCGCGTTCTGCACGGTGCTGTTCGCCCGGTCCTCGACGATGATCCGGCTGGCCGGAAGACCAAGCATGACAAGTAGATTGCGCATCTGCGCGGCCTCGGTCTGACCGTTCTGCGGGTTGCCACCGGTGACGATCACCGGTGCCTGTGGGAACGCCTGCGCGATGGCGAGGCCGGTCAGGGTGCGGTGATACAGGATGGCCCGCATCGAGCCGTCGGGCTTCAGCCCGTAGCCGAGGATGACGATGGCGGGCTTGGTGAAGTCCTTGCCTGCCACTGCCGGCGCGGCCTGTGCGGTCACCGGCGCGGCCGTCAGCGCGAAGGCACATGCCAGCGCGACGACGAGCATCCTCAGCCGGTTACCCAATCTCAGCCCCCGATCGCTGCGACAACTGTGAATGTCGTTGTCAATGAGGTTGATGTTACCGATCTGGCCAATGTGGCGTCGGAGTCCGCTGATCCGTTCCCGGACGATGGCACCGATTTTCCTCAGACAACGGCCACCAACTCCTCAGTGAGTCCTGTCCCGCACCGTGCACGCTGGCTGAAAGTTGTGACCGGTAAGGGAATTGACGCAGGCAGGGTGATCTCAACCGAATACCAGGAGGTGACTGCGATGCCGATCGAGGAGCTGATCGACAGGTACGCGACGGCAATGCCGGCGACGGCCTACGGATATCTGGCCGCGCTGGCCACGACCGTGATCTTCGCGGTGGTGTGGCGGATCGCGACGACGCCGCGTCGGCGTGCGGCCACCGAACCGATCAGCCCGACCGAGCTGGCGTTCCTCCGGTCCGACATCGCCCCGGTGGTGACCGCACTGGCGGGCCTGCGCGCCGCCGGGCGGATCACCGGCGACAGACGGGTGGACCACAGCGTGCGTAGCCCGGAGGCCGACCGGTTCACCACACAGGTGCTCGAACGGGTCGCCGCCGACACACAGCACACTGTGCCCGGCCTGTACGCCGCATCCGAGGATGACCTGGCCGTCTTGGAGGAGGAACTGAGCCGGCGGGGCCTGGTGCGAACCCGGGCCGAACGGGCCCGCATGCGTTGGGGCACGGCACCGTCGATCATCATGACGGCGATCGGTATCGCCTACGCCGTGTACCTGGCAACTCAGTTGTCTGATCGCCCCGAGGACGCGGTGCCCCTCGTGGCCGTGGTGATCGCCACCGTCCTGTACGGCGCAGTGGTGCTGCCACACCTGTTGGGGGTGAATCGGCTGACCCGCGCGGGCCGTCGTCTGCTGGCCGCCCGGCAGAACGAACTGGCCTACCTGGAGCCGGCGAAGCGACCCGCCTTCGACACCTACGGCCCGGCTGCGGTGGCGATGTCGGTGGCTCTGTTCGGTACCGGCGCCCTGTGGGCCGTGGACGCCGGCTACTCGACCTCGGTGCAACTGGCCGGGGACTCCTCCGGCGGATCCGACGGTGGCGGCTGCGGCGCCTCGTGTGGCGGCGACGGTGGTGGTGGCGGCGGCTGCGGTGGCTGTGGCGGGTGCGGAGGTTGCGGCGGATGAGCGCCTCGGACCGTACCGTGCCCGCGCTGGGCGATGTGGGCATCGGGTGGCGACGCGAGATCGCCGGCGTGGTTGCCGATCTGCGGCCCGGGTTCTGCGAGGTGATCGCCGAGTCGATGCCGATGCGTCGCCGTCGAGTCCACCCGGACCCGGCACTGGCGGAACTTGTCGCCCGCGGCGTCCCGGTCATCCCGCACGGTGTCGCACTCTCGCTGGGCGGTGCAGAACCCGTGCAGCCCAAGCGGGTCCGGCGGCTGGCGGCATGCGTACAGGCGCTCGGCGCTCCGCTGGTCAGCGAGCACATCGCCTTTGTCCGGGCCGGCGGGATCGAGGCCGGGCATCTGCTGCCGGTGCCCCGCACGCGGGAGGCACTCGACGTGCTGGCCGCCAACATCGGGCGCACCCGGCGCGAACTGCCGGTGCCACTGGCACTGGAGAACATCGCGTCGTTCGTGGAGTGGCCGGAGTCAGATCTGACCGAGTCGGAGTTCCTCACCGAGTTGGTGGAGCGCACCGGTGTGCTGCTCGTGCTCGACGTGGCCAACGTGTACGCCAATGCCCGCAACCGCGGCCGCGATCCGCTGCGGGAGTTGGCGCGGTTGCCGGTCGAGCAGGTGGCCTACAGCCACGTCGCGGGCGGCCGCGATGGCGAGGATTTCTACCATGACACCCACACGGAGCGGACGCCGGCGGAGGTGTTGGACCTGGTCACCGCGCTGCGGGAGCGGGTGGACACCCCGTTCATGCTGGAGCGTGACGGCCGGTTCCCGCCCGCCGCAGAGCTTTTCGACGAGCTCGACGCGATCGCCGCGGCGGCGGGAGCCGCGTCGATCACCCCCGACGCACGAAAGGTGTGGGCATGAGTGAGACGTTGGCTCAGCGGCAAGCCGCTCTGGTCCGCGCCCTGGTGGCCGGTGGCACGGTACCGCCGGGCTTGGATCCGGCCGCGGTGGCCGCGGCCGGCGAGGTGTGCCGCCACAAGCGGGATGCGCACGTCGACGCTGTCAGGCGGCGCCGGTGGTCGCCGGATTACCGGCGCCGCCTGACCCGCATGACACGATGGTCCGATGACTGAGTGGACGAGGGGCAGGCTTTTCCGCGCTTTGCGGGCAGCCGGGGCGGCCTCCATGGTGGGTTGTGCGTTGTTATTGGGCGCCGGTGCCGCACAAGCAGATCCGGCACCGTTCGAGCCGCCGAGGCTCGTCCCCGCCGACGGCTCGACCGTCGGTGTGGCCCAGCCGATCATCATCAACTTCCCCGGGCCGGTCGAGGACGCCGGTGCCACCGAGAACGCCATCCATGTCTCGTCGGTGCCGGAAGTTCCCGGCAAGTTCTACTGGATCACCCCGACGCAACTGCGTTGGCGTCCGCTGAGCTTCTGGCCCGCCCACACCTCGGTCACCGTCGATGCCGCGGGCACCGTGTCCAACTTCAACACCGGGGACACGCTGGTGGCCACGGCCAACGACACCACCCACCAACTGACCGTCACCCGCAACGGGACGGTGGAGAAAACCATCCCGATGTCGATGGGCATGGCATCCGGCGGCCACCAGACTCCGAACGGCACCTTCTACGTTCAGGAGAAGATGCCCTCGGTGGTGATGGATTCGTCGACCTATGGCGTCCCGGTCAACTCGCCCAACGGATACAAGTTGACGGTCGATCTGGCCGTCCGGTTCGACGACAGCGGCGACTTCGTCCACAGCGCTCCGTGGTCGGTTTCCGATCAGGGCAAGCGCAACGTCAGTCACGGCTGCATCAACATCAGCCCGGCCAACGCGAAGTGGTTCTTCGACAACTTCCGCCCCGGCGATCCCATCATCGTGCAGAACTCCACCGGCGGTACCTACACCCGCTACGACGGCTCCAACGATTGGCAGATCTAGACCTCGAGACCGCCGGAGTCGGTGGTGCCGTCGCGGGCGCTGCCGACTTCCGAGGTCTCTCGCCGGCGCCAGAGAGAAGGAAGGTCTTCAGCCGCAACGTGCGCGAGCTGCGCCTCCTATGTCTGGGCGGGTTAATCCCAGAACGGTGGGCGGCCTTGTTGAATCCACGTTTTCCAGGTTTGTTCCCAGGCTTGGGGGTCGATGCTGGGCAGGTTGGTGACGGAGAGGTTGGTCAGGTTGGGTGCGGTGAGCACGGGACGGGTGTCGGACAGGTTTTTGAGGTCGTCGATGATGAGGTCGGTTAGGTCGGTCAGCGCGCTCATGTCGGGGAGGTTGGTGACCTCGCGTAGGTGGTAGAGGTGTAGGTGGCGCAGGCTGGTGACTTGGGAGACGGGGCTGAGGTCGGACAATGCTCCAACTTTGAAGAACGACAGTTTCTCCACCTGGGTGTCGGCCAGGGCGCTGATGTCGGTGATGCTGCCGCGGTTCATGTAGAAGGTGCGCAAGCCGGCCGGTAGGAAGTCGAGGCCGGGGAGTTTGCGGGCGTATCCCAGGCTCAAGGTGGTCAGGTTAGGCAGCGTTTTGAGGGTGTCGAGGTCGCGGACTTGGCCGTCGAGCATCAGATAGTCGAGCCCGGCGAGTTCCCCGATCGGCGCGGCTGATAGCCGTGCCGGGCTTTTGAAGATCTGCAGCCATGTGCAGGCCTTCAGGTGTTGCAGTCCGTCAAGGGATTTCAGATAGAACAGATTGCAGGCGAATCGCTGCAGGCTCGGGAAGAACCGCAGAAACTCCAGATCGGTGATCGGGCGCTCAACGAATGAGCGGGAACTCCACTCTGGCGTTTCAAGCTGTGACACATAGACTTTTTTGTCGGGATAATCAGTGATGAATTCGGCGACTGTGCGGAAGTCGTCGTCGGTGAGGGGCTCATCGATCGCAACCCCTGGCGACTCCGGCGACAATGGCGCCAGCATCTCAGCCGTGAGCGGCGAGGAGACGTCGCGGTAGCTTTCCGTGCTGTCTGGACGATGCTCGTTGCCCACCCGGGCTCCCTTCGACTGATGCACTCGTGGTCCGTCCTCGTAGCGTCGGCGGGCCTGGGGCCAAGATAACCCCGAGGCCTCACGACTCGCTTGTATCGGGCGTTACGCCACCGATTGCGCGCTACTTCGGTTTGTTATGGTGCTTTTTGCTTTTTTTGTTTTTCTTCTTCTTTTTGTCTTTCTTCTTTTTCTTGTCAGCCTTTTTCTTGCCGTCCTTCTTTTTTCCACTGTCACGGGATTTGCCGGTGGCCGACGCCGTCTCTTGGGCTCGGTCGTTACGTGCTGCGGCTTGCGGACGAAGATTGGGTGAGTGGATCACACCGTCCGGCGGCTCACCGTGCTGTCGGACGTACTGCTGAATTATCCTTCTCGAGTCTCGGCCGACATCTTCTTGGACGGCTGCCCATTCTTCGGGCGATTTGTCGCTCTTGCCGGCGGGGCCGTTGCATCGAGCACAGAGAATCTTGGTGTCTTCACCGTTCCTACCGCCGGTGCCGCCCTGCGATTTCGGTTGGGTGTCGTGGTCGAACTGAGCACGGTTCGGCGGAATCTTGTCTCCCCGTACTGTCTTGCCTTCCTGGCGGTAGACCCGTTGGGCGCAGTGCGGATTTTCGCAGCGCAGGTTACCGTCGGGGCTCTTGGATACCCGGTCGGCGGTGACCTGGTCCTTGGTTTTCGGCGCGATGTCCTTGCCGGTGGTATCGGGTTTTGGCTTAGCGGCGTCGGGAACCGGAAGGTCGGGGCCGGCTGGGCAGTTGTGGACCAGGACTGGGGCGGCTGGGGTGGTGACGTAGAAGGTGTGGGTGGTCTCGATGGTGAGGTCCCACATGTCAGCGTCACCGGCCACCGGGGTGGTCATCTCGACCTGTGCGACAACACCGTTGGGTGTGTAGAGGGCGTCGCCGGGCTGGAGGTCTTGGGCATCGGTCCAGCCGGGCCCATACGCCTGGGTGGGTGTCGTGGTGGCCGCGAGAGCACTGGCCGTGTTGTGGAGGCGGGTGGGGCTGTAGAACGGGTGGCCGCTGGTGGTGTTGATGACCGCAGAAACACCGGCAGTGTTGGTGATGGCCAGGTCGAGCAGGTCGGTGTCGTGGTTGACCAGCACCGCCTGCACAGTCTGCGGTCCGGACCGACCCGAGAAGGGGTCGGTGGACCACACCAGGTCACCGACGCCGAGTTGGCTGATGGATCGACTGGTCCCATCGGCGAGCAGTACCTGCGTGTCCGGGGTGAACGACTGCCCCGCACACGGGATCTCAGCGGGCTTGGCCGCGGGCGGGGCATTGGGCGATTTTGGCGAAACCCCTGGTGTCACTGGCGGTTTCGCGGTGCCGGCAGCTGCTACTTGATCGGCCAACTGGGCGGGTGGGGTGGGTGCGGTCTTGGCGACGTCCACGACATCGTCGGCGTGCTTGGCCAGTTGTTCGACGGCCAGCTCGGCGCCTTCCTTGACGACCTTTTTGGCCGCGCCCTGCGGGGTGACCATCGATGCGGCGCCCAGCACGTCCGAGGCGATACCGAGGGCTTGGTTGTCGGGCAGTGCGGCCGCGGCGATGTCCACGGCGGCACTGGAGATGTTGACGGTGGCCGAGGCGATCATGGCCGCACCTGCCGGGCCACCGACACCGGTCACCGCCAACGCGACACCGCCCACCAGCATGGCCGATTCCAGCGGGTTCTCCTTGACGAACCCGCCCACGGCTTTCGCCCCCGAGACGGTGGCCGAGGCGGCGGTCTTGGCCATCGACATCCCGGTGTCAGCCAGTGAGCTGACGGTATCGGTAAACGAGTCAAGGAATCCTTGGGGCAGCGGTGCGCCGCCGGCACCACCCAGGTGCAGCGGCGGATCGACATAGACCGGCCACATGGTGTCGGGGCGGGGGTCGATGACCTCGGCCAACACATACAGCTGCGGGGCCAGCTGCTTGACCACATACGAACTCGGGACGAGTTTCCCGGTGGCGTCGCGGGTTTCGGCCGGAGAGAACATGCCGATCGTTTCGGCGGCTGGGGTCGCCCGATTGATGGTCAGATAGCCGTTGGTGTGGGCCAACATCACGGTGTCGGCCGGAGTCCGCACGAAGGTGGTCACCATCCGCGGCCCGGCCGGATCACCGATCCGGGCCACCGTGCGGATGCCGGTGGCGGTGTTCTCAGCCAACATGTCGAAGCCGGCACCGGCATTCGGATACACGACCTGTCCACCCGGAGTGTGCTCGGCAGCTCCCAAACCACCCGGCAGCACGATCTGCACCGGACCGGCCGCTGTCTGCGAGGTCAGGCCGGCCACCGGCTGATCAGGTAAACCCGCGCGGCGCCGCTCGGGCGACACTTTCAGATCCGAGCCGACCGCCGATTCGGTGAACGCGCCGACCGCGGCCTCGGCGAACCCCTGCGCCGCTGACACCGTCCGCATCACCTGATCGGCCTGCCGCGACGGTGCCGGTGCGATCAGGTGCAGGCCGCCGACGGTGACCGCCACCGCGCACAGCACCGCCAGCCAGCGCACCGGCCACCTCAACCATATGATTTGCTGATGCTCGTGCAGGAAGTTTCCTGCGCCCAGTCTGCGGCGTCGGTGTCCATGCATTCGATCCCCCGATCAGCAACGAACACGCAACGGTAGCCAGCTACGTGTTATCCGATGGCACGGACTGTAAGCAACGCGATCAACAAACGTCAACTACCTCGAGTAATAAAGCACAAACGTCGGTCGATCTCCGCATCCTCTTCCCTCCTAGCAAATATCTATCCGCCCTCCGTCAGCTACCAGTCTTTGGCCCCCGAGCCAATCCTCAGATAGTTGCTCACGGCGTCGGTTTGATGTTGCTCACATTGATGCGCACTGGCGGTCCGGCCCCAGCGGGGAGTCGATCGCCACCGCCCGGCCGGAGCCAATCTCGGCCTTCCGGGGCGATTCCCAGCGGGTCTGTTGCGCGGCGCCCAGCTGGGAACTCAGGGTGTCTTCGGCGGCACTAATTCCTCACCACCGCGGCGCCGAACGACGTCGCACGCTTCGACGACAACACCGGCGCGTACACGCTCGAACGCGACCGATGCTCCGAATCCCGTTTCCGCCCAGTGAAACAAGGATCCCGGCTTCACCTTGCGCACCTACGCGCACAGTACGAACGATGCTCTCGCCGACGCGGCGGCCATGATCGGCTCGATCACGACCGGGAGGAAAAAGAACAGCGAAGTGACTGAGCAGACGCGAGGTGGGATGACACAGATCCAGATACAGAAAAACCCACCGTCGCCAGTGGGTTCTCTCAGTGGCCAGGGCCGGGATCGAACCGGCGACCTTCCGCTTTTCAGGCGGACGCTCGTACCAACTGAGCTACCTGGCCGGAAGGCACCGGCTCTTGCAAACCGAACTGCCTCGCCGTGATGGCGACCCTGACGGGACTCGAACCCGCGACCTCCGCCGTGACAGGGCGGCGCGCTAACCAACTGCGCCACAGGGCCTTGCTTTCCTGCGTTGCTCCGCGTTGCCGCGTTGCGTACCCCCAACGGGATTCGAACCCGTGCTACCGCCGTGAAAGGGCGGCGTCCTAGGCCACTAGACGATGGGGGCCTAATCCGAATCTCTCCGGGGTGTTCACAACGTGTCCGTTGGGAGCTTCGATAGCTTAGGGTACGGATGCCCAAATCTTCAAACCCGGTGGTCGCAACACTAATTTCTCCCATCTTGTACCCTGTCTTCTCGCGCCCCTATAGCTCAGTTGGTAGAGCTACGGACTTTTAATCCGCAGGTCGTAGGTTCGAGCCCTACTGGGGGCACCAGACACCCGCCGCAAGGCGGGTCAGGTGCGGTTATGCACTGCCCCGTCTACGCGCTCCGCGCGGTCGCAATCTCGTCGGCCAGCGGCGCGATCGCGGCGATTATCTGACCAACGAGGATCTCGGGCACTCCCGCCTCGGCCAGGCTGTCGCCCAGGTGGCCGGCCACGAGGTTGAAATGGTGCATGGTGATGCCGCGGCCCTGATGGACCTGCCGCATGGGTGCACCGCTGTACGCGACGGGTCCGCCCAACGCGGCGGCGAAGAATTCCACCTGCCTACCCTTGAGCCGGGCCATGTTGGTTCCCGCGAAGAAGGCGGACAGCTGCTCGTCGGCCAGCACCCGCCGGTAGAAGTCGTCCACGACGGTCTCGAGTGCCTCGGCCCCACCGATCTGGTCATAGATGGTCGTCATGGCCTCAGCATCGAGGCACACGGTTGCCCCGCAATTACCCCGGCGTAGCCGCTCCGCTACAACGCACTCACAGCGTTTTGGCGCGGTGCCGCCGGACGGCGTCGCGGTTGGCGCAGTTGTGGGTGCAGTATCTCTGGGTCCCGGGCCGGCTGAAATCGACGAAGGCGTTGGCACATTCGGCCAACGCGCACCGGCGAATCCTGTGCATGCCCCGGTCGGTGAGGTACTGCGCGGCGGCGGCGCTGGTCGCACCGGCCAGAGTGGCGGTGAACCCGGCGTCGGGGTCGCGGTAGTGCAGATGCCAGCCACTACCGTCGTGGTCGGTGATCGACGGTTTGGCCGTGTGCCGGGACAGCATCTGGTTGAGCAGCCGAACCCTTTCGTGCTCGGTTGGCGCATCGACGACAGCCGCCCACTGGCGCAGGAACTTTCGCAGTTGTTCCAGATCCTCGCCGGTGGCCGGACTTTGCGCGGGCATACCCCGTGAGGTCCACCGATCTTCCAGGTCGGCGGCGGTGGTTACAGGCCGGTTGAGCAAGTCGGTCACGTTCTGCAGCAGCGGCTCGACGTAAGGGTTTACACGCACAAGCGCATTACATCAGCCTGGCACCGTGACGTCCATACCCCAGCTGTCAGACTCCGCTCAGCCTGTCGCGGCCATCAGCCCACGAACCGATTGGCGTCCGCTGCTGGCGTGCTGCGCGGCGACGTTCCTGCTGCTGGCCTACACCACCGTCGTGACCGTCAGTGTGGCGGGAATCGCCGACGATCTCGGTGCCGGTTTCGCTGTCGCGCAATGGATCATCGATGTCTACACGCTCGTGCTCGCCGCCCTGGTGCTGGCCATGGGAACCCTCGGGGACCGACTGGGTCACCGGCGGCTGTTCCTGATCGGACTCGCAGCATTGGCCGCGGCCTCGGTGGCCTGCGCCCTCGCCGGTTCGGGCGCCTTGCTGGTCGGGGCCCGTGCCGCCCAGGGAGTCGGTGGGGCAGCGCTCTTCGCCACTGCCGTGCCGCTGTTGACGCAGTGCTATGCCGGTCGCGCCCGCGCGGTGTCGTTCGCGGTGTGGGGTGCCTGCGCGGGCGCCGGTAGCACCGTGGGCACCATCGCCGGCGGAGCGGTCATCGAGTTCGTGGGCTGGCGCTGGCTGTTCGTCGGGGCGCTGCCGGTGTGCCTCATCGCCTTGGTCGCCGGATTCATCTCACTCCCCCGCGAATCCCACAGAGGCGGGCCGATCGATTTGGCGGGCACATTGCTCATCACCACGGCGATGACCGGAGTCACCTTCGCGATGATCAACGCCGGAGAACACGGGTGGGCATCGGTCGGCACCATCTCGGGCGTCCTGGTGGGGCTCGGTTCGGCGGCGGCGTTCGTTCCGAGCCAGCGCCGCGCTGCGCATCCAGTGCTGCCCGCCGGCCTGTTTGCCACTCGAGGATTCACCGCCGTGCTCATCGCCGGGTTCTCCTACTACTTCGCCGCATTCGCGGCGCTGCCGGTGTTGTCCCGGTGGTTGCAGACCACCGAGGCCATGCGCCCGTTGCAGGCCGCCCTCGTCCTGACCATCCAACTCGTGGCGTTCATCGCGGTAACGCTGCTGTTCAGTGCCCGGCTGCACGATGCGCCGCGCAGCTGGGTCCTGGGCGGGGGCACGGTCCTCACCGGTCTGGCATGCCTGTCCGGTGCCGCCCTGGCAGCTCGTCCGGAGTGGACGACGCTGATCGCCGCGCTGGCGATCACCGGCATCGGCGCGGGCATCGTGTCGCCTGTGCTGCCCGCGGTCGGGGCCATCGCCACGTTCAGCGACCGCGATGACACCGCGGTCTTGGCTTGCGAGTCCCACGCCCCATCGGGATCGCGTTGTGCGGCACCCTCGCCCAGCCACCCCACCCCGGGGCGGACATTTCCACATCCGGCCTGGTCGCGGCTCTCGTCACCGCCGGGGGCGTCGCACTCTGCGGCGGAACGCTCAGCATCGCCCTGCTCCGCTCCGCCGAAGTCACATGAATCGCCGTCATACGAATAAGCCACGTGCCCGCGCGCCGTCGGGAGCGCCCCTTTATCGTTGATGGCCACGGGTCGGCAGCCGAATGAAGGAGTCACCGATGTTCTCCCGGGGCGTGAAAACTCGAGTCTTCGCGACCGCGGTCGGCGTTGTCGCGCTGACGGCGTCATTCGGGGTCTCGCCGGCACACGCGGACGCCCAGGACGACCAGTTCTTCGCCATCGTCAACGATCTGAAAATTCCCACCACCTCCGCCGAAGAGGCCGGCACGGTCGGCCGCGGCGTCTGTGACGCGCTCACGAAAGGCAGGATCGAGCCCGCGCGCACGGTGCGGGGAGTCATCAGCCAGCTGATGAATCAGGCGGGCATCGACAAGCATCAGGCGGCGAACCTGGTGCGGGGTGCGGTCAAGGTCTACTGCCCGCAGAACGCCCCGCTCGTCGGCCGCTGAGGCCCTACGAGCGAGGGCTCTGACGCCAGGCGCTAAACCTTGGGGCAGTAGTGCATCCCGTTGTCGCGGTGCTCGATCGGCGGCAGATTGCGCGCCGGCGTGTGCACCAAGGGAGCGTCGGCCGGGATCCGTCCCTTGGCCCGGTCCCATGCGCTGCGGGCCCGTGGATGCATGCGCCGCCGGACCGGCACCAGTTTGAACACCTTGCCGATCACCTTGCCCAGCAATCGATGAATCCTCTCGTCGCGCTCGGACCAGGTGTATCCCATCAGCTCTCGCACTGCCGGGTGGTAGAGGCCGACGGTGAACCAGACGAACATCGGGTGCACCAGATACTTGCGCTGCACCGCCCACATCCAGTCGGGCATCTTCGCCGCGAACGGCGGCTTCGGCAGCTCGCTGAGGTCCAGCACGTCGCGGGCCGCCTGGTTGTTCTCTAACACGTTGCGGCACATGTGTTCCCAATAGACCTGGAAGTCCTCCCAGGTTTCCGGCACGGGCCGCATGCTCATCCCGTACATCGAGTACCACTGCTTGTGCTCCTCGAACAGCTGGCGCTTGTCAGCTTCGGAGATCCCGCCCGCGAGCCGTTCCGCCACGATGATCGTGCCGACGAAGAATGTCGAGTGCGCCCAGTAGAAGACCTCGGGATTCAACGCGTGGTAGCGGCGCCCCTGAGCATCGATCCCTTTGATGTCGACGTGGTAGTCGCGCACCTCGGCGCCGGTCTGTGGCGCGCGGTCTCCGTCGAACACCACGCCACCGATGGGGTACAGCGAGCGCAACAGCCGGGGCCAACGCTCCTGGAAGAAGATCGAGTGCTCCATCACGGCCGCTCCGAGCTGCGGGTGCATGTTCTGCATCGATCCGGCCCACGGCCCCTGGAGCATGCCCCGCCAATCGCCGAAGTACTTCCAGGTCAGCGATTCCGGCCCGAGCGGGATCGGCGGTGCGTCGTACCCGCCCGGCCCCACCGGACAACCTGCCGCCACCGGAGCGGATCCGCTGGTCACGGGGCATGTCTCAGAAGTATCTTGTGTCACAGGTGCGCTTTCTGCCGGCAAGACGATGGTCCTGTTTCAAAAAGTGACTACATATGTTGTCACGAGAGCTTAGGAGTAGATGTGCCATCCGGTCAACGACGCGGCCGATGGTCGGGGGTTCCGCTACCGGAACGCACGGCCCGTCGCCGCGACGATCTGATCGCCGCAGGCGTCACATTGCTGGGCAAAGCCGACGGCCCGGCCCTGACCGTGCGCGCGGTGTGCCGCGCGGCCGAACTCACCGAGCGGTACTTCTATGAGAGCTTCAGCGACCGGGACGCCTTCGTCCGGGCGGTCTACGACGACGTGTGCGCGCGGGCGATGGCGGCGCTGACCACCGCCGTCACCCCTCGCGACGCGGTGGAGCGATTCGTCGCGCTCATGGTCGACGACCCGACCCGCGGCCGCGTGCTGCTGCTGGCCCCCGAATCCGAACCGGTGCTGACGCGCTCAGGCGCGGAGTGGATGCCCGACTTCATCGGCCTGTTGCAACGCAAACTCACCCGCATCGCCGACCCGGTGCGTCAGGCCATGGTGGCCACCAGCCTGATCGGGGCCCTGACGGCGTTGTTCACCGCCTATCTCGACGACAGGCTGCCGGCCAGCCGCGAACAGTTCATCGACTACTGCGTCGACATGCTGCTCGGGCGGGTCGGCAGTTTCTGAACAGTCTCCGGCACCTATTCGTCAGGGGTGCTGGCCTCGGCGATCCCCTCCTGCTCGGCCTGGGCCGCCTCGTCGGCCGCCTGCTTGGCCTCGCGGCCGGCCGGGCTGGCCACCGACGCACCCGGATGTTCTTCGGTGGCGTGGTCGCCGTCGCAGTTGAGCGCCACCTGGGTCACGTCTTCTCTGTACTCGTAGTAGGTGTCGGAGGTCTGCGGCACCAGTTGCCGGACAGTCCAGGCGTTGGTGACGATGCACTCATCGCGCGGCAACCGGCTACCCACGGTCACCGCCACATGCGCGGTGCCGCCACCGTCCTCGATTGCGGTGACGGCATCGCTGTATGTCTGCCCCACGACATCCGGCGCAGCGCCGGCGGTCCCGGCCCCCACAACCGCGAAGGCGAACCCCGCCGCCGACGCACCGATGACACTTCCGAACCCGATCGCGATCTTCATCTGGCCCGACCTTCCCCGTCCGGTGATCTCTCCCGGAGAGGTGGGGTGCCAGCGTTTGTCGCCCGCGCTCGTCAGCAGCCCCTCGTTCCGCGGCAGGTGCCGCGAAAAACTCTTTGGGAGCTGACGTCAATTTTAAGCGGACAGGAGGCTCACATCGAGCAATTAAGCCCGGCTTGATGGCTACTCGTCGGGCGTACTGGCCTCGGCGAGCTCTTCCTCCTCGGCCGCGGCGGCCTCGTCAGCGGCCTTCTTTGCCTCGCGTCCTGCCGGGCTGGCGACCGACGCACCCGGATGAGTGGCCGAGGCATACCCGCCGTCGCAGTTGAGGGAGAGCATCACCTCATCCTCGGCATGGGTGTACTCGTCGCCGGCGTCGCGCACGAACGGGGCGTCCCAGGCGTGGGTCACCACACAGTCATCCTGCGACAACTTGCCACCCACGGTCACCGCGACCTTGGCGGTACCACCCTCGTCCTCGATCGCCGAAGAGGCGTCTCCGTATGTCTCCCCGACGACATCAGGGGCGGCAGCCGCCACGCCGGCTCCCGACAGGCCGACGGCAGCGAAAGCCGCCACCCCGGCCCCGAACATCGCGAGTTTCTTCATGAGCGTTCGACCCCTCACGGTCATCTCGGACTGCAACATCAGTCCGCGAGATTACCGAGCGGTGAACGAAAAGCGGTGGCGCAGAAGGGAACTATATGTGAACGCTACGTGTCGTCGAGCTGACCGAAGATGCGCCCTACTCGTCGGGCGTGCTGACCTGTTCGAGCTGCTCTTGCTCGGCAGCTGCGGCCTCCGCCTCGGCCTGAGCCTCGGCCTCGGCCTCGTCGGCGGCGGCCTTGGCCTGCCGGCCGGCCGGGCTGGCGACCGAGGCACCCGGGTGATTGGCGGTCGCGTGGTCACCGTCGCAGTTCAACGCGACCATGACCTCGCTGTCGGCATGTCCGAAAGAGCCGCCGCTGTCACGCACGAACGGGGCGTCCCACGCGTTGGTGACGATGCACTCATCCTGGGACAGCTTGCCGCCCACCGTGACCGCCACCTTGGCGCTGGCGCCGCTATCCTCGATCGCGCTCGCGGCGTCCGAGTACGTTTGGCCGACGACGTCAGGCGCGGCGGCCGCGACACCGGCACCGAACAGCAGGGACAACGCCGCTCCGGTGGTAACTGCAGCAGCTCCGGCACCAACGACAAGCTTCTTCACGTGTGCCCAACCTCCGAACGTGGGTATCCGACAGATGTTCCCGCGGATCCTACAGTCGCCGCGGGCGTGACGCAGGGCTCATGAAAGTCCCGGCGGGGCAACTTGATGTCACTGGTTTACACAGATATATTGACTGCAACCAACAGGTACAGATAACTAGCGTCGCCACGGACGCGAGAGGGTGAGGGCATATGTCGCAGGAATACACCGACCTGCAGCTCCTGCACGAACTCGAGCCTGTCGTTGAGACGAGCATCAATCGGCACATGCGGATGCGCAAGGACTGGAACCCGCACGACTTCATCCCCTGGTCGGACGGCAAGAACTACTACGCACTCGGCGGCCAGGATTGGGATCCCGAGCAGTCGAAACTGTCCGAGGTCGCCAAGACCGCGATGGTGCAGAACCTGCTCACCGAGGACAACCTGCCCTCGTATCACCGCGAGATCGCGATGAACATGGGCATGGACGGCGCCTGGGGCAACTGGGTCAACCGCTGGACCGCCGAGGAGAACCGCCACGGCATCGCCCTGCGTGACTACCTCGTCGTGACCCGCGCCGTCGATCCCGTCGAGCTGGAAGAGCTGCGCGTCGAGCAGGTCACCCGCGGCTTCTCTCCCGGCCAGAACCAGCAGGGCGACCTGTTTGCCGAGAGCCTGTTCGACTCGGTGATGTACGTGTCGTTCCAGGAGCTCGCCACCCGCGTGAGCCACCGCAACACCGGCAAGGCCTGCGACGACCCGATCGCCGATCAGCTGCTGCAGCGCATCTCCGCCGACGAGAACCTGCACATGATCTTCTACCGGGACGTCTCGGCGGCCGGCCTGGACATCGCCCCCAACCAGGGCATGGCCTCGCTGCACCGCGTGCTGGACAACTTCAAGATGCCCGGATACACCGTGCCCGATTTCCGCCGTAAGGCCGTCGTCATCGCCGTGGGCGGCGTCTACGACCCGCGTATCCACCTGGACGACGTGGTGATGCCCGTCCTGCGCAAGTGGCGCATCTTCGAGCGTGAGGACTTCACCGGCGAGGGCGCACGTCTGCGCGACGACCTCGGCCGCATCGTCGAAGAGCTCGAGGACGCCTGCGACAAGTTCGAGGTCGCCAAGGAGCGTCGCCTGGAGCGCGAGCGCAAGGTGGCCGAGAAGAAGGCCATGAAGAACCTGCTGGTGTCGTCATCGTCCTCGTAAGCACCCCTGTCGAATCGGCCCGATCCCAACTGCGGATCGGGCCGTTCGCGTTGCCCAGTCCCGTCGTCCTGGCCCCCATGGCCGGGGTGACCAATGTGGCGTTCCGCACACTGTGCCGCGAGCTCGAGATCGCCCGCGCCGGGACGGTCAGCGGGCTGTACGTGTGCGAGATGGTCACCGCGCGCGCCCTGGTCGAGCGCCATCCGGTGACCATGCACATGACGACCTTCGCGCCCGACGAGTCGCCGCGGTCGTTGCAGCTCTACACCGTGGACCCGGAAACGACGTACCGCGCGGCCAAGATGATCGCCGACGAGGGCATGGCCGACCACATCGACATGAACTTCGGTTGCCCGGTACCCAAGGTCACCAAGCGTGGCGGCGGATCGGCGCTGCCCTACAAGCGGCGCCTGTTCGGCCAGATCGTGGCCGCCGCGGTGCGCGGGGTCGAAGGCACCGACATTCCGGTGACGGTGAAGTTCCGGATCGGCATCGACGACGCCCACCACACTCACCTTGACGCCGGACGGATCGCCGAACAGGAGGGCGCGGCAGCCGTCGCGCTGCATGCGCGCACCGCCGCGCAGCGCTATTCCGGCACCGCCGACTGGGACCAGATCGCCGCGCTGAAGGCCCATGTCACGAGCATTCCGGTGCTCGGCAACGGCGACATCTTCGAGGCCGACGACGCACTGGCCATGATGGCCGCCACCGGCTGTGACGGCGTGGTGATCGGCCGCGGTTGCCTGGGCCGCCCATGGCTGTTCGCCGAGCTCTCGGCGGCCTTCACCGGACGCCCGGCCGCCACCCCGCCGAACCTGGGCGAGGTGGCCGACATTGTCCGCCGCCACGGCGAGTTGCTCAGCGAGCACTTCGGCGAGGACAAGGGCATGCGCGACATCCGCAAGCACGTGGCCTGGTACCTGCATGGCTTCCCCGCAGGCGCCGACCTGCGGCGCGGGCTGGCCCTGGTCAAGACCCGGGCCGAACTCGACGACCTGCTCGGCCAGCTCGACGGCGACGCCCCGTTCCCGCCCGCGGCCACCGGCCCACGGGGCCGGCAGGGCTCGGCCGCCTCGGTGTCCCTGCCCGAAGGATGGCTCGACGATCCCGACGACTGCGCGGTGCCGGTCGGGGCCGATGTGATGAATTCCGGAGGCTGACCTGCAGTCGGACCGAGATGACATCGAGACGGCTCTGTCACCGGGTTGGGTCTAGCTCAGTCTCAGGGTGTCTCAGTACGATGAAAACCTTGCCGCGGCGGGCTCAAGTAGCCAGTCCGGCACAGTGCTGCTAGAAGAGATGAGGAGAAAAACCTCAGCAGCACCCAGACCACACTGCGGATAGATGCGCACCGACGCGCACGCGCGAGTTCGAAGAGTCGGAGGCCGGTAAGGACATGAGTGACGGTGATAACGCCACTCCCGGCCGTCGGCACCGCTCGCCGGAGGATTCGTCGGACAACCAATGGATTACCCGATCCCGGCAGCCTTTGCCAGGCGCCGCGCCGTGGGAACGCCAGGATGCGTCACTACCCGATGATTCGCCCGCCGATGAGCCCACCGGCAGTCATGCCGACGGGGTAACTGTCGCCGATCTGATCGCCAAGGTCGCCGGGACCGGGTTCACCCCGAGGCGTCACCGGCTGGAGCCCGACGAGCCCGATGAGCTCGATCAGCTGGAGCCCGAGGCAGAAACAGAACCCGAGCCTGAACCTGAGCCGGAGCCCGTTTACGAGTGGGAACCCGAACCTGAACCCGAACCGGAGCCGATTTACGACTGGGAACCCGAACCCGAACCGGAACCGGAGCCTGAACCCGAGCCCGCGTACGCACCGGCCTACGTTCGCCCGCCGGTGCCCGATCCGACCGATGTGATCGAAGCCGTGCGGATCGACCCAGAGGCCGATGAACCGCAGGATGCGCTCGACGCAGAGGAATTCCCGGAGCCGTTCGAAGAGCCGTTCGTCGAGAAACCGTTCGAGGACTCGCTGGATCACCGCGAGATCGAGACCGAGAACACCGACACCGACGTACTGCCGGCCGTGGCGGTCTACGACTACGACGCTCCCCAGGACCGTCCGGCGTGGCGGGTGCGCCCGACCCCGCCGGACGAGCACGACCCCGACGAGACCACCGTCATGGAGGCAGTACGGCCGCCGCTGAACCGCCGGGTGATTCTCGCCGGCCGCGCCGCGGCCGCGATGCTCGCGGTGCTGACCCTGGTACTGACCGGTGGCGCCTGGCAGTGGCAGTCCTCGAAGAACAACAGTCTCAACAAGGTCGCCGCGCTCGACCTGAATTCGCGCGACATCCTGGATCCCAACGCCCAGTTCGGCGATGAGAACTTCCTGATCATCGGTACCGACAGCCGGTTCGGCGAGAACGGCGGCATGGGTGCCGGCGGCACCGAGGACGCCGGCGGCGCCCGCTCCGACACCATCATGCTGGTGAACATCCCGGCCAACCGGGAACGCGTCGTCGCCGTATCTTTCCCGCGCGACCTGTCGATCACGCCGATGAAGTGCGAACCGTGGAACGCCGAAACCGCGACGTACGGCCCGCTGTACGACGAGGAGACCGAAACCTACGGTCCGGACGAGGTGTACACCGAGACCAAGCTGAACTCCGCCTTCGCCTTCGGCGGCCCGAAGTGTCTGGTGAAGGTGATCCAGAAGCTGTCCGGCCTGTCCATCAACCGGTTCATGGCCGTCGACTTCGCCGGGTTCTCGAAGATGGTCGACGCCCTCGGCGGCATCGAGGTGTGCAGCACCACCCCGCTCGAGGACTACGAGCTGGGCACGGTCCTGCCGAACGCCGGACGTCAGACGATCGACGGCCACACCGCGCTCAATTACGTGCGGGCCCGCCAGGTCACCACCGAGTACAACGGGGACTACGGCCGCATCAAACGCCAGCAGCTGTTCCTCTCCTCGCTGCTGCGCACCCTGATCTCTCGCGACACCTTCTTCTCGCTGAACAAGCTGAACAACGTCGTCAACATGTTCATCAGCGACAGCTTCGTCGACAACATCAAGACCAAGGACCTGGTCGATCTCGGCCAGTCGGTCCAGGGCGTCAACGCCGGCCGGATCACCTTCGTCACGGTGCCCACCGTCGGGTACGCCGACGAATACGGCAACGAGGTCCCGCGCACCGACGACATGCGGGCCCTGTTCGACGCGATCATCAACGACGACCCGCTACCCGGTGAGAAGAACCCGGACAACACCCCGGTGCCCGGCACGCCGGAATCGACGACCTCATCCGTGCAGGCCGCGGCCCCGTCGGAGACGCCGCAGTCGACCGAGCCGGCGCCCGCACCAGCGGCGACCGACAGCGGCGAGATGGTCAACGCCGTCACCACCGAACCCCAGCAGGTCACGGTCCAGGTGTCGAACTCGACCGGCCAGAGTGGCCTGGCCTCCACCGCCGCCACCGAGCTGCAGGAACACGGCTTCAACGTCAACACCCCGGACGACTACCCGAGCACGCTCCCGGCGACCACTGTGTTCTTCTCCCCCGGTAACGAGGAGGCGGCCGCGACGGTGGCCAGCTCGTTCACCAACCCGACCATCGAACGCGTCTCGGGCATGGGCGACGTCGTGCAGGTGGTGCTTGGCTCCGACTTCAATTCGGTGAGCCCGCCGACCCCGAGCGGGTCCGAGGTCCAGGTGCACGTGCTGAAGGGAAGCTCCACCACCCCGACGCACCTTCCCGAGGATCTGACCGTCACCAACGCCGCCGACACGACCTGCGAATAGTCCGGCGATCCGAGCGGACGGCATTCACCGTTCGTTCATCGTTGCATCGTGACGACCAGGCGGTTGACCGCCTAATCTTGCAGCATGCGTACCCAATACCATGAACAGTTGCATTCACTGACGGACCAGCTCGGACAGATGTGCGAGCTGGCGGGTACCGCAATGGAGCTGGCCACCCAGGCACTCCTGCAGGCCGATCTCGCGCTGGCCGAGCAGGTCATCAGCGATCACGACCAGATGACCGCGCTGAGCACTCAGGCCGAGGAGTCTGCGTTCGTCTTGCTCGCGTTGCAGGCGCCCGTGGCCGGTGATCTGCGCTCGGTGGTGGGTTCCATCCAGATCGTCGCCGATGTGGACCGGATGGGCGCCCTGGCACTGCACGTGGCCAAGATCGCCCGCCGTCGCCACCCCCAGCACGCGCTGCCGGAGGAGGTCAACGGCTACTTCGCCGAGATGGGCCGTGTCGCGGTCGAATTGGGGCACGCCGCGCGTGAGGTGCTGCTCACGCAGGATCCGGAGAAGGCCGCGCGGATCCAGGAGGAAGACGATGCGATGGATGACCTGCATCGCCACCTGTTCTCGGTGTTGATGGACCGGGAGTGGAAGCACGGCGTGACCGCCGCCGTCGACGTGACGTTGCTGAGCCGCTTCTACGAGCGTTTCGCCGACCATGCCGTCGAGGTGGCGCGGCGGGTGATCTTCCAGGTCACCGGCTCCTACCCGGCGGACGGGGATTCGGTTTCCTCCAAGCAGTGACTCAGGGCCGGTCGGCGGGCGGCACCAGACGGACCCCGTCCTTGTGCGCCCCGGCCAGGTCCTCGAGCACCTTGACCAGCACCTGCAGGTCCGCGCCGGTGTAGCGCAGCAGGAAATCGCGGGTGCCACGATCCATCTCCTCGTGCAGCTGCCGGTGCACGTCGGCGACGAGTTCTCCGTCACCGGTCAGGCCGAGCTCGATCTCCTTGCGGTTACCGGGCACCGGGGTGCGGGCCACCAGGCCGGCCTCGACCAACCGCTGTACATGTTTGGACACCGTGCCCTTGAGCCGGCCCGAGCGGGCCGCCAGCCCGACGACGCTGACCGGACCTTCGGCGAGCTCGGCCAGCAGGTGCAGGGACGACGTCGGCAGCGTCCGCACCACCTGCCGCAGGCGCTGCGGGCATCTGGCAGCCATGAAATCGCGTTCGGCGTCGCCGTCCCCGTCGTTCCCGAGCCGATCCGACACCGTGGTCATGAGCCCGGCGATGGCCTCGATCAGCTCGAGTTTGGTTTTCACGGAAACCATCTTGCCACTCCGGGGCGTGCTGAGTAGATTGTTTCCACAGAAACCATATCTACGGAAACCAAAGGAGCCGCGATGAAGGCAGCGCTGGTCACCGAATGGGGCCGCAACCCCTCCTACACCGACGTGCCCGACCCCCAGCCGCGTGACGGTGCGGAGGTGGCCACCGTCGAAGCATCGGCCCTGACCAATCTCACGCGGGCCCTGGTATCAGGAAAGCACTACGCCAGCAAGGAGATTGCGCTGCCGGCCATTCCCGGTGTCGACGGCGTGGTCCGGCTGGGCGACGGGAGACGCGTCTACGCCAACGCAGCCGCCCCATCCGGCATGTTGGCGCAGCGCACATTGGTGCAACCGCTCGGCGGTATCGACGTTCCCGACCACGTGGACTCGGTGACCGCCGCGGCAATCCCGAACCCCGGCCTCTCGGCCTGGCTGGCCCTGTCATACGCCGCAGCAGTCAAACCGGGTGACCACGTGCTGGTACTCGGCGCCACCGGCGTCACCGGCTCGGTCGCCGTGCAGCTGGCCAAGTCGGTGTTCAAAGCCGGCCGTGTGGTGGTGGCCGGGCGCGACAGAGGCCGGCTGGACTGGTTGCGGTCGGTCGGGGCCGACGAGGCGATCGCTCTGGGTGTAGACGACCTGCAGGCGCGGGTCACAGAACGTCACACCGAGAAGCCGTTCGACGCGGTGCTCGACTACCTGTGGGCCGATCCCGCCACGCAGGTGCTCACCGCACTGGCGGGCAGTCACCCGGCTGCGCACTACCACGCAACGCGGTTCGTCCAGATCGGGTCGATGGCCGGGCCGACGCTGAATCTCGACGCCGGCGTGCTGCGCGGCACGGGCATCACGCTGTCCGGCGTCGGCATCGGCAGTGTGCCGCTCGACGTCCTGATCTCGGCCAGAACCGAAGCGCTGCCAAGGTTGTTCGACATGGTCGCCGCGGGTGAGCTCGAATTGCGCACCCAGGCAAGAGCATTGGCCGACGTCGAACAGGTGTGGGAGCGGGCGGAGCCGTCAGGCACCCGGGTTGTGTTGACGCCCTGATTCGTCCGCGAGCAGACGCCTGGGTACCCCGACGTGCGGCACCCTGCGCGTCTGCTCGCGGAGAAAAGGGGAGAAACTCAGCCGAAGCGGCCCGAGATGTAGTCCTCGGTCGCCTTCTGGGTGGGGTTGGAGAAGATCTTCTCGGTGTCGTCGATCTCGATCAGCTTGCCGGGCTTGCCGGTGGCCTCGAGATTGAAGAACGCGGTCTGATCGCTCACCCGGGCGGCCTGCTGCATGTTGTGCGTGACGATGACGATCGTGAAATCCTGCTTGAGCGTGGAGATCAGATCCTCGATGGCCAGCGTCGAGATCGGGTCGAGCGCGGAGCAGGGCTCGTCCATCAGCAGCACATCGGGCTGCACGGCGATCGCGCGGGCGATGCACAGCCGCTGCTGCTGACCACCCGACAGGCCACCGCCGGGCTTGTCGAGACGGTCCTTGACCTCGTTCCACAGGTTGGCGCCGCGCAGCGAACGCTCGGCGACCTCGTCGAGAGTCTTCTTGTTGCGCACACCCTGCAGCTTCAGGCCGGCCACCACGTTGTCGCGAATCGACATGGTGGGGAACGGGTTCGGACGCTGGAACACCATACCGATGGTCTTGCGCACGCCCACCGGGTCCACGCCGGCGCCGTAGATGTCCTCACCGTCGAGTAACACCGATCCCTCAACGCGGGCCCCCGGAATCACCTCGTGCATGCGGTTCAGCGTGCGCAGCACGGTCGACTTACCGCAGCCCGACGGTCCGATGAAAGCCATCACGCTGCGCGGCTGCACCGACAGCGAAACCTCGGAAACGGCGTGAAACGCGCCGTAATAGATGTTGACGTCCTTGAGATCCAGCCGCTTGGCCATGGATAGCTCCTACACCTTCTTGGGGGAAAAGAATTTGGCCACCGCACGGGCTCCCACATTGAGCAGGGCGATCAGCACGATGAGCGTCAGCGCCGCTCCCCAGAGCCGGTCGGTGGGCACCGGATTGGCTCCCGCACCCGCCGAGATCTGGTCGTACATCATGCCCGGCAGCGATCCCATGAATCCGCCGAACATGTCGAAGTTCATCGCCTGCGCGTAGCCGACCAGGATCAACAGCGGCGCCGTCTCACCCATCACGCGGGCCAGCGCCAGCATGATGCCGGTGACGATGCCCGACATTCTATCGCTTGTTAGAACTGTTGCACCGATGGTCGATTGTCGGCATATATGTCCAGGTGGATTGAATGTCGATTCACGTTGCCTTAGCCACAGGACGGAACACGCCGTTGAGCCATGGCTAGGGAGCCTGAGAATCGCGAAGCGGCCCCTGACTGTTCGCTTAGTCGTCTCCACTCACGCGAATGCAGTTAGCTAGCCCTACTAGTAGTACATTCGCCGGATGGTTCTCGAGAGGATGATCGACCGGAAAGAAGCCGCCACCGCCCTGGCGGTGGAGGTACTCGACGAGTTGCGCGTATCCGTTCTGGAGTGCCTGCTTGCCTTGGATGCCATCTCCCAAGAAACCATCATCGATTTCGAGCCGCTCACCGAAAGCCTTGCCGCATCAGGGAGAGTCGCTCGGCAGGCATTCATTGCAGCGAGCTTGTTGAACCAAGACGCGGAGTTTGCTCCGCTGTGCCGCGAAAGCGATTGCATGACACCGGGTTCGATCATCAATCGACACTGGGCCGCAGTCGCGGAAGGTGCACCGGCTACCCCTCCTGATCGATCCGATGTCGACGACTTCGAAACCGAGATAGGCGGCGTGTTCGCCAGAAGCGATGGACCACTAGGCGCGGCTCAGCACCCCCATTTGCTTAGCATTGCGGAAGTAGAGATTTCGAGTTCTGATACCGAACAAGCAGTTGCACCCGGCCAATACCACCCGGCGGCATCCATCGAGGACGACCGCGATGCGTATCGCAGGCAAGTCGAAACAGCATTGATGGATCGCAGACAGCGACATATGGCGGTACGTCGGGAAACGATTCGAACTGCGGGTAACCATGTGGTTCAGCAGTGGATGGAACGTCGGGCTTCCTCGATGGCGGAGAACGCGTAGCTTGC
This sequence comes from Mycolicibacterium neworleansense, assembly GCF_001245615.1. NCBI lineage: Bacteria > Bacillati > Actinomycetota > Actinomycetes > Mycobacteriales > Mycobacteriaceae > Mycobacterium > Mycolicibacterium neworleansense. The sequence goes on from NZ_CWKH01000003.1 coordinate 815,373, forward strand.
CGAGAACGCACGCGCTCATGCGCAGCGAAAGTGGTTGCGATGAAGAATGTTTCAACTACAGGACCACGTGGTCAAGCACATTGGACAGCACCTGATCGGGGCCGTCAAACGCCCTCACGCACCAAACGAGCGCCGCCGAACGGCTTGTTGCCCAACGCACTACCTCCCGTAGCCACTCCACCGATGACAGTGCCAGCGCGGGGCCTTGACGCCGAGTGTCACGCGGCCTCACGGCTTGGTGAAGCACGCGCAATCGGCACCACAGCAGAGACAGTCGGCCATCGGCAGCGCCATATCGCACCACATTATGGCCGGCTTGGCGCTGGTGACAGCGAAATACACTTTGCCTGTGGCAGTTGCACCCTCAGCGAGGGTCGCCCCGGAGATACCGGACGTGCTGGCCAGCTGCCACGGTACTGGGTAGCCAAGGTGATCGGCACCCATCGCCTCGATGCCAGGGATCACCGGGGCCACAGCGCCTTTGACCGCCCGCACCGATACTGTGGCCTCCCACAAGGGTCGCACCCTACCTAGTTGGAGGTCGCAACTGCGCAGTTGGTTGCGGCGATAGACCGGCGTTTCGGCGTACACCCGGAACCGTCGGCGGCGCGAAGGGCTGACGGGCGGGGCCATTAGCGGCCCATCATGGGTCCCATCATGGTTGGCATGCCATTGACAACGAAGCCGGTAACTTCTCGCGCGTGGGCGCGGATGGCGTCGATAAGAGCGGGATCAGTGGCAGTTTCGATAACGGCAACACCGTTGGAGGTCAGCGTGATTTGGCGTTGGTAGTCAGATGCTCTCCGGAACAGCGTGGGCAGGCTGTCGCTCATGCAGGTCACTTCAGCACCTTGGCCGAGGTGGTCATACATTGAGGACACGTGGGCATGCAGTTGCGCGACGAGATCAGGGGCGCCGGATTCAGTGACGGTACGGATCCCGCCTGGTATGTCTTCGACGGTGCGCCGCAGTTCATTGTGTCGGGCGAACATAGCCATGTAGCGGCTCATATCGGTGCCCGAGATTCCACCCATCATCCCGGGCCCCTCGGCTCGGCCTGCCGGCATCCGAATGGTGGTGCGCAGCAGGTAGGCCAGTGCGGCCACGGTGCCGGCCGCCCCGAGGACGGCAAGAGCGGTGCGTCTGGGCATTTCGGTCATGTGCGGCTTCTTTCGTGATGGTGCCGGCGTGGACACACCACCGCCCGCGGCGAGTCAGGTCGTGGCGGCCTTACGGGTGACGACCCGTTCGACGAGCCCGAGGGTGAACCGCTCGACGCGGTCAATGTCGAGGCCGTCAGCGGTAAGGAGGTGGTCCAGTGGGCGGCGCTGCTGCGGATGTGATCGACCAGGACGAGCCGCCCACCTGGGCGCAGTACCCGGGTCATCTCGGTTAGCGCTTGGGTGTGGTTGGGGATGGCGCACAGCCCGAGGGGGCATACGACGGCGTCGAAGCTGGCATCGTCGAACGGCAATCGGTGGGCGTCGGCCCGTTGCAGAACGGCGGGGTGTCCGAGATCGGCGGCGCGGTCACGGGCCAGGTCGAGTATCTGCTCGCTCCAGTCGATGCCGGTCGGCCGGACAGTTTCGGGGCAGAAGGGCAGGTTGAGGCCAGTGCCGATCGCGACTTCCAGAACGTCGCCGGTGGCTTGGCTGCAGACCCACTGGCGGGAGTCGCCGAACAGGTGGCGGTCGAAGAACCCGATCTCACGGTCATAGTTGCGGGATTTCTTGTCCCAGTACCGGTTCCAGCGTGCGCTTCGATCATCTGATGTAGCCATGGTTCACCTCGCGTCGCCGGTCAGGCGTTGCGGAGCGTCCAATATGGGCTGCCGTCTGCCGACAGTCTCACAGTAGTCGCGTGGGCCTGGCCGTGGGCGTCGTTCCCCTACCACCCGAACTTCGGCTCTAATCGAGACCACCTGCACCAGCAACGAGCAGGTCGGGGTCATCGCGTGATGACCGTGGCGCGACACTGGACATCAGAATGAATCAGGCTGTCCGAGTACAGATGTGGCTGGCCACCAGCGTTGCGGGTTGCCCACAAGGATGGCACCGGCCTGGCACTGCACCTCCACCCCACCGAGCCACCGAGGAGACACAGACGTCGGGTCCCAACCCCACCTCGAAGCATCGCCGCTAGTCGGTTATAATCGTCATATGGCGATGAATGAGTCGGATGCCTGCCTCGTCGGCAGTACCTCAGGGACCTCCTCCAATCTGGATGCCGCGGTGGCGCTGTTTCACAGCCTCTCCGATGGCGCCCGGCTGGCGACCGTGCGCCGGCTGGCCGACGGGGAAGCCCGGGTGGTCGACCTGGTCGGTGAGCTGGGGTTGGCGCAATCCACCGTCTCGGCCCATGTGGCGTGCCTGCGGGACTGCGGACTGGTCACCGGGCGCCCCGAAGGACGACAGGTGTTCTACTCGCTGACGCGCCCCGAACTGCTCGACCTGCTCGCCTCAGCGGAGACGCTGCTGGCCGCCACGGGCAGCGCGGTGGCGCTGTGCCCCAACTACGGAACCCGCTCCCGCACGGGCGCGGCGACCTCCACGAAGCAGGCCCGGCGATGAGCGACGCATGCGGCTGCGGCAACGACGAACCCCGCTCCGACGAGCAGGAGCGTGAACCCGAGCGGCTCTGGCAGATCAAAGAACTGCAGTTCGCCGCTATTTCGGGGGTGTTCCTGCTGGCAGCGCTGATCGCTGGATTCCTCGGCGCCACCGAGCCGATCGTCCTCACGCTGCAAGCGGTGGCGCTGCTGGCCGGTGCCTATACCTTCGTGCCGTCCACCCTGACGCGGCTGGCCAAGGGCAAGATCGGGGTCGGCACCCTGATGACCATCGCCGCGGTGGGCGCAGTGATCCTCGGCGAGGTGGGCGAGGCCGCCATGCTGGCCTTCCTGTTCTCCATCAGCGAGGGACTGGAGGAGTACTCGCTGGCGCGCACTCGCCGCGGACTGCGCGCGCTGTTGTCGCTGGTGCCCGATGAGGCCACCGTGCTGCGTGACGGCACCGAAATTGTCGTCGCACCAACCGAATTGCGGATCGGCGACCGGATGCTGGTCAAGCCGGGTGAACGTGTCGCTACCGACGGCATCATCGGGCAAGGCCGCACCGCGCTCGACGTCTCGGCCATCACCGGCGAGTCGGTTCCCGTCGAAGCAGGGCCAGGCGATGAGGTGTTCGCCGGGTCGATCAACGGCACCGGCGTACTCGAGGTGGAGGTCACTACCACCGCCGAGGACAACTCGCTGGCCCGCATCGTGCGCATCGTGGAGGCCGAGCAGTCCCGCAAGGGCGCCTCCCAACGCTTGGCCGACCGCATCGCCAAACCGCTGGTGCCCGGGGTCATGATCGCCGCGGCACTGATCGCGGTGCTGGGCAGTGTGCTCGGTGACCCGGCTACCTGGATCGAACGTGCCCTGGTGGTGCTGGTCGCCGCCTCCCCGTGCGCCTTGGCAATCTCCGTGCCGGTCACCGTCGTGGCCGCGATCGGAGCCGCCAGCAAGCTGGGTGCATTGGTCAAGGGCGGCGCCGCGCTGGAAGCGCTGGGCAAGATCCGCGGCGTTGCACTGGACAAGACCGGCACACTCACCGCGAACCGGCCCACGGTTATCGAGGTGGCCACCACCAACGGTGCCACTGGCGAACAGGTGCTGGATCTGGCGGCAGCCCTGGAAGCGCGCAGCGAGCACCCGCTGGCCGCGGCGATCCTGGCCGCAGCCGACACCGTCATCCCCGCCACCGACGTCGAGGCCGTCACCGGTGCCGGCCTCACCGGGCATCGCAACGGGCACACCATCCGGCTCGGCCGGCCCGGCTGGCTCGACCCCGGCCCACTCGCCGGCGATGTCGCACGCATGCAGCAGGCCGGCGCCACCGCCGTCCTCGTCGAAGACAACGGACAGCTGATCGGGGCAATTGCAGTACGCGACGAGTTGCGCCCCGAGGCCGCCGAGGTGGTGGCCCAACTGCGCGGCGACGGCTACCACGTGGCGATGCTCACCGGCGACAACCAGGCCACCGCCGCGGCGTTGGCCCGCGATGTCCGGATCGACGCCGTGCACGCCGAGTTGCGCCCCGAGGACAAGGCCCGACTGATCGAACAGCTCCGGGCCCAGCGCCCCACGGCGATGGTGGGCGATGGCGTCAATGACGCTCCTGCCCTGGCCACTGCCGACCTGGGTATCGCAATGGGCGCGATGGGCACCGACGTGGCGATCGAAACCGCGGATGTGGCGTTGATGGGCGAAGACCTGCGCCACCTGCCGCAGGCGTTCACTCATGCGCGTCGGGCGCGCCGGATCATGCTGCAAAACGTCGGCCTGTCCCTGGGCCTGATTGTCGCGTTGATGCCGCTGGCCTTGTTCGGGATGCTCGGCCTAGCCGCCGTCGTGCTGGTCCACGAACTCGCCGAAATCGTGGTCATCGCCAACGGAGTACGGGCCGGACGCACCAAACCCCTAGCCACCGCGACAGTAGACCGGTCGGCCCGCCAAACCCGCGCGGCCTCGGTCGACGCACCGTCGTGACCCCCGGCCACCCCGGCCGGCAGGCCACCGTGATGCGGTCGCGCATCACCCTGGCCGCCACCGCGGTCCTCGTCGCAGGGATGGCCGCCCTACCGGGTGGCGCGCTGGCCAATGTGATCGACCGCACCGCCGATGCGATGGTCACCGACTACGTGCACACGGGCTGGTTTCCCACCTTCAACCTCGCTGACGCCTTCATCGTCACAGGCGCAGCCATACTCGTTGTGGCCAGTTGGCGCGCGAGCGGCACCGCAGACACCGGGATACGCGCATGATCCTGTCGTCCGTGCTACCCGCGATCGGCCTGTTCACCGTCACCAACATCGACGACATCATCGTGCTCTCAATGTTTTTCGCCCGCGGCGCGGGACAACGCGGGACAACGGCCCGAATCACCGCAGGTCAATACCTGGGATTTGTGGGCATTCTGGGCGCGGCGGTGCTCGTCACGGTGGGTGCCGGAGCGTTCCTTCCTCCACAAGTCATCCCCTACTTCGGACTCATACCGCTCGCGCTGGGGCTGTGGGCGGCCTGGCAAGCCTGGCGTGACAACGACGACGATGACGACGCGGCGAAGGTCGCGGGCAAAAACGTCGGCGTCTGGACGGTCGCTGCAGTCACCTTCGCCAACGGCGGGGACAACATCGGCGTCTACGTCCCCGTCTTCCTCAGCGTGGGACCCGCGGCCGTGGTGGCATACTGCATCGTCTTCCTCGCGCTCATCGCGGTCCTCGTCGTCGCCGCCAGATTCGTCGCCACCCGCCGGCCGATCGCCGAAATCCTCGAACGCTGGGAACACATCCTCTTCCCGATCGTCCTGATTGCCCTCGGCATCGTCATCCTGGTCAGTGGTCTCGCCGACTAAGGAGCAAGAAGCCCTTCTCTCGCACAGTTGACCGCCGAAAGACTTGTCGCCCAAAAGGGATCCATGCGTAGCGTCATGTGATCTATTGCCGTCATCGCACCCGTTATCGTCGCTGCAGCCCACGTTCACGGGCTACACCACCGGCGACGAGTCCATGCCCAAGGCGGCACCTTCCACTTCGCCCCCGGTTAACCGCGTTTGTATCTATCAAATCGGTGGCCAAATGAAGCGCCGCGAACGGCCTCGGCTGCCGGAGACAGTGCGATCTAGTCCAGGAGTCGGCCGCTGATGAGGCGCAGCTGTGGATAGGCGTTGGCGACGGGCAGCACAGTGCCCCCGGGGTGTGCTGTGAGCCAGTCGTCGGCTGCTTGGGGGTTCGCAAAGAAACGGCCGGGGTCGCAGATGGTCGCACGCACTGCGGCGGAGTCCATAGTCTGGGAACCAGGAATCGAGATCACCGCGGTAGAGGGCGAGAGGTCGGTAACACCGGACCGCGGGTCAACCGTGAAGCTGACAACGATATCGGTTGTCGGGCAGCGGGATTCGATTTGCGCGCGGCGATCGAGGATCACCGGAAACAGCAGGGTGTCGGCGGCACACCACGTATAGAGGTGCTGCCCGTCGACGATGTAAACATGCGGGCTCGGGTTGAGAGTCAATCCCCACCCGATGATGCGGTGATGGTCGTCGTACTCGATATCACGGCCTGCGGGAGCAGTGGTGAGGTCGGCTCTATCGACGCCGGCGGCCGCACAGAGATCGGCGACCGTGACGGGACCGCCGCCGGCGAGCAGGCGCACGGCGGTGCGCATGAGGTGCCGTCCAGTCTTCTGGTCGGTGTCCCTTGAGACGCTGTCGGCGCCTGGGTCTGCGCACATCAGCGGCTCCTTCCGTGCCGCATCCCGGAGGTGATCGGCTGAATTGGCGCGCAATGCGGTCAAGAGACGCTCGGGTGTCGGCAGGTCGAGCCGGCAGGCGTCTGCAGCCAGGACCGTAGCTGCGGGGCACATCACATCGGCACCGTCGACGAGGACTGTTGGCGAGGGGTAGCGGCCCACTCTCTCGATGATCGGCAAGTCCAGAGCCATGCTGCTCAGGCAGTCGGTGACCAGCTGCCGGGCGGACGCGGCATGAGGACAGTCGGGTGCAGTGAGCAGTTCGATGCGCATGTGTTCAGTCTCCGGTGGCCGAATGTGGTGTGGTGGCGGCGATGTGAATGTCGTGCAGGATCGGGCACTCCCGCTGGAGTCGAGGCTGATCGCAGGTTTCGACGAGCCGGCCGAGCGCATTGCGCATACCGGCCAGCTCATCGATCCGACGCTGCAGGTCGCCGATACGCGCATAGGCCATCGCTTTGGCATCGTCACACGAGGCCGGCCCTCCGCCGGCCAGGTGCAGCAGTTCCTCGATGTCATCGAGCGTGAATCCCAATTGTTGGGCGCGTTTGACGAACCGCACGACCCGTACCGCGTCCGCGGAATAGCATCGGTATCCCGACCCGGTCCGCTGCGGTGAGGGTAGCAAGCCACGGCGTTCGTAGTAGCGCAAGGTTTGGGCATTGACGTGCGCCGCCGCAGCGACCTCACTGGTTCTCACCCCACCAGCATGAACCCTGTACCCAACTATCGGGTCAACTATCGGGTCAAGCCGACGTAGGTATTCTCCACATAGTTGCAGCCGTTTATTTGCGAACGCAACGAGCTCGCACGCACAGCCATCACTGATGGCGCGAGATTCTAGGAACGGCAACACTGTTGATGAACATCGCATTGCACATCCTTGCAATCCAAGTTGGTGGATCTGTCAACTTCCGCCATCTCAAATACCTATCCGCCATCCTCTCACCTGCACGTTCTCACGCAGGTGGCGTGCAAGGCCCATCCAGATGGCGGAGCCCGAAACTGCTGGGGGTCTGCTGCCATCGGCTAGGTGTGTGAAAGGTATTGTCACTGCGACTGTGAGCGACACGTTGGCCGTCGTGCTGCCCCCCTCATCCGGACTCGGGCCTGTCGTTCGGCCGACGAGCCCGAATTGGGATGGTCAACCTCTGACAGTTGTCGATGGTTGGACGTTGTCGACGATTAACGAGGCTTGCATTCCGTACCTAGGTACGGGTTTATCGTCGGTGTATGGCGATCGAAGATGGCTCGGATTGGGTGCCCCAATCGTGCTCGCTGCCGTCCGCGGAGAGGCCATTGCGGGTGGCTGAGTTTGACCGGTTGTTTGGTGAATCGGCGGTGCGGTCAACGCGGGTGACCACCACGCGGCTCGACGTGGAGCTGGACGCCGCGGCGCAGCATCGCGCGCGGGATCTGGCCGCGCGGGAGTCGGAGTGCTGCTCGTACTTCACGTTTACTTTTGAGACAGTGGGGCCGAATGTGGTGATGCGCATTGAGGTTCCACCGTCGCAGAGCGCTGTGCTGGATGCTCTGGCTGGCCGCGTCGACGTGGCGACCCGAGGTGGCGTCACGTGAGTGAGACAGGACTGCGCAGCGGTCAGCTGGCTGGCGCGGCGGGTGTGAATGTTGAGACGCTGCGGTATTACGAGCGCCGGGGTCTGTTGGCCAAGCCGCAGAGGTCGTTGGGTGGGCACCGGTTGTATCCGGCGCAGACGGTGACGATGCTGCGGGTGATCAAGACGGCGCAGCGTCTGGGGTTCACGCTCGATGAGGTGGCGGACTTGTTGGCCGCGACGCGGGTGGGTGCCCGCTCGGATGCGGGGTTGCGGGCCCGGGCGCAGACCAAGCTGGCCGAGATCGACCAGAAGCTCGCCGAGCTCGCCGCGGTGCGCGACACATTGCGCTCGGCGCTGGAAGCAGGCTGTGATGATCTGCTCGCGTGCGCGGAAAGCCCGTGTTGCCCACTGCCGTTCACCACTGATTTCGACGCGAGCTGAAGGGTCTGCGCGGTGGCTGCTGCGGATAGGCGCTCCAGTAGACGGTGGTGGACCCTGATCGGTGCCGGAACGTTGATCTGTGCGAGTTGCTGCCTGCTGGTGCCTCTACTGGCAGCAGCAGGGATCGCTGGCAGCGCAGCGCTGCTGATAAGCGCCGGGCGGCTGGAGACGATCGGATTCGCATTGGTCGCACTCGGCGTGGCTGGGTTCGTGCTGATGAGGATCCGGGCCAGACGCTCCCAAGACCTCGCCTGTTCGCCGGCTGACGACGGTCCGGGGTGCGGATGCATGCCGTCGGATCCGACCCTGCCTGAGATCCCGTCGAAACCAAGCGGTTCATAGGACTGCGAGGCTTGAGGTAGGTTCCTCGGCCCTCGGCCCTCGGCCCGACCGAGTGTGGTTGGGCCGCAACCGGATTTGTGTTATCCGGTCAGTCAATTCTGTGCGGGAGTATGCCCGCCCAAACGGTGTGGAGGTTTGTCATGCGCGTGTCAGGGTGCATTGCGGTAGCGGCGGCCGTCGCCGTCGCGTTGGCGGGGTGCGCCGGCAGCGGCGCCCAGCAGGCACAGTCGCAGGCCGCGGTGACGTCGGCGGCACCCTCGGGGATGCAGCCCGATGCGGTCGGGCGGGCGGTGCCCGAGCAGCTGAGGTTCACCAGCGCGCTGGTCGACGGGATCAGCTTCGAGGGGTCGTCGTTGGCGGGCAAGGACGCGGTGTTGTGGTTCTGGGCGCCGTGGTGCGGGGAATGTCGCCGCGAGGCCCCGCATGTGGCCGCGGTGCAGAAGGCCACCGGCGACAAGGTCGTGGTAATGGGGGTGGCCGGCCGCGGCGACAACGCCGGTATGCGCTCGTTCATCGACGCCACCGGGGTGGGCGGGTTCGCTCATATCGTCGACACCGACGGGACGGTGTGGCAGCGCTTCGGGGTGGTCCAGCAACCCGCGTACGCCTTCATCGATCACACCGGGGCGGTGACGGTGGTGCGCGGCTCGCTGGGCGAAGACGAGCTCGCGGCCCGTGTCGATGCGCTGAGTAGCTCCTAGGTCGGTGATGGATACTCTGGGTTTCGCGTTGGCGGCCGGTGCGCTGGCTGCGGTCAATCCGTGCGGATTCGCCATGCTGCCTGCGTATTTGGCGTTGTTCATCGCCGGTGACCAGCCGCCGTTGGGACTGGGGAGTGCTTTGGTCGCAGTACGTCGCGCTCTGGCGGCGACGGCGGCGATGACGACCGGGTTTCTGGCCACGTTTGTCACCGCTGGGCTGGTTTTGTCCCCGGTCGCGGCGACCCTGCAGCGATGGGCGCCGGCACTGACCGTGGTGATCGGGGTCGGGCTGGCGGTGATGGGTCTGCTGATGGTCACCGGCCGGGAGCTGACGCTACCGTTGCCGAAACCTGGATCTGCGTTCAATCCGGCCGCGGGCCTGGGCCCAATGGCGCTCTATGGGGTGGTGTATGCGGTGGCGTCGCTGGGCTGCACGATCGGCCCGTTTCTCGTAGTGACCGCCACAACATTCACCTCCGGCAACATCCCCGCCGGGATCGGTGCGTACGGTGCCTACGCGATCGGGATGGGCCTGGTGGTCGGGGTGGCCTCGATCAGCGTCGCGCTGGCCCGCCAGTCGGCCACCCAGCGGCTGCGCCGACTCCTGCCCTATGCCGCACGGGCCGCCGGCACCTTGCTGCTACTGGCCGGCGGCTATGTCAGCTGGTACGGCATCTATGAGCTGCGGATCTTCGCCGGCGCGCGGGTCAATGATCCGATCATCAACGCCGCCGCCCGAATCCAAGCCACCATCGCATCGCTAATCGGCTCGGCCGGTCCCCCCGCTCTCGCCGGCATTCTGGCCGTCATCCTGGTGACCGCGGGCACGGCTGTCCTTGTCGGCAGAGCCTGTCGCCGTCGCCGATCACTCACCAACGACTCGGCTGACCACTCCGCCACCAGCCAGTAGTGCTTGTTCATGGGGCTTGGCCCTGTAGTGGGGTTGAAGGTTTAGGCTGCCCGCTGTGAGTCGGATGCGGATCTCTCAGCTCGCAAAGCGCAGCGGCGTGCCAGCCAGCACGCTGCGGTTTTACGAGACGCTGGGTCTGTTGGCGGCGCAGCGCACTGATTCTGGGTACCGGATCTATGACGAGGCCACCGTCGAGCGGTTGGCGTTCATCCGCGCCGCCAAACGGGTCGGCCTGCCGTTGGAGGAAATCGGCGAGCTACTCACGGTGTGGGATCAGGGCGCGTGTGTTGATGTGCGGACCCGGCTGCGCCCGATGATGACCGCACGGCTCGACGAAGTCACTTCCCGGATCGGCGAGCTGCGTGCCTTCGCCGATGTCCTCACCGACGCGCTCGATCACCTCGATGCCCTGCCCGACCGCGCCACCCCATGCGACGCATCTTGCAGTTTCCTGAAATCACCCGCGCGACAGGAACATCGGTGATCTACGTTATCGCCGCACCGTGTGTGGATGTCAAAGATAAAGCTTGCATCGAAGAATGTCCGGTCGACTGCATCTACGAGGGCACCCGGATGCTCTACATCCACCCCGACGAATGTGTGGACTGCGGGGCATGTGAACCTGTCTGCCCGGCCGAGGCCATCTTCTACGAAGACGACCTGCCCGACCACTGGGCCCATTACGCCACGATCAGCGCCGAATTCTTCGCCGACCTCGGCTCACCCGGCGGCGCTACCAAGACCGGCGCCCAGGCCTTCGACCACCCGATGGTAGCGGCGCTGCCTGCCACCAATACCTAACCACCGCAACAGATCCAGCGTGGTGCCGGCTATCTCCCGTGCCCGGTGCATGCTGAGGAAGGACGTAACGTCTTGTCGTCACCGCTGACCGAGTGGCTCGAACGCCACCAGATCCCCATCTACCTGGCCGGGCTGGCCGCCGGGGCTGCAGTCGGGGCAGCCTGGCCCGCCGGCGAGCATGCGTGGGAGGCCGCCATCTACCCGGTACTCGGCGCCCTGCTGTACGCGACGTTTCTGCAGGTTCCGTTCACCAAACTGACCGCGGCGTTTCGTGAAGTCCGGTTTCTAGCCGCGGTCCTGGGCGTCAACTTCATCGTGGTGCCACTTGTGGTCGCCGCCCTGACCACCTTTGTGTCCATGCCCCAAGCGGTGCTGCTGGGTGTGCTGCTGACCTTGCTGACACCGTGCATCGACTACGTCATCGTGTTCTGCGGCCTAGCAGGCGGCGACAACCAACGCCTGCTGGCCGCCGCGCCGCTGCTCATGCTGATCCAGATGCTTGCATTGCCGCTGCTGTTGTGGCTGTTCGTCGGTCCCGAACTCGCCGACATCGTCGACGTCGGCCCCTTCCTGGAAGCCTTCCTCATCCTCATCGTGGCGCCCCTGCTGTTGGCCTGGGCCACCGAAGGGCTTGCAATGCGCCACCGCAGCGGACAAGTGATCTCCTCGGCGATGGCCGCGGCGATGGTGCCACTGATGACAGCCACGCTGTTCGTGGTGGTCGCCAGCCAATTCCCCAAGATCAGCCACCAGGTCGACCAAGTTCTCAAAGTGGTCCCGATCTACGCCGCGTTCCTGCTCATCATGGCGCTGCTCGGGTTGGCAGTGGTGCGACTGCTCCGGTTCGACAGCGGACGTGGTCGGGCCCTGATCTTCAGCGGCGCCACCCGCAACTCCCTGGTCGTACTCCCGCTAGCACTGGCACTACCAGCCGCCTACGCGACCACCCCCGCCATCGTGGTCACCCAAACTCTCGTCGAACTGCTCGGCATGATCATCTACGTTCGCGTCGTCCCAAAGCTGATTCTCACTCATCCCGCGGATGGGTAGTGTCTGGCATTCTCACGCGGAAAACACCTTTGGCCATGAGTGACGCCAGTTGTGGCATTGATCGTTGAATCGCTCTGAATCTTCAGTTGTCTTTGCGAGGATCGAACCATCGATTCCGGCCTCCATGAAGAGGCGAAGCGTCAGCATCCAGTGCAGCGACTGGTTCAGTGCGTGCATGCGGCGGATCTGGTCGACGCTGAGCCCGTTCTGCCCGAGACCGTGCGCCAGAGCGATGCGTTGGTTGACGACCTGCTCTTTCCAACGGCTCAAGCGTCCGATGCAGGCGGGGACAGCTTCAGCGACCGGCTCAGCGAGAGCTTTGACTCGTTGGGGATAGCTGTATTCGTGCCAGTACTGGCGTAGAGCTGTTGAAAGAGATTGAGAGACCTCTGTCGGCATGTTCGAAGCTTCAACCGCCTCCAGCGAGTTGTCGATCTGCTCGACGCTGAATCGTCGTGCATCTGGATCGAGTGTCCGGTGCAGAGCCTCTACAGCGGTCGCCAGAGACAGCGCATCTGCTTCTACAGTCGGATATTCGTTTCGGATGACGGCGGCAAGGATCTGAGGCACGGGTGTCGTGCGTTGGTGTAGATCGAACCATCGCGGAAGGAACTCGAGTCCGACGTGCGGTCGGGTGAATAGCAGTTCGCCGGCGGTCTCGGGGCCGGCCGGATCGATCTGGTAGCCGTGTACCGAGCACCAGGTATCGGCCCAAACGTCCAGCGACCGTATGACGCACGGCTTGCCGGACAACAGCGTCATGAGGTCGGCGAGGGGGCGCAGGACTCTCATTGCGATGTCCGGAAGGCTCCAACCCTGAAAGAGCTCGATCTCGAGCTGACTGGTCGTGGTGACATGGAGCCCGCGCAAGTCAGGAGGACTGTGCCGTGCTGATGGTGCGAGGGTGAGATAGCCTGCGCCATTGGCGAGTTCGGCATCAAGTGATTTGTTTCGTACATTCATGTGCCAGTCGAGCTTGAGCGGGTCACGCGGATAGACCGTGGTAGCGAGTGCGGGAAGTCTGGCCCACTCGGCGAGGTTTGTGACATCGGGCCGAACACCGCAAAGGGGCGTGTCTGGATCGGGCAGATGTTGGCCCGCGACACACCACGTGGCTTTGAGCCCTTGTCTAGACGGACCGGCGTTTTTGCCGGCAAAGAATAGGCCGGCCAGTTGTGTTTGGTGCGTGGTTTGTGCGTCCCAGAGGGTGACCTTTCGCGGTTTCATCGGGATCGAACCGAGGACGACCATGTCGTCAGGTTGATCGCTGAGCTTCACGGCCGCCTTACCTGGCCCGGTGTTCCTGATCAAGAACATTGGCGTGATCTCCGGGCTGACCTCTAGGCGAACATCAGTGCCATCGACGCTGAGCATCCCCGACACCGGAGAATCGTCGGCATCGGGCAACCAGAATTTACCTAGTGATTGAGCTGTCTTGGAAGGGAATTCAGCGTTGGTCACCTGTGAATCTCGCTTCTTCTTGGTTAGGTTCAACGGTCCGCTGCTCTGGGGTTGCGCCACTGGTGACGTTGACTGAGCCTGGCATGATCTTGTCTCGCAGGCTTGCCGCCCTCCGAGTCGGCGGGACGGACGGATCCTCCCCTGGTGCGCGTTGACTGAAGGCATTGACCATTTCGTGCCCTAGTTCCGGCCAGGCGAAAGCCGCCATCTTCCAGCAGTTGTTGAAGCCGCGTCGTTGGAAGCTGATAGCTGCGGGCCGGTAAATCTTTCTGACTGGTGGTGATTCGAAGGAGATGTTGTATTCGAAGCCGCCGATCTGGATGTAACCGCCAAGAATCTCGCTTTCAACGTTTGCCGGTCGTACCCGCACCGAGTTCCCTTTGATCCAGTAGTCCGCGTCTCGGTCGAGCATCACATACATGCCCCGGTGCTTCGGCCATTGGGCTCCCCGCCATAGGATTTCGGTCAGTGTCGCGGTGGTCACCCCGAGACGAAATCGGTAGGCGACGTGCCCGTTGACCGTGAGGGCGCCGGACTCGATCGCTCCCCAGAGAACTTTGAGTAGCCACAGTTCAAAGTACGGTCCGCTGATCAGTGTGAAGCCGTTTGGGAAATGCGGCGGCATTCCGGTATGCCAGTTCATGTCGAGCAGATCGTCTCGCAGGTGGGTGAAGAATTCCGCCGCGACCTTGTCCAGAGGCGACAGGGCCCGGTTGTGTCGACTGCACAGGATCTTCGATGACATCGAGTTGATACCGATGGTTTTCCGTTTCGGCGTTTTTCCTTGCCAGGCCGCACCTTCGACGGCGATAACTTTCTTGTCGTTGGATACGCGTTCAAGCAGGTCGTCGCTGATCCAATGCTCGCGGGTGAGTTGCTCATCGCAGTCCTGGCTGCTGCGGGCGTAGCAGCCAGGGTTGCCGTACTCGGTGCGCGGCCCAGTGATGAGAGCTGGCGGACGTTCTGCGACCCATGTGTCGTCGGTGGCTCGATGGCAGTGCTGAGCTTGCAGCCCTGAACCACATGGGCAGTCATGCTCGGGGGCGGGGCCGTAAAAGGGGTTGAACGCAACGTCAGGGTCGTGCACGACCTCTAGGAGTTCTCTCATCGGCGGCGCAGCCCTCTGGCGTGCGAAGACCGCGTTTTCAGCCTTGCGAACGCACACCGAAAGTGACGATAAGACGTCGACCTAACATGGACTCAGAAGATCGCAGTACCAGGCCGCGCGATCTGCCCATCGGCAGCCGAAACGCCTAGTCGGCCGGACCACAAGAATGCTTACTAGCGCTATCGCATCGCCTGCATGGAGCAGTTCAGCTCCTGTCGAGATGTGAATTCGGCGCGGGTGACTGTTTGCAATTCGGCGTTGCAGTCTCTGTCACGACAAGGGTTCATGCCGCCGGCTCGCGGGCACACTCACACGCCTGCGCAAATGGCGTGTAGCGAGTTGCCGGAACTCGGCCTCACCGAGCTGTCCTTTGCAGAAGGCGATTTCGATGTCGTCCCAACTGCCCGCCTTGTACGCATCAGTAGCAACGCCTCCAACGGATGCCGGGGCGCCGAAGGAGTACTGACGATTCAAGAGCTGGTTCATCATCTCGTCCCCATCGATCAGCCCTGCGACGTGTCGGTCGATGATCTCAGCAGGCGCCTGTTCAAGTTGTGAAGGATCGTCGGTGAACCGACGCAAGATACGTTGCACCGCCGGCACCGAGTAAACGCCGACGATGTCGCTGATTTGCGTGTGAGTCAGCCCACTATCGGTGGCAGCCTGGTAGATCGCGCGGTCGAGTTCACGTTTCTGCACCCGGTAGAGTGCGGCGTTGGCCGCCAGCCGAGTCAGCGCCGTCTCACTCATCCCCCGAATCACTCCAGGGTCCTATGCGCATCACAGGATGCGGTCTGCCACAGTCAAGCGCAGTGGACATCTCGCTATCCGGCTCGCCGATATCCGGGCCGACACTGATGAGCCTCAGCAGTCGGGGAACCGTGATGCCCCTGAGCGCGGCCTCGGCTTCGAGAGCACTCTTTTCCTGCGGGAGCAGGCGTACCTTGACCTGTTCCGTCAGGCGGCGATTCTCAGAATTGGACACAACCCCTCCTCAACCCACAGGAGTCCAGCGTCTCGGCGAGCAACTCAGCTAATGGTACTACTAGTAGTGCATACAGTTGCGGTGCTTACGGGATTGGGGCACGCCTGCTACCGACTTCACTGGATCTTCCAGGACCACCCTGGCAGCGCTTCAAGTTGGGAGACTCTGGTGGATGGCATGCGGCCGCGGTCGTGTGCGTCTCGTTGGGCGCGTGCCCAGTCACCGACGGGATAGTCGTCGTAGGTGTGTCCGCGGGGCGGATTGGCGTGGCCGTTCTGATCGCTGTAGCGGCGAAGTGCGTCAAATCCGCGCTGCCACTGAGCATCTAGGGGTGACCATTGCCATCCTGGCAGTGACTCCAGTGCTGCAGCTTGCTGTTCGGGTAGGGTGCCTTGCCGGTACTGATAGCGCTTGCCGGTCACCCATGCGCCGAGCCGGAATCCGTCGATGACGGTGTGTTGACTGGGCGAGGCATGCCCGTTTGCGGCCGCAAAGCTGGTGAGTGCCTCGAAACCAACGGTCCACTGCTCGCGTTGGCGGCCCCAGCTGAAGCCGCGCAATGCCTCGAGTGTGGCGATCCGCTCCTGCGGCAAAGTGCCGGCACGGAAGTCTTCTCGGCAGCGGTGGAGCCATTGTCCTAACGGGTACCCGTCAAGCTCGGCATCTTGCTGCACGTCGTCGAGACTTCGGTGGAGTTTGATGTAGCGTTTGGCGGCCAGTATCCCTTGCTTCCAACGTGTTTCGTCCTGATCCCATGTCCAGCCCGGCAGTTTGTCCAGGAGGGTGATCTGGACCAGAGACAGCTGGCCGCTGAGCTGGGCGCTGCGTTGCGCCGCCGCCCAGGCCTGGATCTCGACGCCGTCGATGACGGTCGCCTCGAAGCCAATGATGCTGCGGTGCTTGCGCGCGTAGGCCTGCACGGTGTCGTAAGCGTGGCGCCAGCTGTCGGGGCGCGAGGGTCCCCACTGCCAGCCTTCAATGCGTTCGAGCGCCTTGACACGTTTGGCGTCCAGCGCGCCGTTCCAGTAGTCGTTTCTGCACTGAACAACCCATTTGCCGAGGTCAACGCCAAATGCCCGGACACCTCGCGCGACGTCGGTGGTTCCGCGCGCATCGCGATAGGCCTTCAACGCTTGCAGGGACCGTGTCCACTGGTCGGCCTCGGAGTTGGTGTCGGTGGAACTCACGTGTAGATCGAGGGGGCCAGCCGGTATCCGGCACCACGGATGGTGCGGATGAACTCTCCGTGTTCAGCGTCGACGCCGAGTTTGTCGCGCAGCCGTTTGACGTGCACGGCCACGGTGTTGGTGTCAGAGACACGCCCCCACACGGCGTCACTGATTTCTTCGGAACTGACGACTCGGCCACGCTGCTTGATCAAGAAGATCAGCAGTTCCAGTTCACGCTGGGTGAGTTGGACTTCGCGGCCACGAACCCGGGTTTCGTAACCATCGGGATCCACATGGATGGGTCCGGCGAAGAACGTGGCCGGCTCGTCGGGGCGCTTGTCACCGCTGAGCGCGAATGGGGCGATCGCGGTGATGTCATAGGGCCGGGCGATGACCGCCGAGGCACCGGCTACGAGGACCTGGCGGGCCACGTCGTCATCTTCGGGCGCCGAGCCAACCAGGATCGGTAGGGACCACCGGCCACGCACTGCTGCGGCGATGGTGGCCGCGTCGACGATCTCGGTGCGGGCCTGCAGCACCAGCGCGTTGGGCGGTCCGGCACCGACTGTCAGCAGCGCTTCAGCGCCATCGCTGCACCACACGGTGTCGATTCCGGTGCGTGCGGCGTCCTCCATCAACTGTTCGGCGATGATTGCATCGGTGTCGACGAGCAACAGACTGCCGCGCGCAGGCCCCACGGCAGCACGAAATGCTGGCCGCGTGAACTCGTCGGCACGGCGTACCTCGATCGTCAAATCGTGTACCCCACTCTTCTTCTCACGCGCTCGCAAAACCCCCGTGCGTGATGCGCATCCCGCCGACTATTAGCCAAATCGGCCGGAGATGTAGTCCTCGGTCGCCTTCTTGCCTGGATTGGAGAACATCTTCTCGGTGTCGTCGATCTCGATAAGCATGCCGGGCTTTCCGGTGGCCTCGAGGTTGAAGAACGCGGTCTGATCACTGACACGGGCGGCCTGCTGCATGTTGTGGGTGACGATGACGATCGTGTAGTCCTGCTTGAGCGTGGAGATCAGATCTTCGATGGCCAGCGTCGAGATCGGGTCGAGCGCCGAGCAGGGCTCATCCATCAACAGCACATCGGGCTGCACGGCGATGGCACGGGCGATGCACAACCGCTGCTGCTGACCACCCGACAGACCACCGCCGGGCCTATCCAGGCGGTCCTTGACCTCGGTCCACAGGTTCGCGCCGCGCAGTGAACGCTCGGCCACCTCGTCGAGGGTCTTCTTGCTGCGCACACCCTGCAGCTTCAGCCCGGCCACCACGTTGTCACGAATCGACATGGTGGGGAACGGGTTCGGACGCTGGAACACCATTCCGATGGTCTTGCGCACGCCCACCGGGTCCACCCCGGCGCCGTAGATGTCCTCACCGTCGAGCAGCACCGAGCCCTCGACACGGGCGCCAGGTGTTACCTCGTGCATGCGGTTCAGCGACCTCAGCACCGTGGACTTGCCGCAGCCCGACGGGCCGATGAACGCGGTCACGCTGCGCGGCTGCACCGACAAACCCACGTCGGCCACGGCGTGGAATGCGCCGTAGTAGATGTTGACGTCTTTGAGGTCAATACGTTTGGCCATGAGGAACGTTCCTTGCGGTTAGCGGTTGCGGGTGAGGAGGCGTGTCGCGATCGAGGCCAGGAACATCAGGATGCCCACCACGATGATCAGCGTCAACGCAGCACCCCAGACACGCATTTGCCCGGCGGGTTGGGGGTTGATCAGTTCGGTGTAGATGAGCAGCGGCAGCGATGCCATGTTGCCGTCGAGCACGTCGAAGTTGATGGATCTGGCGTATCCCACCAGGACCAGCACCGGGGCGGTCTCACCGATGACGCGGGCGATCGACAGCAGAATGCCGCTGATGATGCCGGGCAGCGCGGTGGGCAGCACGACGCGAGCGATGGTGACCCACTTGGGAATGCCCAATGCGAGGCTGGCTTCCCGGAGTTCGTCGGGCACCAGTTTGAGCATCTCCTCAGTGGAGCGCACCACCACCGGCAGCATCAGCAAGACCAGTGCCAGCGATACGGCGAAGGCACTTTGCGGGAATCCGAGGGTGGCGATCCACAACGCGAAGATGAACAGGGCAGCCACGATTGAGGGCACACCGGCCAAGACGTCGACCATGAAGGTGGTCACCCGAGCCAGCCGGGAGCGGCCGTACTCGACGAGGTAGATGCCAGCCATGATGCCCAGCGGGATCGCGATGATGGCAGCGATGCCGGCCTGCACCAGCGTTCCGTAGAGCGCGTGGTAGATGCCTCCGGCGAAGGATTCGGGCAGCACACCTTGCAGCGAGCGAGTCCACCAACCCGATTTGGTGACGCCCTGCCAGCCCCTCTCCACCACGATGTAGAGCACCCAGAACAACGGGATCAATGCGACCCCGAATGCTGCGACGAATAGCGAGGTCGCGATGTTGTTCTTGATGCGCCGACCGACGCTCACCGAGTGGAACGTCTGGCTCTTGACCGGGCTGTCGAATGCGGTGGTCATCCGTTGACCTTCCCTCCAGCAATGCCGCGGGCGGCCGCGTTGACCACGAAGGTCAGGGCGAACAGGACGAAACCGGCGGCAATGTAGGCGCCGGTAGGCAGTGGTGCACTGAATTCGGCTGCCGCCGAGGCAATTTTGGAGGCGAAGGTGTAGCCACCGTCAAACAACGACCAGCTACCCGGCTGTGCTGCCGAGCGCAGGATGATCAGTACCGCAACGGTTTCACCGAGCGCACGACCGAGGCCCAGCATTGAGGCGGCGATGACACCGCTGCGACCGTACGGCAGCACCGTCATACGTACCGTTTCCCATTTCGTGGCACCCAAAGCCTGGGCGGCTTCGATCCGGGAGATCGGGGTCTGGCGGAACACTTCCCGACTCACCGAGGTGATGATCGGCAGAATCATCACCGCCAGCACCACGCCGGCGGTGAAGATGGTGCCGCCGCCCGCCAGCGACACGTTTCCGGTCTCGAACAGGAACAGCCAGCCCAAGGATTTGTTGAGGAAACTGGCTACCGGCTCCAGCCAGGGAGCCAGGATGAAGATTCCCCATAGACCGAAGATGATCGAGGGCACCGCGGCGAGAAGGTCGACCAGCGCGCTGAACGGTCGGGACAGGCGTGCCGGTGCGTAGTGGGTGAGAAACAGTGCGATGCCCACCGCGACCGGCACAGCAAGTGCGAGCGCGAATACCGAGCTGAGCACAGTCACCATGAACAGGTCGCGGATGCCGAACCTCAAATTGTCGGCGTCGGCGGTGTTGAACTCGGTACTGGTGAAGAAGTTGGCGTGGTTGGCCCCGAGCGATGGAATGGCGCGGATCAGCAGGAAGATCGCAATGAGTGCGATCGCGATGACAATGGTCGACCCCGCCGCGACAGCTAGCGCCTTGAAGATACGGTCACCGAGCTGGCCGCTCCCCGCGCGGATCGCGCTCGTCTTTTTGGTGGCCTTGTCCGGATCAGGCATAGATGCAGTCTCTCCCCTTTCGGGGGCCGCCGGTGTAGACGGCCCCCGAAAGGTTCCCGAGATCTCTGGCTGTAAGGCCATCAGTGATTCCGATCAAGCGATCGCGTTGACAGCGGCAGACAGCTTCGATTCGAACGCAGCCGGCAGCGGGATGTACCCGTTGTCGGCCAGGCCTTCCTGACCCGCACCGATCGTCGACTGCAGGAATGCCTTGACGGCCTGGCCGGTGTCGGCGTCGGGGTACTTCGAGCAGACGATCTCGTAGGTGGCCAGCACGATCGGGTAGGCCCCGGTCTCGGTCGGCTTGTAGAACGAAACCGTGTCCAGCACGAGGTCGTTGCCTTCACCCTTGATCGTGGCGCCCGAGATGGTCTTGCCGACAGTCTCGGTGCTGATCTCGACCGGCTCCGGGCCCGCCGAGGTGACGATCTTGGCCGTCGACAGGCCCTGGGCCTGGGCGAAGGACCATTCGTTGTAGGTGATCGATCCCGGGGTGTTCTTGATGGCCGCCGAGGTGCCCTCGTTGCCCTTGGCACCCTCGCCAACTCCGCCGGCGAACGCCTTGCCCGCACCCTTGCCCCAGGCACCGTCAGACGCTGCGTCGAGGTACTTCTGGAAGTTGTCAGTGGTACCGGACTCATCGCTGCGGAACACGACGGTGATCGGCTGCGCGGGCAGCGTGGCCGACGGGTTGAGCGCCTTGATCGCCGGGTCGTCCCAGGTCTTGATGGTTCCGTTGAAGATCTTGGCGGCGGTGGGCCCGTCGAGCACCAGCCCGTCGACGCCCTCGAGGTTGTAGGTAACCGCGATCGGGCCGAACACCACCGGCAGGTTCCAGGCGGGCGATCCACACCGCTCGGCGGCCTTGTCGTACTCGCCCTTGTCCTTGCTCAGCGGGGAGTCAGAACCACCGATGTCGGTCTGCTTGCCGACGAACTCGCTCACACCGGCGCCGGAGCCGTTGGAGGTGTAGTTGAGGGTGTAGCCCGAGCAAGCCTGCTCGTAGGCGTTGACGAACCGGGTCATGGCGTTGGCCTGCGCAGTGGACCCGCTGGCCTTCAGCGACTTCTTGCCTGCGCAGTCGACACCTGACGATGAAGCCTCGCCGGCGGCCTTGGTCGCGCTAGAACCAGATTCTGCATTGTTGTCACTGCCACACGCCGAAAGCACCAGGCTGCCTGCGGCCATCAGGCTCAGCGCAGCACCGAAACGGTTGAGCTTCACGTAGCTCCTTATTAGAGGTCAGGGTGGTCAACTCCCGTTGCCACCACGGCGGGCCAAGCCGCGGAACGGCTGTTCCGCCGAGCAGAACCGATGGCTGCTCGGGACCTGAACCTAAAGGTTGCCAGTGAACCCACAGCACAACCCGGATGAACGGAAGATGAACCACCTTGACGGCCTCAGGTCGATTCACGCTGCCCTCTTGACGGCGCCGATATAGCTCAACAAGTATTGAGTCAATATTTCTGGACTGAAATCGTCGCTCCCGCCGAGAGGTCCGCGCCTACCGCTCCATAGGTGTGGTCCTCCAGAACCCCTGACGTCCGCCACTTCGCTATAGGCCCGAAGGAGGTCACTGCCACCATGTCCGACAACGTCGCCACCCACCTGCGCTCCGACCTGTCCATCGATCAGCAGCTCGCGCTCAAGACCGCAGCGGTTCGGCTCGAAAACGAGTTCACCGACAGCTTCGGCATCGAGACCATCGAGCGATTTCTGCACTCCTCCTATGACCAGTTCGCGAGCAGGGCCTCGATCCCACGGTTTCTGCCGCTGCTGGCCGAGCGCTTCGCACGCCAACGGTTACGGGCGCTGGCCAAGGTGGAAGGCAAGAGCGATACCGGCAAGCCGACCGTGCTGTTCCTGTGCACGCACAATGCCGGTCGCTCCCAGATGGCCTTGGGATTCTTCAGCCATTTCGCCGGGGATGCGGCGGTGGCGTGGTCGGGCGGCTCGGAGCCGGGCAATGAGATCAACCCGGCTGCGGTGGCCGCGATGTCCGAACGCGGGATCGACATCTCCGGTGAGTACCCCAAGCCCTGGACTGAGGAGATCGTTCGGGCTGCCGATGTGGTGATCACGATGGGATGCGGCGATGCCTGCCCGGTCTTCCCGGGTCGCCGCTATGAGGAATGGAAGCTGGAGGATCCGGCGAGCATGAATGTCGATGCGGTGCGCCCCATCCGCGATGACATCGAACGCCGAGTTCGTCAGCTGCTCAACGAACTTGGCGTTGCCGCTCATGCGTAACCGCTTGCGCCACCGATTCCCTTCGTCGGCTTGCGCTACCCGAGGGCGCGGGGCCGGTCGCATGGGACCTCAGCCCGGCGCCCCGCTGCGTTCCGCGCTGACCGCGGCGATTGGGTGGCTGAGGGCCGGCTATGCCGAACAGGCGCCACGCACAGGGCATGCGACGTTGATCGCACTGCACGGGCCGGCGTCTCTGACGGCGCGCCAGCTCAGCTGCGCGATCGCCGCGCTCGGCGACGGCCCGTCATCTTCTGCTGACATCGACGTGGCAATCACCATGGCCACCAACCGGTTACCGACACCCAGTCAGCGTTGCGCCGTCAGCCGGGCATGGCGGGATCGTTTGTTGCCGCAGTGATCGGCGGAGCGGGTGCTGGCCATCGATCACGATGGCCAGCAACACACTCGCAGGCTCGGCGCCCACCTTCACCACCTGTGGCTGGCGATTTCCTTGAAGGTCTCGTCGTATTGCTTGGTGGCATCTCGTGCGCGATCCGGTGACCCGCCGAACAGGCCAGCACGCAACGGTTCCCACTGCTCCCCGCGGAGCTGCAGTTCATCGGCGAAGTCTTTCACCGGTTCGCAGTGACGGTGGGCATAGCGCCAGGTGGAACGTCCGAACCACTTGTTTCGGGAGTAGGACGGGCGGCCAGACTCAGCGGCCCGCATGAATCCGAGGTCCTCGTTCACGACTCCGACGGCAATCTCGGTGTAGTCGAACGCATCCTGGTAGGCGTCGTCGTCCGGGAACTGGTCTACGAAGCTCGGCTTCAAGATAGCGAACAGCCACTCGGAAACCGGGGTGTGGAACTTCCCGTACTTCTTGTTGTATCCAGCCAGGGCGGTGGCAAGGTCATCATCGGTGGTCTCTGAGCGAGCCAGGATGTGGGCCGCGACTTCGGCAGCTCCGCCGAAAGGTGTGTAGGGGCTGACGGTTTCGATGATCGCCACGCGTTTTCCCTGCAGGCGGGGGTTCGGGACCACATTGTCCACGATGAGCGCCCGGAAGTTGTCCCAGCGGCCCTGGCCACTGGATGCCATGGCGGCGACGGTAACCGTGAGGAGGCTCGGGAGGTAGCGCAGCGCGTTGAGCGAGTCGCCCACCATCTTCACCGCCTCCGCAGTGAGGGCGCGGATGCCTTTGATCCACGGCGACAGCGACTCTGGGGATCCCCAGCGTGCAGCGACCTGAAGCGATGCACAGAAAGGCTCGACCAACCGCCAGTAGTCGATCGCGGTTTCCGCAATCTGGACGATGTGCTCGTCGTTGGTGGTGCCGGAGAACGCCGAGGGGAAACGCTCGGTGTCACGCATGCCTGCCAGCATGTTGGAGATCTCCTGGGTGATCAGTTCATCGAGTTCGATCTCCCGGGACGGGTCGCGGATCATGTCTTTGGTGAGCCGCCGCAGCAGGGCTGGACGCTCGGCAGCGGCGGCTTCGCTGACTGCTGTTCGAACGGTGGCGGGGTCGACCCCGGTCAGGCCCATGGCCTTCTTGGTGGCCTCGATCAGTTTCACCACGTTCTCGGCGTAGTTGTCGCCGAACAGGTCGATGTAATTGATGTCGCGAAGCGTCCGGCCACCACCAAGATCCCATTCGGGGATCTCGCAGTCATCGAATCGCACGGGAATGAGCCAGGTTCGGCCAGGCGGGCGCAGGCGGAATTCCTCTGCAGCGAGCGTGATCTCTTCATTCTGGTAACTCTTGGGCTTGCCGGTGGACTTCGTTGAGAAGCATGCGAGGAAGGCCAGTGAGCCAGAGCTGATCGCCTCGCGGATCTTGGCCTTCCACATGTCGCCAGGCCCCAGATCGGCCCTGTCCCGCCAGTGCGGAATGCTGGCCGCGTTCAGCAGGTTGCACAGCTTGTCGACGTGATCGCTGTCTTCATGGACATAGGAAATGAACGCGTGCTCGGATGCGGACTGCTCCGTCATGGTGTTGTCGTGACCTTCCGTCTCGAAAGTTCTCCGGCCCAGCGTTCGCTGAGCCGCTCTTTGGGTGGCTTCGCAAACACTACACCTAGTGGTCATCGAGCTGGGGGCATACAACATGTTCTGAATAACATTTATGGAATTTCCAGCTCAGGACATTGCTGAGCATGCAGGCATCGGCGTGTCGCCAGAACAAAAAGAGCCCCGCACTCGACGGAGTGCGGGGCTCTCAATAGTTCATCGGTGCCCTAGGTGCCACCCAAAGGTCACGACATCGACACTGTGCAGGATCGAGCACCACAACGTCAACTACCGACAAGGGTGAGGTTGCCGAGCTCACACTTCGAACCCCGATTCGGCACCGTGACCGAAACCGCAGGCCCGCGGCACCGGATTGCGCGGGCAGACCACTCGGAGCCACGGCCCAGATCGAGGCTGGGCGTGAAAATTACTGCGATTTAAGAGAATTGGCGCCAATGGCCGACAACTGGCCGAACAAGGACGGCCCGCCTAGGACAGAAGGGGCGGCGGGGCGGGTAGACCTGGGACTAGCGGGCCATCAGCAGGTGCGCGACACGCTCAAGCGCGACTTCGTTGACCCGGTAGTAGGCCCATTTGCTGCGCTGCTCACGGCTAACCAGGCCAGTCTCGACGAGCAATTTCATGTGGTGCGACACCGTCGACTGCGACAGACCCAGGGGCTCGGTGAGGTCGCAGGCGCAGGCCTCACCGCCGGCCGAGGCGGCGATCAGTGACAGCAGCTTGACTCTGGCCGGATCGGCCAGGGCCTTGAACACCGCCGCGAGCCGTTCGGCTGCCGGCGTGTCGATCACACCGCCGGTCAGCGGAGAGCAGCACGCACCGATATCGGTGGCGGTCACCGCGACAGTTGCGCTGGCCATGACCCCAGTATGCCACACACATTGACAAACATCGATGTATCGAGCATTGTCGATGTATCGATAGTTGTCGATCCGAGGAGAGAAGATGTCCGACCTGCCCGTTGTTGTGATCGGTGCCGGCCCGCAAGGCCTGGCTGCCGCTGCGCACTTGTTGGAACGCGGCCTGACGCCGCTGGTGCTGGAGGCCGGCAGCGGGCCGGGTTCGGCGATCCAGGGCTGGTCTCATGTACGTACGTTCTCGCCGTGGCCCGAGTTGATCGATCCGGCGGCTGCCCGGCTGCTGGCTCCGACCGGGTGGGTAGCTCCGGCTTCGGGGTACCCCACCGGGCAAGAGTGGATCGACGACTATGTGGCGCCGTTGGCGCAGGCCCTCGGTGATCGGGTGCATTACGACGCCCGGGTAGTGGGCGTTTCGCGTCAGGGCCATGACCGGGTGCTCAGCACCGGGCGTGCGGAATCCCCATTCGTGGTGCGCATCAGCGATGAGGCCGGCGCGCAGTCTCGGGTGTTGGCCCAGGCTGTGATCGACGCCTCGGGGACCTGGACGCAGCCCAATCCTGCGGGCGCCGACGGTCTTCCGGCCATCGGCGAGCAGGCGGCTGCCGACGCGGGTCTGGTGACCTACATCCCCGCCTCGCGCAACCAATCTGAGAAGTTCTCCGGTAACCATGTGGTGGTCGTCGGCAATGGCCATTCAGCGATGACCGCAGTCATCGAGTTGGCCGAGGTGGTCCGCGAGGATCCGTCCACGCAGGTGTCGTGGGTGTGGCGGCGCGGCGCGGTGGGTGATGGTTTCGGCGGCGGCGAGGCCGATGCGTTGCCGCAGCGTGGCGCGCTGGGGATTCGGGCCCGGGCGGCTGTCGATGCCGGACTGGTCAAGCTGCACACCGGGTTCCGCACCGAGCGCGTCGATCGCGTCGAGGACCAGGTGGTGCTGGTCGCCGACGACGAGCGCACGCTGGCGCCGGCTGATCATGTCGTGGTGCTGACCGGTTTCCGGCCTGATCTGTCGTTCCTGTCGGAGGTGCGACTGGATCTGGACCCGATCCTGCAGGCCCCGGCCAAGCTGGCCCCCGAGATCGATCCCAACCTGCACTCGTGCGGCAGTGTGCCCCCACACGGCGCGACCGAGCTTGCCCATCCCGACGAGCCGGGCCTGTATCTGGTGGGGATGAAGTCCTACGGGCGCGCCCCGACCTTCTTGGCGTTGACCGGTTATGAGCAGGTGCGCAGCGTGGCCGCGGAACTGGCCGGTGACCACGAGGCGGCGCAGCGCGTCGAATTGGTGTTGCCCGAGACCGGTGTGTGCAGCGGCGGCGGCCTGGTTGATGACGCTGAGGCGGCCAATGAGGGCGGCTGCTGCAGCACGGCCAGCGCCCCGCAGCCGTTGACGTTGTCACTCAATCCGATCGGCGGATGACCTCACCGCGCAGTGCATCACTGCCGCCCCGCGCCGGCTCGCACGGCCCGCGCGGGGTGCTGGTGACGCTGTGTGTCACCGAGATCATCAGTTGGGGTGTGCTCTACTACGCCTTCCCGGTGTTGTTGCCCCAGATCTGCGGCGACACAGGGTGGTCGGCCTCGGCGGTGACTGCCGCGTTTTCCGCAGGCCTGCTCACCTCGGCGATCATGAGCGTCCCGGTGGGCCGAGCGCTGGACCGCCATGGCCCCCGCTGGGTCATGACAGGTGGTTCGGTGCTCGGTGTCGCCGCACTGCTGGGGATCGCCGCGGCCCCCACCTTCGGGTGGTTTCTTGCCGCGTGGGCGCTGGCCGGCGTGGCGATGAGCGCGGTGTTCTACGCGCCGGCGTTCGCCGCGCTGACGCGGTATTTCGCTCCCCATGCTGTGCGGGCGCTGACCGTGCTCACGTTGGTCGCCGGGTTCGCCAGCACTGTTTTCGCCCCGCTGACCGCAGTGCTCTCGGCGCATCTGGATTGGCGTACCACCTATCTCGTGCTCACGGCGTTGCTGGCGGTGGTGACCATCCCGGCCCACCTCGTCGGACTGCGACAGCCGTGGCCGCCGATGATCCATCACCATGCGGTGCAGGCTGCGACCCTCACGGCACGCACCCGCCCCTTCGTCGCCCTGACGGCGGCGTTCGCGCTGGCGGCGCTGGCCTCCTACGCCGTGGTCATCAACCTCGTCCCGTTGATGGCCCAGCGCGGGTTCAGCACCCAGGCAGCGGCGGTGGCCCTCGGCCTCGGCGGCGTGGGCCAGGTGCTGGGCCGGATCGGTTATCAGAGTTTGGTGCAGCGCTTCGGCGTCGTCACCCGCACTGCGCTGATCATGGGCATCGTTGCGGTCACCACCGCACTGTTGGGACTGTTCACCTCGCTGGCGGCGCTGATCGGCGTCGCGATCGTGGCGGGCATGGTGCGCGGCATCATGACGCTGCTGCAGGCCACTGCCGTGACAGAACGCTGGGGCACAGCCCATTACGGGCATCTCAGCGGAATCCTGTCAGCACCATTGATGTTCACCACCGCACTAGCCCCGTTCATCGGCGCCGCACTGGCCACCGCGCTGCACGGCTACGCGGCCATGTTCGTCGTCCTGGGCGCGGCCGCCGGCCTGGCAGCGGTCTTGGCCACCGCCACCGGCGTGGCAGCACCCGAACTCACCACCGGTACACCATCGACGAAAGAACCGTCACGGCAATGACTTCCGCCTCACCACGCGACGCGATCGTGATCGGTGCCGGCCAATCCGGACTGGCCGCCGCCGCCGCGCTACGCGACCGCGGCCTGCACCCGCTCATTGTGGACGCTCGTGGTGAACCCGGCGGATCCTGGCCGGACTACTACGCCAGCCTGACCCTGTTCAGCCCCGCCCGCTACAGCGCGCTGCCCGGCGTGGCATTCCCGGGCGATCCCGACCGCTATCCGCATCGCGACGACGTCATCGACTACCTCCGCGGTTATGCCGCAGGGCTGTCTGTGGACATCCACACCGGCGATGCGGTCACCACCGTCACCGGCGACCCGAGTGGCTTCACCGTCTTCACCGCCGCGGGCCGGCAGTGGAGCACACCGATCCTGATCGCCGCGACCGGAAGCTTCGCCAAGCCCTACCTGCCCAGTTTCCCCGGAGCCGACACGTTCACCGGCCAACTGCTGCATGCCAGTGCCTACCGAAGTCCCGACCCGTGGGCCGGGCGGCGCATCGTGGTTGTGGGCGCCGGCAACTCGGCAATTCAGATCGGTGCCGAGCTGGCTGAAGTCACCGACGTATCCCTGGCCACCCGAGACCGGGTGCGGTTCATTCCGCAGCGACCGTGGGGTCGCGACATGCACTTCTGGTTCACCGTCACCGGCCTGGATGCCGCACCGATCGGCCCGTGGCTGAACCAACCGCCTACCGTTCCGGTGTTCGACCACGGCACCTATCGGGACGCGCTCACCGCCGGTCGTCCCGACCGGCGACCGATGTTCCGTCGTCTCGACGGCGACTCGGCGGTGTGGGCCGACGGCACCCGCGAACAAGTCGACACCGTGCTGTGCGCGACCGGGTATCGGCCCGCGCTGGACTATCTCGCCGACCTGGGGGCACTCGATGACCGCGCGCTGCCCCGACAGCGGCGCGGGTTGTCGCGCACTCACCTGGGGCTGGGCTTCGTAGGTTTGGAGTGGCAGCGGTCCCTATCTTCGGCGTCGCTACGCGGCGTCGGCCGGGACGCCACCTATGTCGTGGATAAACTGCTGGCCCGCAACCCTTCCCGCCAAGGCGCGTGGCAACGACGAGCAGCCACGGGTGGCTGCGCGGCGGATCGGTGCGCTCAGCTGACGGCACGGAGATCACGTACCTGGTGCGTGGTGAGGGCCCGGTCCTGGTAGCGGTGCATGGCGGCCTGGGTACCGCACTAAGTCTGATGCCGCTGGCCGACCATCTCACCGACCGGTTCACGGTCGCCCTGATCAATCTGCGCGGCCACGGAACCAGCCAGCGTGGCCTGTCACCGCCACACATCGACCGCTACACCGAGGATGTCGGCGCAGTCATCGACACGCTTGGCCCGATCGATGCCCTGTTCGGCTACTCGTTCGGTGCTGTTGTCGCACTGGAAACCGCGCTGTCCGCACCAGATTTGGTGCCGCGCCTGGCGCTGTATGAACCACCGCTGCCGATCACCTACCCCATCCCGGATCCGGAGTGGATCCGCGGCATGCTCGACGCAGGACGCTACGAGGAGTTGGTCCTGGATGCGCTGGGCCGCGGGGGCGGCGGACTCTCACCGGCCGAAGTTGCTGCCGCACGGGACAACCCGTTGTGGCTGGCCAACGTGGCCCATGCCCCCACGCTGCTGCCCACCATGGAGGTGCTGTCGGGACTGCCCGCTGATCTGCGCCGCTACGCCACCCTGCACACACCCACCACCCTGGTGTCGGGCACCGCCAGCGCGGCGTTTCTACACCAGGCCATCGACCTGCTCACGCACGAGCTTCCCCACGCCACTCTGGTGCAGCTGACCGGCCAAGGCCACCACGTCGCGCCCGAGCCCTTGGCCGAGGTGCTGAAAACGCAGTGATGGTCCACCGGCGGGATGCGAGCAGACCAGCGTTCGCATCCCACCGGTGCCTGGAGGTGTCAGCGCGCGGTCTGGTTGGGGATCCCGCCGCGGAGCAGCTCGTGGGTGGTCGGGGTGTCGGTCGTCAGCCACAGACGCAACAGATGGCGCCGCCGGCTCAGTTCGTCGTGGTCGGTGTATTGCTCGCGTGAATGCAGCACCGTGGTGTTGTTGAGGATTTGCACGTCGCCGGGCCGAAAGTCCATTTCGATGTGAAAGCCCGGATCGTTGGCGATGTTCTCGACCAGGCGCAGCGCGGCCAACTGGTCATCGGACAGTCGAGGTGCGCCCGCGTGCTGTTGGGAGTCGCGGATGTACCAGGCGATGAAAAACAGCCGTGGGACGCCGTCGATCTCGGTGATCGGTGCCAGTTCGAAGAATTCGGGTTCACCGGCAGGCTGTTCCCCGTTGCGGCTCCACGGCATGGGTTGATACATCACCTCCACCAGGTGCGGGTCTTGGCGCAACATCTCGTTGTAGACCGCGTGGGCGCTGACAATCTTTGATTCGCCACCGGTTTTGGCCGGATGTAGACACAGCAGGCCGACCAGATCTGAACCGTCGCTGTGGAAGTCCTGGCGCAGATTTGTCCGGTACTTGCGCACACCTGGGCCGTGCTGGCCGCGCTCATCGCGGATATGGGTGAGCAGGTTGGCGTGGCGATCCTGACCGACGGGCTGGCCCAGCAGGCTGCCCAGCCCCAGGTAGGCGTGCTCAATCTGAGCCTCGGTGAGGTCTTCGATCGGGAAGTCGCGCAGCCGCACAAACCCCGCTCCCCGCTGCAGCATGGCCGCCCACCGCGCGGCTGCCGGGGCGAAGTGACGTGCCAGGTCCTGCTGCGCTCCGCCGCGCCCGTAGTCGATGAGAGCCCGGCGGTCCGCGGGCGAGAGGTCGATCGACCATGCGTGCTCATCGGGAAAATCGGCGGGCGTCCACACCGACGGCAAATCCACTGGCACTGAAGCGGTCACGGGAGAACTCCTTCTCGAGAGGGCGAACGATGGGATTGATTGGGTTAGCAGCAGGTAGCCAACACGCCGCGCAAGGCGTCGAGGGCAGCGACATGGGCCCGGTAGTAGACGTTCATCCCGCGTCGCTGCGACAGCGCCAATCCCGCCTTCTTCAACTGGCCGAGATGGTGGCTGACGGTGCCGTCGGACAGACCGACGGCGGTGGCCAGGTCTTGAGTGCACAGCTCACCGTCGCGGGCGGTCAGCAGGATCGATATCAGCCGCAGCCGAGCGGGGTCGGCCAATGCCTTGAGACGCAGCGCGAGCGCGACGGCGACGTCCTCATCCATCGGCGCCGCGGAGATCGGGGCGCAACAGATCGGGGCACTGACATCGATAACAGGCAACGCCTTGGGCATGCCGCCAACCATAACCATCTATTTGATATATATCAAATAGCTCAGTGCCGGATTCCCGACGTCGAGCACGGTGGCGGCGGTGCTCGCGTTGACGTGCGTGTCGGCGGTGGCTGCGACACTGGGGGCAGCGGCCGCGCCGGTGTGCTGGGCGGGTTGCTCGGATGCGCCGGGGGTCGGCCATCTGCAGGGGCGGTCGACATGGGGGCGGTCGTGGACAGTGCGGTGATCGATGGGACCGATCCGGCAGTCGTGGTGTCGGCGCAGGAGTTGCGGGCCTGGACCGATGCCGAGGTCGAGGCCGCGACGTTTCGGTGCTGCGGCTGCAGCGTCGAGATGTACCCGAAAGCCCACCGCCCCGACCGACGAGTGCAGGCGCACTTTGCCACCAAACCGCTTCGCCAGCATGTGAATTGCACCCTGGTTGATGAGACCGCCGCTGCCGGTGGCGTGATCGCCGGCGGTTCCCCTGGCCGACTGCCGGTGCTGCGTCCGACCCGGCTGGTCGAATCCGAGGACCGCAAGATCAGCGGGGAACCCGCCGCCAGCTTGTCGCCGAGTGCAGATCGCCGCCGCACCTCGCTAGTGCCGGTATCGGCGACAGGTGACGTACGCCGGAGAACGTCGGGCAGCGCGATCGCCCGATCGATCAGGCCATTCGCAGCGGCGTTTCTGGAGATGAGCGCCGAGGAGCGCCGAGGGTCGCCGATCGAGCTTCCGGGCGTCAACGCCGACCGGTACCAATTCGCGTTCAAAGGACTCCCGCGCCGCGACATCGTCCGGCTGCCGCATCGGCGGGTGCTTCATGCCCAGCTGCGCTGGACGGGGCAGATCTCCGACGTCGACGGCATCTACCGGGTTGAACTATATGCCGGAGAAGGTTACGACCCCGACTCGCGCCGATTCACGCGGCCGTGGACGCTGGTAGTCGACCATCGAGACTGGACCTCGGGGCAGCGCAACCATTTTCGCGATGAGTTCGCCTCGGTGTCGGGTGCGGCACGTGATCATGGCTTGACGCCGTGGGCGTTTGCGCTGGCCGATCAGAATCCCGCAGAGCTCACCGAATTGACCCTCACCCGCCGCGCGTATGTCGCGTTCTTACCCGGTCAGTGAATCGCCACCGGGCGACCACCCTCACCCCCGGACGGACACCCACGGACTGTGTCAGGTGTCCATCGAGTCGTCGAGCAGGTCACTGGCCGGCACTCCGAGCACCTCGGCGATGTCATAGAGCCGCTCAAACAACAGCCCGCGCTTGCCGTGCTCGACGTGGATGAGCACATTGCGCGTGACGCCCGACTCCAGGGCGAGCGCTTCCTGGGTTAATCCTCGTTCGAGCCGCAAGCTGCGGATACGACGTCCCACAGCGCGGCGGCGCTGGGCCCACTGGGCGGCTCGTTCGGGGTCTGTCTGACTGGGTCGGGTCGGCACGCCACCCAGTAGTCAGTTCAGCAACACAAGAGTCTGCCCTACTAGTAGTACATTGGACTGGCGGGGTCTCAGGAGTGGCTTTTCCGAAGCGCCGGTGCGAGGAGGACCTAGGCCCGGCCGCGCAGGAGGCGGGTGACCGCCAACCAGACGCCCTCCAGTGCCCTCCTGAGACTCCGCCCCGCTTACTCAGATCCGTGCGTCAGACGCTGGCGCCCTCGCCCGGAGCGCAGGCGCGTGAGCGCAACGGCGCGAGACCGGTTGTTGCCGAAGATGGTCGGCCTCACTGCGGGGCCGCGGCTAGGTGATGCTGTCGACTGCTGTCGAGACCTTGGATTGAAAGTCGGGCGGCAGCGGGATGTAGCCGCTCTTGTTGAGCCCGGTCTGGCCGGCGGTGATGGTGGAGTGCAGGAATGCCTTGACTGCCTTGCCTACCTCGGGGTCGGGGTATTTCGAGCAGACGATTTCATAGCTGGCCAGCACGATTGGGTAGGCGCCTTTTTCGGTGGGGAGATAGATCGGTTTCAGGTCCAAGACGATGTCGTTGCCCTGGCCGGTAATTCCGACCGAGGAGATGGTTTTGCCGACCCAGTCCGAGCCGATGTGCACGATGCCGGCAGAGGTCCGGATGTCGGCGGCGGCCAGTTCCTTTTCGATGGCATAGGACCATTCGTTGTAGCTGATGGCACCCTCGGTGTTTTTCACGACCTCCGAGGTGCCCTGATTGCCAGGTGCGCCCTGCCCCGTGCCGCCCTGGAATGTCTTTCCGGCGCCGTGGGTCCACGCACCTTCGGAGGCAGCCTGCAGATACTGCTGGAAGTTGTCGGTGGTGCCAGATGAGTCGCTGCGATAGACGACATGGATGTCGAGGGCGGGCATTTTTCCGTTGAGTGCCACGAGCGCCGGGTCGTCCCATCGGGTGATGGCGCCGGTGAAGATCTTGGCGATGGTGGGTGCGTCGAGGGTCAGCACGTCGACCTCGCTGAGGTTGAACGTGATGGCCAGGGGGCCGAAAGCGGCAGGCAGGTTCCAGGCGTCCGAGCCGCCGCAGCGTTGCTTGGCAGCCGCGTATTCCTGACCTTGTAGCGCAGTGTCTGATCCGCCGAAGTCAGTTTTGCCGTTGAGGAATTCTTCGACGCCGGCTCCTGAGCCGTTGGCGGTGTAAGTGACCGTTTTGCCCGGACAGGCATCCTCGTAGGTCTTGATGAATCGGGTCATCGCGTTGGCCTGCGCGGTGGATCCGCTCGCGGTGAGGGTCGGCGTGCCCCCGCAGTCCACCGTGGCGTTCTTGGCGTAGGGCTGCACGGGTCCGGTGGTGGCGCACCCAGCCAGAAGCAGTGCCCCGCCAACGGCCAGAGCTGCCGCCGTGCGGGATCGGCGAAGTGTCATGTCGACTGTGTCCTTTGCGTTCGTCTGGATAGGGGTGGATACGTGTTGGCCTGGGCAGTCAGCCGCACATCGCTGCGGGTTGACCAAGCAGGTGGGACACGGTGTGCGCCGACAACGGCGTGGCCACGGTGCCGTGCCGCGGCGTCGATTCGGGCCGCACCATTCGCCTGCGGCCCGTCCGCATATCGCTCAGCCATGATTGCCTCAATGATGATTGAGTGATCTCGTGATGGGCAAGTGCCGTAACGGGATTCGCCGGGTGATGTCACCGAGCATTCATCTCCCGGGTGGTGGGAGTTCATGCATCGACGCCCCGAGGGCGAGCGGTGCGATGCGTGCACGTTCGTGTCCGTCCGACTGCGGCGCGCACCGCGGGTCGCAGTCCCGAGGAAGCCCAGAGGACAACACGAGTCGGTCGAGCAGTAATGGGGCCGCCGGTAGGTCGAGCTCCGGCTTGACGGCCTGCCATCACTCAATGACCATTGAGCCAATGGATGGTCAGCCTGATCTCGTCGACGCGTCGCGGCGCGCCGAGATTCACGCCGCCCTGGCCGATCCATATCGGGTGGCAATTGTTGATCAGTTGTTGATCGCCGACGCATCTCCCTCGGAGTTGCAGGCTCAGCTGTCGGTGCCGTCGAACCTGATGGCCCATCACCTGCGCGTTTTGACCGAGGCCGGTCTGATCGGGCGGACTCGATCCGAAGCCGACCGACGCCGCACCTATTTGCATCTGCAGCGTGAGGCGCTCGAGCAGTTGGTGCCCGCGGCGGTCCGTCATGCGCGCCGGGTGGTGTTTGTGTGTACGCAGAATTCGGCTCGAAGCCAGCTGGCGGCCGCTATCTGGAATCGGCGCAGTCCGGTGTTGGCCACCTCGGCGGGCACGCATCCGGTGGACCGTATTCATCCGGCGGCGGTCGCCGCCGCGCGGCAACGGCGGGTGCCGATGTCGACGCGGCCACCGCGTCATCTCAACGAGGTGTTGGCTTCTGGCGATCTGGTGATCGCGGTGTGCGACAGCGCCCATGAGGAACTCACACCGGACCCCGAACGGATCCACTGGTCGATTCCTGACCCGGTGCACAGCACCAACCCGGATGCCTTCGAGAACACCGTGGACATCCTCACCGGCCGGATCGATCACCTTGCGCCCTACGTGCAGGCAAGCTGACAGCCGGCGGCCAAGCCTTCTGATCTCCGAGCGGTCAGTGCAGCTCAATCGCCGGGCTGGGCTTGAATGTCAGTCGTCGAGGTCGAGTTCGGCAACCGCAGACTTGGCGGTGCGGCCGACACCGAGGATTGTTGCCGATCCCGGTCCGGTCCAATCGCCATAGCCGAGCAAGTGCAAGCGCGGTTCTGCCAGGGCGCGAGTGCCCGCGGTCGGCACGGTACCGTCCTGGCCGCGCAGCCGTAGCGGCCGAAGGTGGGACAGGGCCGGGCGAAATCCTGTCGCCCACAACACCACATCAGCGTGGTGGACTCGCTCACCCCAGGCCACACCGTCAGGTGTCAGGCGGTCGAACATGGACACCGGTGTGAGATCGCCGCGATCGCGTGCGGCCAGGACTTCGGGGACCATCACGATGTCACCGAGTGCGGCGACCCCACCGGGATCGGGCTTGCCCGCGGCCAGCGCGATTGCCCGACGGGACGCGGCCTCGAACAGGGCTCGGCCGTCCACACCGTCGGGCAGGAATCTCGGTGGTCGCAGCGTGGCCCACATCGTGCTGGAGGCCACCGGGGAGATCTCAGCGACCAGCTGGGCCGCGGAATTGCCACCCCCGACCACGACGACATCGGCGCCCGCGAACTCCGCCGGCGTGCGGTAGTCGACGGTGTGTAGTTGTCGTCCCTTGAAGGTCCGCATGCCGGGGTACACGGGCCAGAACGGCTGTTGCCAGGTTCCGGTGGCGCTGATGACTCGGCGTGCCCGCCAGGTGCGCGTCTCCGCTTCGACCCGCAGTTCGGCGCCGTCGCGGCGTATCGCGCTCACCCGCACCGGTCGCTCGATGGGCAGGTCATAGCGGGCCTCGTAGGCGGTGAGGTAGTCCACGACATGGCTTGCCGGCGGAAACCCGTTCTTCCACGGCGGCATCGGCCACCCGGGCAACGAGGCGTATTGGGCCGGGGAAAACAGCCGCAGTGATGGCCAGGTGTGGGGCCATGCGCCTCCGGGTGCGGGTTGGTCGTCGAGGATCACGAAGTGGTGGCCGGCGCGGCGCAGGTAGTACCCAGCGGCCAGCCCTGCCTGCCCGCCGCCGACCACAACGACATCCACACCCGTTGCCATTGGGATCAGGGGGCGCTGTGCTTCGAGGTCAGTTCGGCGATCAATGCCTCGACATGGGACTTGATCTCGTCGCGGATCAGGCGAACTGAGTCCAGCCCCTGACCGGCGGGGTCTTCCAACACCCAGTCGCGGTAGCTCTTGCCGGGAAAGACCGGGCAGGCATCGCCGCAGCCCATGGAGATCACGACGTCGGAGGCCTGCACGGCGTCCACGGTGAGGATCTTTGGGCTCTGTGCGGAAATGTCGATGCCGACCTCGGCCATTGCCTCCACCGCGGCGGGGTTGACCTGGTCGGCGGGGGCAGAGCCTGCGGAGCGGACCTCGATGCGGTCTCCGGCCATCGCTGCGAGGAAACCGGCGGCCATCTGGGATCGGCCGGCGTTGTGGACGCAGACGAACAGCACGCTGGGGGTGGTTGGCATGGGCATTCCTGTTCAGGTCAAGGGACGAAAGGTGGTGGCTGCCAGGGCCCTAGCAGCAGGTCGTTAGCGTTGACCTCAACGCATCCAACGATTTCGTGTTCGCTTCGTAGAACACATTCATTCCTCGCCGCTGCGCGGTGACCATCCCCGCTTTACGCAGCTGGCCGAGGTGGTGGCTGGTAGTCGATTCGGCGAGCCCGACCGCGGTGGCCAGATCGCATGTGCACACCTGGCCCTGCACGTCGGTCAACAGAATCGACATCAGTTTGATCCGCACCGGATCGGCTAATGCTTTGAGCCGCAAAGCGATCTGCAGCGCCGCGTCGTCGTCGAGGGGTGCCGCCGAGACGGGTGCGCAGCAGATCGGTTCGGTCAGATCGATTACCGGCAACGACTTGGGCATGGGTTTCACCCTAACCCCGGATATCGACTTATGCCGAAAAGGTCGGTTCGACCTGAACCGAGAGCCGCAGCGATGACCCATCATCCTGGCAAGGGCCGCAGTCCACGCTGATGGTCACGGCTCCACGTTTGGGTGGCTATTTGTGTTGCGTCCCAAGGTGATCCCAGCGGCGGAGTGTAGGACAGGTCGAGGCTGCTGAACTCCGGGATAGTCATGTGGTGGTAGAGGGCAGTGGCGTAGGTGTCGACGCGTTTGGCGATTTCGGCGCCACGATGCCCGACAAGCTGAGCGCCGAGCAGCAGCCCGCTGGATTGGTCGCCAGTGATACGGGTATGGATCGGGGTGGCGCCCGGGTAGTAGGCCTTGTGATCATCGGGGGCCGATGCGGTGGTGACCGGCGCCCAGCCGCGCTGTGCCGCGATGGCTTCGTGCTCGCGCAGCCCGGTGCGGGCTGCGACGAGGTCAAACACCTTGACGACTTGGGTGCCGAGGCTGCCGGCGAACCGCGCGTCACCACCGATGGCGTTCTCCCCGGCGACACGGCCCTGCTTGTGGGCGGTGGTGCCCAGCGGTAGCCACGTTGAGCCGAGCAGCCGGTGGTGGGTGTGTACGCAGTCACCGGCGGCGTAGATGTCGGGCAGGTTGGTGCGCATCGCGTCGTCGACGACGATCGCGCCTTTGACCCCGAGCTCGGCGCCGGCGTCGGCCGCGAGCTCGGTATCGGGTCGCACGCCGACCACGACCAGCACGAAATCGACCGTGCGGGTGATGGTTTCCCCGTCGCGTGCAGCGTTTACCGTCAATGCCCCAGTGTCGGTGTTGGAGATGGCGTTGACGGTGGTCGCGGTGAGGACCTCCACACCGTGGCGCTGCAGTTCGGTATGGACCAGGGCGCCAAGCTCAGGGTCGACGGTAGGCAGCACTTCGGGCAAGGCCTCGACCTGGGTGACGGCGATGCCGCGCAAGGTCAGGGCTTCGGCCATTTCCAGGCCGATGTAGCCGGCACCGATGATGATCGCGGTTTTCGGATCCCGCTGCTGCAGGGAGTCCATCACGGCGAAGGTGTCGCCCATGGAATGCAGCAGGTGGACCCCGTCGGCAGGCCCGAGGGCGTGTGGACCGGTGAGGCCGGCGATGGGTGGATGTACCGATACAGCTCCAGTGCCCACGATCAGGGCGTCATAGCCGAGTTGCTGGGGGTTGCCGGTGGGATCGAGGACATCCAGGGTGTGCTCGGTGACGTTGATCTTGGTGGCGGTGGTGTCGGTGACGACCCGCATTCCGGTGGCTGCAAGGTCTTCTGCGGTGCGGTGGGCGAGATGAGTCCAATGGGCGACCTCGCCGGACACGTAATAGGGGATGCCGCAGATGGAGAAGTTGGGATAGGCGTCGGCGACCACCACTGTGACCTCGGCGGTGGGGTCGAGTTCGCGGATCCGCAGTGCCGCTGAGATTCCGGCGTCGCTGCCGCCGACGGCAACAATGTGTTGGGGCATGGCTCATCGCTCCTGGGGGACGGGATGTGCTCGGTGGACGAGTACTGCAGACGACACCCGCCGTTGGGTGCGGTGTAGCTGGGCGGCCGCGGCCGCGCTGCACGTGCGCTTCTAGAGCAAGCTCGGGCTCTTCAACCGAGACACGAGATCGGTTACCCGCGAGGCGATATCGTCGCGGACCAACCGCATCCGCTCGATGCCCTCGATGCCGCGTTCGGAAGGTTCGTCGGTGTCCCAGTTCTCGAAACGCGTTCCCGGCACCGGATCGACTTTGGCTTCGCGCCCCAAAGTGACCACGAGATCGACGGTTTTGACGAGGTCGGGATCGATCAGTTTGGGTGTCTCGCCAGTGATGTCGACACCGACCTCGCCGAGCGCTTCGGCTGACAACGCGTTGATGGTGTCGCCGGGCTTGGTGCCGGCCGAATACACGTCGACATCCTCGCCTGCGACCTGGCGCATCAATCCGGCCGCCATTTGTGACTTGCCGCCGTTCTTGACGCACACGAACAGCACTGCCGGCTTGACCGTTTCGCTCATGGGTCAGCGCTCCTGGGCGGTGATCGGTGCCGGGCCCGCGGCAGTGCCACTGCCGCCGCCGAATCGACCGCGCAACGCCAGCGAGACATAGACCAGGGCAACCAGGACGGGCACCTCGATGAGCGGGCCGACCACGCCAGCCAGGGCTTGGCCGGAGGTGGCGCCGTAGGTCGCGATGGCCACAGCGATGGCGAGCTCAAAGTTGTTGCCGGCAGCGGTGAACGCCAGCGTGGTGGTGCGCTCATAACCCAATCCGAGCACCGAGCCGAGCAGGTAGCCCCCACCCCACATGATCGCGAAGTACGCCAGCAGGGGCAGCGCGATGCGGGCGACGTCCCACGGCCGGTTGGTGATCTGCTCCCCTTGCAGCGCGAACAGGATCACGATGGTGAACAACAGGCCGTAGAGCGCCCACGGCCCGATCCGTGGCAGGAACTTCGACTCGTACCAGTCACGGCCCTTGGCTTTCTCCCCGAGGCGACGCGAGAGATACCCGGCCACCAGTGGGATGCCCAGGAAGATCAGCACCGATTTCGCGATCTGCCATGGC
This sequence comes from Mycolicibacterium neworleansense, assembly GCF_001245615.1. NCBI lineage: Bacteria > Bacillati > Actinomycetota > Actinomycetes > Mycobacteriales > Mycobacteriaceae > Mycobacterium > Mycolicibacterium neworleansense. The sequence continues at coordinate 855,220 of NZ_CWKH01000003.1, forward strand.
GAGGTGTCGATGGTGGTTTGTTCCAGGCCGAGCCAGCCCGGCAGCACCGACAGGTAGAACCAGCCCAGCACCGCGAACATGACGACCTGGAACACCGAGTTCAGCGCGACCAGCACCGCGGCGGCCTCACGGTCACCGCAGGCCAGGTCGTTCCAGATGATGACCATGGCGATACACCGCGCGAGCCCGACGATGATCAACCCGGTGCGGTACTCGGGCAGGTCAGGCAGCATCAGCCAGGCCAACGCGAACATCAAGGCCGGGCCGAACACCCAGTTCAACAGCAGCGAGGACAGCAGCAGTTTGCGGTCGCCGGTGACGGTGTCGAGGCGGTCATAGCGCACCTTGGCCAGCACCGGATACATCATGATCAGCAGGCCCAGCGCAATCGGCAGTGAAATCCCGTCGATCTGGACTTTTTCCAGCGCGGTGTTCAACCCCGGGATCCAGCGCCCCAGCAGCAGGCCGGCGACCATGGCGGCACCGATCCACAACGGCAGGAACCGGTCGAGGGTGGACAGCTTGCCGACAACCGGTGTTGCCGACGACGAAGTGGTGGTCTCGGTCATGCCAGCACCCCCACCGTCTCGACGGTGGCGCCGAGCAGCACCGACAGGCTGGCCAACGCTTCGGGCACCACTGTGTAGTACACCCAGGACGCGCGGCGCTCGGAGGTCAGCAGACCCGCGTCGCGTAGCACTTTGAGGTGATGGCTCACCGTGGGTTGGGAGACCTCGACTCCGGCCGAGATGTCGCAGACGCAGGCCTCACCGCCGGCGCGGCTGGCGATCGCCGAGAACAGCTGCAGCCGGACCGGGTCGGCCAGCGCCTTGAGCTTGACCGCCATGTCCGCGGCGGCAACCGCAGAGATCGGTTCACGCAGCAGCGCCCCGGGAGGGCAACACAGCACCTCGGACGACTGATCAAACTGATTCGACATACATCAATATTGACAGTTATCGATACCGTCTGGCAAGTGAACAGTCGCCCAACTTCGAGGGCACGGCCCGGCCGGGTGCCTTGAGGGCTGCGGTTCCATAGCGGCGTTAGTCGGTGGCCGTGGTTACCGTAGATGGCTATGGCGACACCTCCAGCGCAGGCGATGTGCAGTGAGTGCAACCAGTCGGCCCGCGTGGCCACAGCCAATCCGATCTGGTCTCATGGCGGCGATGAGCCGTCGACGTGGATCGTTGAGGTCGACTGTGCACGCTGCGGCCTCCAACACGGCTGGCTTCCTCGGCGCTGACGGCGATGGCTCCCGAGCCCCTTTTTGATGACGGTCCGCATCACGACGGTCCCGCGCTCTACACCGAACCTCATTTCGCGTTCCTGAACCGGGCCAGTGACCCGATGTGGGCGCAGGTACGTGACGTGATCGAACAGTGGTATGCCGACTACCCCGACCCCGACGGAGATCTGCGCGCCAGATTTCGTGATGTCAGCATCCGGCAGCACGCTCCGGCCTGGTGGGAGCTGTACATCTACACGTTGTTTCGCCGGCTCGGATATGCGCCGACGGTTCACCCCGAGATTCCCGGCACCACCCGCCACCCCGACCTGCTGCTCACCAAGGACGGTTCCCGGGTGTACATCGAATGTGTGGTGCTGTTTGAGGACGGGAGCCGGCAGTCAACAGACAGCGAATCCTGGGTCAAGGACTGCATCGACGCCGCCAAGAACCCTGACTTCGTCGTCGGGGTTCGGTTCGAGCACTTCGGGAAACTGCGGCCGAAACAGAGCCAGGTCACACGCCACATCGAGGGTTGGCTGGCAACGCTGGACTATGACTCCGTGTCGGCGGCCAGCCGGGCAGGCGAATCACACTACCCATCAAAGAACTTCGACTTCGCTGATTCGCGGGTAAGGCTCACTGCTATACCCGTGCACCCCGACAGGCGGGGCAATGACGTTGGCCGCATCGGCTTCGGCCCGGCGAATGGCGCCTTTGCGGTGCAAAGCGTTGGCGAGATTCGAGACATCTTGAAGGGCAAGGCTAAACAGTGCCGGGCGGTCGATGCGCCGCTGATCGTCGCGATTCTCAACTGGTCGATGTTCGCCCGGCTCAACGAAGTCAACCGTGCCCTGTTTGGGTCCGCCGTCGTGCAATCGGGCAGGGACACCACCCAGCTGGTTCAAGGTACAGACGGCTATTGGCACCCCGGGCCGCCGCCGCGCGGAAGTGTCGTCTCGGCCGTGTTGTTCGGTGAAAGCGTCAGTCATTCACGCGTTGCGGCTGGGCTGCCGAGGCTGTGGCGCAACCCATGGGCACAGCGCCCCCTACAAGATGATCTCCCGTTCGAGGCGCACGCTGCTGACCCCGACACCGGTGAAGTGGTCGTGACCGCGCACGAGACTATCCCGGCATCAACAGTTTTCGGATTGTCGGCAGGGTGGCCTCACGCCTAGGGCACGATCCTGGCGCAGACACATCCGACTGCGCCCAGCACGGCGGTTATCTGGTGCCGTCATCGTTTCCGCGGTGGCGGGATGTAGCTTGCGAGCGGGGTCGCCTGCGCGTCGAGATGTTGGTGACGGGCTTTTGGCTTTGAGCACTTTCTCGTTCGAGCGTCAGAACATTGATCACTGTGGCGTACAGCTGCAGTCTCTGCTCTAGCTCTGCACAGTGTGCGAGGAGTTTGGCGTGGTCTTCCTTGAGCTTTTGATACTCGCTGAGGCGGCGCGCGAATGCGGCCGGGGCACCGTCGGCGTTGCGCACCTTGGCCTGGAAGAGCTCTTTGAGGTCGACATGTTGGTGGGTGAGATGCCAGCGCGGGAGGTCGGCTTCCACGGCGAGCTGTGACACCGACAGTCGGCCGGTGGACCGTAGCGGCTGACCGGCGAGCAGCCGGTCCATCGCGGCGAGGATCTGGTCGCGGATAGGGTCGTTGTGGGCGGCATCGGTTGTCATTGGTGTCGCTCCAGGATTTTGTCGAGACGTTGCAGTTCGCGTTGCTCTCGTTGGTGTCTTATCGGAGGGGCCAGCGGATCGCTGACGATCTCGTGGAGCTGGTTGCGGTGTTGTTGGATGGCTTCGATGTCACGGTCGGTGTGTGCGATGCAACGGCATGTGGGACGGCAGTCGTCGATGTCGGGGGTGAGCATCGGATCGTCCATGCTCCCGCGCAGCTGACACGCAGCCTCCTGCGCCTTGAACACGCACGTCATTCCGTCGCCGTGATAGATCTGCAGCAGCGTGTTGCCGAGCAGATCGCGCGCTTGTCGGGGGCTGGTGAGTACATGACCGGCGAAGGTGCGTTCGGCGGCACGGACTCGCTGGCGGTATTCGTCTGCAGCGGGCCCAGAGACGCGTTCGCCGTCTTCGAGTGCTTGTTGGTCGATGGCCATCTCTTCCAGACGCGCGAGGAAGTCTTCGTAGGCGTACTCGTCGGGAAAGCCCGAGCTGTAGTCACCGGCGTATCCCTGGATCAGTCGTGTGTGCACGTGCCCGTACTGCATTGCTCCGGCGACCAGGCCGCGGGGCCGACGCCGAATGAACCAGGCCAGTGTTCGCCGAAACCGTGAGAGCGTGATCTGCTGAGGGTCAAGAGGGATGCCCGGGCGGTCGTTCTGCGTGCAGTAGTCGTTGACCCAGTCGATGAAGTCGGAAATGGTGCCGACGGCTCGCGTGCTGGTCCGAGCCTGACCGATGCGGGCGAAGTTTGTTGCTTCCTTGTAGGGCTGGATTCTGGACGGGAACAGCAGGGGGTGGGCGTGGAGGCGCTCCATAACAGCGACCGCGTCGGCGACCGGCTTGACCACCACCCACGGATCGCGGCGTTGTTGTCCCTCGGGGAGTTTGTTTCCGTCGTCGTCGACGACGTTCTTGAACACCAGTCCCGACATCAGCCACATGTCGGCTGCTTCGTCGCGTTCGATGCATCCCCGCCGCAGATTGAGGACTTCGCCGGCTCGCGCACCTGAGAGGTAAGCGATGACGATCATCGCGGCAGCGCTGAGATGGTTGGCCAATGTCCGCGCCTCCTCGTAGGCGATGGGACGGTGCCGCCAAGGACGTCCGTCGAGGCGGGCGGTGATCGGGGTGTCCAGATAGGGTGCGTCAGCAATCGGTAGGCCTGATCGCGCAATCAACTGGCCCGCGGGGTAGCGCAGTGTTTTCTGGTTGAACACCATCTCCAGCTGCCTCTCGAGATGCTGCATGTCGAGCTGCACCCTGCCCGTGGCGTCGACCTTGCCGGGTAGGGCCCCGCCGGTTTCATGCAGTCGTGCCACATAGGCCTGCACCTTGTCTTCCAGGTCATGGCTCGGGGTGCGCCCGAGGCGGCCGCCGTTGTCGGCGCGGCGCGCTTGTGGGGAGAGTCTTTTGAGACGCAGGTGTTCGTCATGCGCTGCGATGATGTCGACGGAGAAATCCTCGACGAATCGCAGTGCCCAGTGCAGCAGCGGCTGCATGGTGACTTCTGCGATGCGCGGTGTCCGGTTTTCCCTGCGCGACTGCGACTTTCCCAAGATTTCGTGCAGTGGATCGCCGTTCCACGGCGGCGCGAGGGGAAGCCTCATTGATTCGGGCAGGATCAATCGGTAACTCCATAGCCGCCGTATCTCAAGGGCCCGCCGATGCTTGGTGTCGAGTGTGGCTTCCACGTCCACGAGGTATGCCAGGTAGCGGTCGAGGACGTTGTCATCAACCTCACCGAAAGCCCAGATGTGTTGCTGGTTCAACCACGTCATGAAGGCCTTGAAGCTGGCCCAGGCACTGACCACGGTAGCGATCGCTGCCTTGCTCGCCGCCTTCTCGTGAAACGGGGTGGGCGTGGAGTGGTTGATCAACTGCCAGAAATAGTGTTTGGAGGCGAGGCGTAGCCGCTCAGGTATTGAGCTGAAGTTCAGTGTGAGCGTGTAAACGTGCTCTTCGAAGACTGCAGCGGTCAAGCTCCAGTGGTCGTCACCGAAGCGACTCAGCGCAGCGACGTCCGTCCCAGGGACGAGTTCGCGGTTGGTCAGGACCAACGTTTGATCGTCGGGCCACTGGACGTCGTCGGGAATCGGGCTTGCCCATTCGACCGAACGCCAGGGCGCGGTCACCGAATGTCCATTTCCCGATTGATGAATCGGTCCACCATCGCGTGTTGCTGCGGAGTCGCGTCCGCGCGCGCCTGCGCGACAGCAGCGGCGTCATGCCGGCTGAGCAGGTCGGCGAGTTGGGTGTGAGCACGTGCGAATCGTTGCGCCCAAGCCAGTGGAGTCATGTCTGCCTTGCGGGCTTGAAGGCGCTCAAAGACGAGAGCTTGCACGGGTAGATGGTGGGGCAACGCTCTCGCGCACGGGCATTCCAGGCATTTCATGAACGACGCGCGGCATGGTTGCCCCGGAGCCCCAAATGGGCTGTTGTCATTGTCGATACAGGAGTTCATCACTGTGTCCAGTTCACCCGCAAGCATGCGCTTGACGACGGTCGGCTCAATACCGTGCTTTGCGGCGAGCGCGCAAGCGTCGGATTGAGCGATCTCGTCGCGACTGAGGGTCTCCATGACGCTGCGACTGCGCGCTTTGTCGACTTCTTCAGCCAGTGCGGCCGCGACGACTTGTCGATACTGGCCGAGGTTGCCGCGGTCCCTGCTGAGATAGTCCTTGACCAGGGTGGTTTCGGTGTGAGCAACGGGTTTCTGGTGCAATGAGACATAAGTGAGCCGTATCAGGTCCAACGTCACCGACAGGTATCCGCGGGCGTTGGCCGCCGAGGCATCAGGCTGGATCTTGTGACGCGCCGACCACATACGGAAGGGCTCGTTGCTGGCAAGCGCCCGAATGCCGCGGGTAGTCCCATTTGCGTGGTAGCCAACCAGAAGGCGGTCCGTATCAGTTATTTGACGCGAGTGAGACGTCAAGTCAAGCAACAGCGCATATAGACCGAACGGTGTGTGCAATTCGTCGCGGGCTGTCGGAGATGACGACGTCGAGGGAAGCGTGATCCAGTCCGGGATCTCGGCCAAGGCCAGATTCATGTAGGCCCGGGCTCCTCGCCGGGGCTTGTAAGTATCGAGGATCGCGATGGACTTCCGCCCATCGACGTGTCCGTCGGTTCGGTGATGCGCTGTTGTGAGGTTGAGGATGACACTGCGATTCTGACCGGTCATGATCCCCATAAGAATTGCCGCAGCAGCGAGTTCGGTACACGTCAGATGCAGCCAACCCACTACCTCGGCGACCGAGCCGAACCCCGAGTCCCGTACCCAAGTCTTGGGTGCGTACGTCCCTTTGTGAGCTGGGCGCGTATAGCGGGGTACGTCGGTGTGCTCTTCGACGAACTCCAGCAGTTCCAAACGCCGGTCACGGCCAGCCATCTTTCCTGCGCGGTACTGCCGCAACAGCTCGCGGTTCTTGCGGATTCTGGTCGCCGCGGCGCGCAGATCTGATCGCGCAACGCGAGCGATCTGAGTGAACTCGTCGCGACTGTAACTTGCCTTCTTACTCGCGTTCGATTTTCTCAGAGTGATTTGGCAAACTTTGGCCACCATCATGGCAGTTAGTTCATTGCTATTGCGGAGCACTACTTTTAGCTCAGACACTTCGCGATGTGCCGACGTTGTTGTGGCGCGGCGATGATCGCGGAAACCGTCAATGTGGTCATCGACGAGCTCTGCCATCGTTGTGGGCGGGGCCGCCAGTCCGCTGAGGTAATCAGCGAAGAGTCGAACGGCGCGGAAAGAGTACCTGAAACCTTCCATCCTGGTCACCGCGCCACCAGGAGCTGTCCGTTTCGCAAACGTCATCGCCAATCCCTTTTGCAGATCGAGGGCCACAGGCATCCGGGAGAAATCGAAATCCTGAACGGTGGCACCATCATGGTCAAAGCACCTCACCGTCAGTCGGTCTGGCTGCAGTCCATGGGATGTCAGTCCTTGGGTGGGTAGCGCTGCGCGTCGACCGCGGCGGCTCACCAGCTGGTTCCAACCGGGTCGCTGGCGACATTGGGGTGCAGGCGGAATGCCTGGCTGAGGAACTCCTTCACCGGAAAGCCGTCGGCGTGGGCCAGCAGAATCTCGACGTCAAGATTCCGGAAAGGTTCCAAGTAGACGTTTTTCGTCGTCTCGACGCGGGCGTGGCCGAGCATGGTTTGAACGAAATGCCAGGTGTCTCCGAATTGGGTACGGAAGTCGTTTGTGCCGTCCTCCTCGAGGGAGCTCAGCCGGGCTGCGTACACCAGCTTGCCGATCGAGAACCATTTCAGAGCAAATGAGTGCCGGTGCATATGCGGTGTGCACCTGAAGTTGGGCAACCCAAGCGCGGCGATCCGCCGATTGGCGTTATCAAACGTGTGGTGCCATCCATGGGGATCTCGGGGCAGCCCATCCTCATTTAGCCACAGGGCCAAGGGTTCCAGATCGCTACCGGTGCGCATGAACAGTCTTCGCCGCTGTTCTGGATCAATGAGGTTCCATGGTCGCTGAACCTCCTGGCCGTCGTCCGCAATGAGGATCACGTGGCCCCCACGTTTAGCCGGTTGTGCGATCTGGCGCGCTGCGACGGCGTCATACCGATGCTCGGCCTGCGCGTCACGAACAGCACGCGCACGAGGGCCTTCTATGTAGGCACGGACCGCGCGCAACACATCAACGGGCATCCAATAGGGATGTCCGTACCCACCCTTGGCGCATTTGTCGGCCAACCGGCACGTATAGAACGACCTTCCCAGCTCCAGCGTCGGCAACTCCGGCAACACCACCGAGCCCCACTCGGTCAGCCGCAGTCCTGTCCCATACAGACCATCCACAAACGCGCTGTCTCGCTGTTCATTTCGTCCTCGCCACGATTTGTCTGGTCCGCCGTCCAGGGTTCGACCACGCAGGCCCACGTCGCGCCACCTCGCGATCGCGGCGGGATCTAGCCACTTGACGCCCGCTGTGCGCTTCGCCCGGGGTGAACCCACTTCGGCGAAAATATCGGCCACCTCCGGGTAGCGGGACGAGGCCCATCGATAGAACTTCTTACAGGCGGCGATGTCCTTGGAAAAAGTCGACGTACCAACTCTTTCCGGATTGGTCGGGTCTGTCAGACGCCAGAACTGAAACTCCTCGACATCGTCGACAGAGGCTGTAAACCACTCCTGCCCGCGGGTTTCCAGGAAGTTCAGCCACAATGCCAAACAGCCGGCATAGTCGCGGTTGCTTGTTTCCGCCAGATTCCGCATCCGAGCTGAACCGAGGAAGTCGTTCACCCGAGTATCTGGAAATCCATTCGGACCCAACAAGAACCGTTGTCCATCACGACCCCCGAGGGCTTTGATCAACTCCGACAGCGACTCTGATCTATCCGCCAGCACCAACGACAAGTCACCGACTGGCAGATCAAATCTGTATCGATGAACCTGCCATCGCGCATCACTCATGATCGGCTCCATTCTCAATGGACCCGATCAGTCAATCACAACAGTTCAGTCGGCTATAGAACGCCAGGCGCCGTCGGGATCACGATGCGGACGATGGTCTTCCACTTGGGCACGCCCAGCGCGTAACTCGCCTCGCGCAGATCCATCGGCACGATGCGCAGCATCTCTTCGGTCGCGCGTACGATCACCGGAATCATCAACAGCACCAACGACAGTGACACCGCGAACCCGGACCGGCCGAACCCGAATGTGGCCACCCACAATGCGTAGATGAACAGTGCGGCGACGATCGAGGGCACGCCGGTGAGGATGTCCACCATGAATGTGGTGATCTTCCCCAGCCGGGTTCCGCCACCGTACTCGACCAGGTACACGCCCACCATGACGCCGATCGGAATCGAGATCAGCGCACACACGATTCCCTGCAGCAGGGTGCCGACGATCGCGTGGTAGGCGCCGCCGCCGGCGGTGAACGTCGTCATCCCGGCCTGGGAATTGGTGAACCAGGTGGGTGAGCTCAATGCGGCCCACCCCCGGACGATCACCGAGTACAGCACCCACACCAGCGGGACCAGGGCGACCAGCAGTGACGAGGTCACCAGCACCGTGGCGAGGTTGTTGGTCAGCTTGCGACGCAGGCTCACGCCCTGGAATGCGGGCGCCTTGACCGGACGCTCGAGAGTGGAGGTCATGGGCGTCCCTTTCCGGCGACCGCGGCACGGGCCAGCGAGTTCACCACGAAGGTGAGGATGAACAGCACCAGGCCGGCGGCAATGTAGGCGCCTGCCTTGTACTGGTCGTTGAATTCGCTTGCGGTGGCGGCGATCTTGCTGGCGAACGTGTAGCCGCCGTCGAACAGCGTCCAACTGAACGCGGTCTGGGTACCGCGAAGGATGATCAGCAGCGCGATGGTCTCACCGAGCGCGCGGCCCAGACCGAGCATCGCACCGCTGATGTACCCCGACAGGCCGAAGGGCAGCACCGTCGTACGCACCACTTCCCAGCGGGTGGCGCCGAGTGCCAACGCGGCCTCGATCTGGCCGCGCGGGGTCTGGGTGAACACCTCGCGGGTCACCGCGGTGATGATCGGCAGGATCATCACCGCCAGCACGATGCCCGCGGTGAAGATCGTGCCGCCGCCTGCCACCGAGGCGTTGCCGGTCTTGAACAGGAACAACCAGTCCAAGTGCGTATTGAGCCACACCGCAAAGGGTTTGATGGCCGGAGCCAGCACGTACAGGCCCCACACGCCGTAGACGATCGACGGCACTGCGGCCAGCAGGTCCACCAGGTAGGCCAGCGGACCGGCCAGCCGTCGCGGTGAGTACTGCGTCAGATAGATCGCGATGCCCAGCGCCACCGGCATCGCCAGCAGCAGCGCGAACACCGACACGAACACGGTTACCTGCAGCAGCTCGAAGATGCCGAAATGCATCGCCGAGGTGTCGGTGGTGATCCAGTTGCCGCCGTAGAGGAAGAAGTTCTCCTCGTTACGGGTCAGTGCCGGGACTGCACGCCACAGGAGGAACACCCCGATCGCCGCGATGAGCGCGACGATCAGGATGCCCGAACCTTCGGCAAGTCCACGGAAGATGCGGTCGCCGAGGCGAACCTTGGCTCCCTTGGACGGATCGGTGGCGATGGGTGCGGGTTCGGGATGGGGGGAGGCGAGCGTCTCCCCCGACCCCGAATCAGCTGGATTCGGCGTTGTCACTGTTGTCCCGTCGGGGCCCATGGTCGTCATATGGTCGGTTAAATCCATCCTCGCCCAAATCCGTCCTCTAACGCCAGCCGGCTACTAGGCGATGGCCTCGACCGAGGACAGCAGGCGCTGCTTGAACTCGTCGGGGAGCGCGATGTATCCGGCCTGCGACAGGCTGGCCTGCCCTTCGTTGGCGGCCACGGTCAGGAAGGACTTGACGGCCGCCGCGGTGTCGGCGTCGTAGCCCTTCGAGCAAACGATCTCGTAGGTGGCCAGCACCAGCGGGTAGACGCCGGCTTCCTTCGAGGCGTACAGCGCGTTCAGGTCGATGACGAGGTCCTTGCCCTCGCCCTTGAACTTGGCGGCGCCCACGGCCTTGGTGGTCGACTGGTCGTCGAGCGGGACCGCACCGGCACCGCTGTCGATCTGGGCGTAGGGCAGGCCGGCGGCCGCGGCCGGGCTCTTCTCGACGTAGCCGATCGAGCCGGGGGTGGCCTGGACGGCCTGCACGACGCCGGAGGACTTCTGCGCGCCCTCACCGGCACCGCCCTGGAACTCCTTGCCCGCACCCTTGGTCCAGGTCTGCGGCGCGGCGGCGGCCAGGTACTTCTGGAAGTTGTCGGTGGTGCCCGAGGAGTCCGACCGGTAGATCGGCTTGATGTCGGCGTCAGGCAGGTTGGTGCCGGCGTTGAGCGCGGCGATCGCCGGATCGTTCCACTTGGTGATCTGGCCCTGGAAGATCTTGGCGAGCACGTCGGGGTTCACCACGAGCTTGTCGACGCCCTCGACGTTGTAGGCCAGCGCGACGGGGCCGAACACCAGCGGCAGGTTCCAGGCCTCGTTGCCACCACAACGCTCGGCCGCCTTGGCGACCTGGTCGTCCTTGAGCGCGGAGTCGGAGCCGGCGAAGTCGACCTGCTTGGCGATGAACTGGTCCACGCCCGCACCCGAACCGGTGGGGTTGTAGGACAGGTTCTTGCCGGAGCAGACCTGGCCCCACACCTTGTTGAACTCGGCGATGGCATTCTGCTGCGCCGTCGAACCCTCGGCCGTCACAGAGCTCTTGCCGCCGCACTCAGCCGACGCGGCGGAGTTGCCGCCCGTGGCCGACGAGGTCGTGGTGCCGGCGTTGTTGTCGCTGCCACACGCGGTCAGCGTGAGTGCCGTGATCGCCGTCGCGGAAAGAGCGACACCGAACGGCTTGGCAATGCTGATGAGCTTCACTTGTCCCACTTTCAGTTGACGGCTTCGAACTCTCCGGCAACGTATTAGGCCCTGGTGGACGGCTCGCGGACAGCAGGTGAATCGGCAGTGAATAGGTTCAGCGTGTTCACAGCTAAACGGGTTAACCGGCGGAGTACGCCACGTCGACGCTGAACACCTCGAAACCCAAGTTCTGGTAGGTCGCCACAGCCGCCGAGTTATCTGCCTCGACGTAAAGTAGCACCGTCGCCAGAGACCTGCCCGCCAGGTGGTGCAGACCGGCCAGGGTGAGCACCGAGCCCAGTCCCCGACCCTGCGCCGACGGATCGACGCCGACGACATAGACCTCGCCCAGTTCAGGGCTGTGCACCTTCGTCCAGTGGAAACCCAGCAGTGCCCCGCTGCGTTCGTCGAACGCCTCGAAAAGTCCTTCCGGATCGAACCACGGCTCACCGCGCCGCTCGGCGATGTCCTGTTCGGTCCAGCCGCCCTGTTCCGGATGCCAGGAGAAGGCGGCGTTGTTGACCCGCAGCAGCTCGGCGTCGTCGCCAGGCCCGGCGTACGTGCCGATCCGCACTCCCTCTGCGGTGCGCACCGGCGGCAGGTCGGTCAACGGGCGGCGCATCTGCAGCAGCTCGCGGACCGGCTTGAGGTCCAGCGCGGCCGCCAGCGCCCGGGCGGCCTCGAGGTTGCCGTGAGCCCAGATCCGCGTGCCTGCGGTCCCTTCAGCGAGCCCGGCACGGGCCAGCGCGGCTCCGATGCCGCGCCGCCTGGCCTGCGGATGCACCACCAATTCGGCCATCGGCGGGTCGTCGTCGCCGGCCGGGGCCAGGTTCAGGTACCCGACGAGGTCTGCACCGTCGGTCGCCAGCAGGTGGCGGGTGCGGTCGTGGGCGAGCTCGCGCAGCACCTGATCGCCGACCGGGGCGACGCCGTCGGCCGCGGCGGCTGCGGCGATGAGCGCACGGATTCCGGTCTGCTCGGCTTCAGACAGCCCGGTACGCCAGTCGAGTTCGGTCACTGGCTGGGCAACCGCCCGGCCAACGGCTCGTCCACGTCGTCGTCGGCCTGGTCGAAGTCGTCGTCGGCGGCGTCCCGGCCGGTGTCGGCTCCGCCGGTGGCCTCGGCGGCTGGGGTACGGCCGCGCGACGGGCGCACGGCCTTGTATCCGACGTTGCGGACGGTGCCGATCAGCGACTCGTACTCGGGGCCGAGCTTGGCGCGCAGCCGGCGGACGTGCACGTCGACCGTGCGGGTGCCGCCGAAGAAGTCGTAGCCCCACACCTCCTGCAGCAGCTGTGCCCGGGTGAAGACCCGCCCGGCGTGCTGTGCGAGGTATTTGAGCAGTTCGAATTCCTTGTAGGTGAGGTCGAGGGGGCGTCCGCGCAGGCGTGCGGTGTAGGTTCCCTCGTCGATCGCGAGCTCACCGAGGGTGATCTTGCCGACGTTCTCCTGGTTGGCGCCGCCGCCGCGACGGCCCACCAGCAGGCGCAGCCGGGCGTCGATCTCGGCCGGGCCGGTGCCGGGCAGCAGGATCTCGTCCAGCCCCCACTCGTGGTTGACGGCCACCAGTCCGCCCTCGTTGATCACCGCGACGACGGGCACCGAGGTACCGGTCGTCCCGAGCAGCCGGCACAGGCCGCGAGCGGCCGCGAGATCGGTACGCGCGTCGACGATCGCCACATCGGCACTGCCCGCTTCCAGCAGCGAGGACACCTCTGTCGGTGCTGTGCGCACGGTGTGGGCCAGCAGGGTCAGGGAGGGCAGGACCGACTCGGGGTGCGGGTCGACGGTCAGTAGCAGCAGATCCAACGGGTCCTCCGGCGCGCCGGCAATCAATTCCCACGATCGCCCGGACCCCGATGTCCACACGGTCGGATTCATGACTGACATGTAGCCGTTACCGGCCTTTAGTGATCTAACGATAACGCCTCACCTGCTGATTAGCCGCGCCGAGCGCTTCGATTCTGAGGCTGTGGGCGACAATGTGCCGGTGCGCAAACTGCTGATCGGGATCACCGCGACCGTGACCGCGCTCATCGTGGGGGTCGTCGGCACCGATTTCGGTTCGGCGATCTATGCCGAGTACCGGCTTGCCCGCAACGTCCGCACCGCGGCCGGGCTCAACTGGGATCCGTGGGTCGCCATCCTGGGATTTCCGTTCCTCACCCAGGTCCGCAACCACCGGTACCGGGAGATCGAGATCCGGGCTGCGGGCGTCGACCATCCGGTTGTCGGGAAGGCCTCACTGGAAGCCACGTTGCACGGCATCGACATCACCGAGTCGTCCTGGCTGATCCGGCCCGACGCGAAACTGCCGGTCAAGAAGGCAGAGAGCCGCATCATCATGGACTCCACCCATATCGGCAGGTTCATGGGCATCGACGACCTGCTGGTGGAGGCTCCCTCGCGGGAGACCAATGACGCCACCGGCGGCACCACCGAGTCCGGCATCTCCAGCAGCCAGGGGCTGGTGTTCACCGGCACGCCCAAGGAGTCCGGTCTGGACAAGCGGGTCAGTGTCTCGGTCGACCTGTCCTTCGCCGACGGCGACGACACCACCCTGGTACTGACCGCAACCGGAATCCTGACCGGCCCGGGAACCGCCGACGAGCCCGTGCCCGACGACAAGACCGCGGCCGTGCTGTCCGAGTTCAGCGACACGATCTCAGGGCAGAAACTCCCGTTCGGGATCAGCCCGACCACCGCGGGGGCCCGCGGCTCCGACGTGATCATCGAGGGCATCGCCTCGGGAGTAACGATCGACCTCGCGGGGTTCAACCGATCATGAGTTCTTCGATGGTGCTGGCGATCGTGGTGCTCATCGCCGCGCTCGGGATCGCCTACGTGATCGGCCGCCTGATCACGCTGCGCGCCGGCACGCTCAAGGCCGGCGAAGAGGCCGCCAACGTCGACACCAGCGGTCTGGGGTTGTCGCAGACAGGCCCGACCGTCCTGCATTTCTCGGCCGACTGGTGTGGCCCGTGTGCCGGAGTGCGACGCGTCGTCGACCAGGTCTGCGCCGAGCTGCCCGATGTTGCGCACGTCGAGATCGACATGGACACCAATCCCGAAGCCGCCCGGCGGCTTTCGGTCCTGTCGCTGCCCACCACCATCATCTTCGACCGGGACGGGCGGCCCCGGTACCGCACCAGCGGGGTTCCCAAGGCCGCTGACCTGCGCTCGGCGCTGGAACCACTGTTGGCCTGACTCCGCGGTTATTGGGTAAGCTGTGGCTCGTGTCAGCCCGCCTTGAGCTTGTGCTCACCAAGCGCCGCGCAGTGGATCTGTGCCGCGTCGCGGGTTGCTGCTGTTGTTGTTGCTGTTGAGGGCAGCCGCGCGCTTTCGCGCGCCCGCTCAGGCCTCGTGCCTGAGCCTGCACACCATCAGACCTTCCACAACAACAGGAGTTCGTTTTCATGTCATCGACATCAACCCAGCCCATCACGGATGGCCGGCCCGCCCAGGTCGACGTTCGGGGTCCGCGGTTCGCGGCCTGGGTGACCACCGCGGTGCTGATCGCCACCCTGCTGGTCGCCGGGGTGAGCGCACCCGCGGCCGCGGTGCTGCTGGGTGTCCAGGCGGTGGTCTTCGCCATCGGCGCGGTCGGCGGCCCGCGCGCCCATCCCTACGGCCGGCTGTTCGCCACCTTCGTCGCCCCTCGGCTGGCTCCGGTCAGCGAGCGTGAGCCGGTGCCGCCACTGAAGTTCGCACAGTTGGTCGGCTTCGTGTTCGCTGTCGTCGGTACCGTCGGATTCGCTTTCGGCATCACCGCACTCGGCCTGACCGCCACGGCCTTCGCCTTGGTGGCGGCCTTCCTGAACGCCGCCTTCGGCATCTGCCTGGGCTGCCAGATCTACCCGCTGGTGGCGCGGTTGCGCCGTCCGGCAATCCGCGTGAACCAAACCGCCTGACAACTCAAATCTGAAGCAACCGAAAGGAATTCGTACATGGCACGTTCCGACGTCCTGGTCTCGACCGAGTGGGCCGGGAACAACCTCGATACCCCCGGCGTGGTGTTCGTCGAGGTCGACGAGAACACCAGCGCCTACGACGACGAAGGCCACATCCCCGGCGCCGTCAAGCTCGACTGGAAGACCGACCTGCAGGACTCCGTCAAGCGTGACTTCGTCGACCAGCAGCAGTTCTCGAAGCTGTTGAGTGACAAGGGCATCAGCAACGACGACACCGTCATCCTGTACGGCGGCAACAACAACTGGTTCGCGGCCTACGCCTACTGGTACTTCAAGCTGTACGGCCACGCCGACGTGAAGCTGCTCGACGGCGGCCGCAAGCGCTGGGAGCTCGACGCGCGCCCGCTGGTCAAGGACGCCGTCAGCCGTCCCGCCACGTCGTACTCGGCCAAGGCACCGGACAACAACATCCGCGCCTTCCGCGACGAGGTCATCGCCGCGATCGGTGAGAAGAACCTGGTCGACGTGCGTTCGCCTGACGAGTTCTCCGGCAAGATCCTGGCCCCGGCGCACCTGCCGCAGGAGCAGAGTCAGCGCCCCGGACATATCCCGGGCGCCATCAACGTTCCGTGGAGCAAGGCAGCCAACGAGGACGGCACCTTCAAGTCCGACGAGGAGCTGGCCAAGCTGTACGCCGCGGCCGGCCTCGACGGCGAGAAGGAGACCATCGCCTACTGCCGGATCGGTGAGCGTTCCTCGCACACCTGGTTCGTGCTGCAGGAGCTGCTGGGACACCAGAACGTCAAGAACTACGACGGCAGTTGGACGGAATACGGCTCCCTGGTGGGCGCCCCGATCGAGTTGGGAAGTTGATATGTGCTCTGCACCCAAGCAAGGACTGACGTTGCCGGCCGGCGTCGACCTGGAGAAGGAAACCGTCATCACCGGTCGTGTGGTGGACGGCTCCGGCCAGGCGGTCGGCGGTGCATTCGTGCGCCTGCTGGATTCCAGCGACGAGTTCACCGCTGAGGTTGTGGCCTCGGCTACCGGTGACTTCCGCTTCTTCGCCGCTCCGGGCACCTGGACGCTGCGCGCCCTGTCCCCCGCGGGCAATGGCGACGCCAGCGTGGCCCCGGCCGGTGCCGGGATCCACGAGGTCGACGTCAAGGTCGCCTGAGACCGACCTGCCCGAACGTGGGCTTGTGTGCGCGTATTCGTACGTTTTTGGCACACAAGCCCACGTTCGGCGTGTATTGGGCGTGCCGACCCGGGGCGCCGACACCCTCGACTAGGAACTAGACTTACTCCCGTGGTGCTCTTCTTCGAGATAATGCTCGTCGCGGCCGTCGTGGTCATCACGTGGTTCGCGTTGTACGCGGTGTACCGCCTCGTCACCGACGAGTCGTGACGTCCGACCGAGACATTCCAGCCGAGGCCTCCGTCCCGGAGCCGGGCTCCGGCGACCGAGCCGTAGCGGCAGCCGCCGAGCGGGCCAAGGCCACGGCCGCCCGTAACATCCCGGTCTTCGACGACCTCCCGCTGCCAGCCGATACGGCCAACCTGCGCGACGGCGTCGAACTCAGCGATGCGCTGCTGGCGCTGCTGCCGTTGGTCGGCGTCTGGCGCGGTGAAGGCGAAGGCCGCGACACCCATGGCGATTACCGGTTCGGCCAGCAGATCGTGGTCTCCCACGACGGCGGCGATTACCTGAACTGGGATTCCCGGTCCTGGCGATTGACCGAGTCGGGCGAATACGACTCCCCTGGCCTGCGCGAGACCGGCTTCTGGCGATTCGTGACCGATCCCGATGATCCGGCCGGGCGTGACGAATCCCAGGCCATCGAACTGCTGCTGGCCCATTCGGCCGGCTACGTCGAGCTGTTCTACGGCAAGCCCCTGACCCAAGCCTCCTGGGAGCTGGTCACCGATGCACTGGCCCGCAGCAAGTCCGGGTTGTTGGTCGGCGGCGCCAAGCGGCTCTACGGCATCGTCGAAGGTGGCGATCTGGGTTACGTCGAGGAACGTGTGGATGCCGACGGCGGGCTGGTACCGCACCTGTCGGCCCGGCTGTCACGGTTTGTCGGCTGATGCGGCGGGCGATAGTCGCGGCAGGTCTGCTTGCCGCAGCGGGATTCCTCGGTGCGTGTTCGTCGGAAGGGCCGCAACCGGCACCGACCTCACCCCCGCCCGAGCACGGGACGTATGCGCACTGCCTGTCCGAGCACGGGGTTCCGGCGGCGCCCGGCCCGGTCGCCGGGCCGCCGACCGGGGTCGACGAACAGACCTGGCAGCAGGCCACCAAGGCGTGCTCGACACTGGCGCCGGGCCCGAGCTGATTCCGGCTTCCGCCGGGTGCCACATAGCTGACGCATAGCCGGCGAATATCTGGTGCTCAGCCGAGCCTCATACGGTCATCGCAATGAGACAAACCCTTGTGCGTACGACGTTTTCCGGGCTGGCCGCGCTCGCCCTGATCGGGTCCGTCGCGGCCTGCTCGCCGGCTGAGTCGACGGAATCGGCGCCGGTCACGCCGGATGCCTTCGGGCAGTGCATGCAGGAGCACGGGATTCCGGCCCCGCCCGAAGGCGCGCCCGGTGCCCGGAGCATCCCGGCGGGCCCGGGCACCGTCCGGACGGCCCGCCGCCGGGTGACGGCGACACTCCGCCTCCGCCGCCCGGGGTCGATCAGGCTCAGTGGGAGAACGCCATGCAGGCCTGCCGGTCGTTGGCGCCTCAGCCGCCGCAGTAGTCGCCGTGACCGGCCCCAGATATGGGGCAGCCCCCGAGCCTTGGTACCTGGTTGGACAGACCGGGAGGCTCGGGGGCCGGGTGGCTGCGGGGAATTCGCCAGCGCGCGCAGGCAATACCCCGGCGCTGCTAGCGGGCAGCCACCTCACATGTCCATAAGTCACTCAATTTGACGGACCACCTCCTTCCCTGTGTGCCCACGAAGGTACCCCCGTCTTTGCACCCCGACAAGCGATTTATTCGCAGCTCAGCGATCGCTGACGATCGCCGCGTCGACCAGGCCGGAAATGTCGGCGGCGAGCGGCGCGGCGGGCAGCGGCTGCCCGTCCAGGGTGTGCACCCGGGCTGCGAGGGTGATGCTCGAGATCAGCCAAACCCCTTGCGCGCTCAACAGATCCGCCGGCTTGAGAGCACGGAAGTCGCAGTCATAGCCCTTGTTGCGGGCCACCTCGAACAGTGCCTGTTGAGTGGTGCCCCGCAGGATCGGGTACCACGGCGGCGGCGTGAGCAGGACCGGCTGGCCGTCGTCACCCTCGGTGGCGATCACCACGGTGGAACGGGGTCCCTCCAGCAGGTAGCCGTCGGAGCTGACGAAGATCACGTCGCCGGCGCCGTGACGTTCGGCATGCCGCAGTGCGGCCATGTTCACCGCATACGACAGGGTCTTGGCACCCGCGGCCAGCCACGGCATGTCGCCGGCGTTCAGGGGCAGACCGCGGTCCAGGGTGATCGCCGCCAGCCCGTCCCGCCGCACCACCGCCACCCGGTCGGCCAGCGCACCGACGGTAAGGAACGCCGTCGCCGGTCCCCCGCTCTCCCGTCCACGGCTGTACACCAGGCGCAGCACCCCGTCGCCGTCGTTTTCGGCCGTCCAGCGCGCGGCTCCCTGCGCGACCGCGGCCCGCCAGGCGTCGAGGTCCGGCTCCGGCAGGTCGAGCATCTTGGCGGACTGCGTCAACCGCCCCAGGTGCGCCTCCAACAGGCAGGGCCTGCCGTCGCGTACCAGCAGGGTCTCGAAAACCCCGTCTCCGCGGACCGCCGCCAGGTCGTCGGCATGCAGCAGCGGGACATCGGGGTCGTGGACCTGCCCGTCGAGGGTGACCAGTACCGCTGGATGGCTCGCCATGGGCCCAAAGCGTAGCCGCGTCGATGAGCCCGGCAGGACAGATGAGCCGCTTGCGCGAAGATCGCCGAACGTAGAGTTGGGCTATGTCTGCACTCCCGTCAGCAGTTCCGGCACCTGAGGCCGGCCCCGACGCCGGCGCCGTCTGGCATTACGGTGATCCGCTCGGTGAACAACGGGCCGCAGCCGCTGGCGCGATCCTGGTGGACCGCTCGCACCGGGCGGTCCTGACGCTGACCGGCAAGGACCGTCAGACGTGGCTGCACAGCATCTCGAGTCAGCATGTCAGTGCCTTGCCGGACGGCGCGGTGACCGAGAACCTGAGCCTGGATCTGCAGGGCCGTGTCGAAGATCACTGGATTCAGACCGAGCTCGGCGGCACCACCTATGTGGACACCGAGCCGTGGCGGGGCGAACCACTGCTGGCCTACCTGCGCAAGATGGTGTTCTGGGCCGACGTGCAGATCGAACCGGTGGATATGGCGGTGCTGTCGCTGCTGGGACCCGGGCTGGCCGATGAGCAGGTCGTCGAGGCCTTGGGCTGCGGACAACTGCCGCAGGAGTCGACGGCGGTGGCGCTGCCCGGCGGGGGGTTCCTGCGCCGGCCGCCCGGCCCCGGCATCGAATTGGATCTGGTGGTGCCGCGCGAGGCAGTCGCCGATTACACGCGGCGGCTCACCGGCGCAGGCGTCCGGCCGGCCGGGGTGTGGGCGTACGAGGCACACCGGGTGGCGTCCGGGCGGCCCAGGCTGGGCGTCGACACCGATGAGCGCACCATCCCGCACGAGGTCGGCTGGATCGGTGGCCCCGGCATCGGGGCCGTCCATCTCGACAAGGGCTGCTATCGGGGCCAGGAGACCGTCGCGCGGGTCCACAACCTGGGTAAACCGCCCAGGATGCTGGTGATCCTGCAGCTCGACGGCTCCTCCGAGCGGCCAGTGACCGGCGATGTGGTGACCGCGGGCGGGCGCAACGTCGGCCGCATCGGCACGGTCGTCGACCACGCCGACGACGGCCCGATCGCATTGGCCCTGGTCAAACGGGGCCTGCCGGTCGATACCGAGCTGGTCGCGGGGGCCGAGGCGCAGGCCCCGGCCGTGATCGACCCGGATTCCATGCCGGAGGCGGATGCCACCGCCGGGGCCGGGCGCGCCGCGGTCGAACGGCTCCGCGGGCGTTAACCCGTGGAACTGCACATGAGCACGTAAACTCACTCGGTCACCGACGACGTGACGGCCGTCTCAGCGCGGATTCCCGCAATCCTGGTGACGGTCGTGCTGTTGTGCAACGACGCATGGCAGCCCGGGCCCCCAGCCGCTCACCGTGAGGCAGGGCCTGACAGCACTTCGCGGGCGGGCACGGTAAAGTGTTGGCAGGACAATAAAGACACACAGATCGGAGCCGCCTAGCAATTGGGCCGCTCCGTTATTGCGCGAGGGGGTCCCCCCATGGGCCGCGGCCGGGCGAAGGCAAAGCAGACCAAGGTGGCACGTGAGTTGAAGTACAGCTCACCGAACACCGACTTCAGTCAGCTCCAACGTGAGCTGTCGGGATCTCCCGATTCCGGTGACGTCAATGACGACACCGATGAATGGTCGGGTGAGGATGACTGGCGGCGCTGAGCCGCCTGCATTCCGTTCCACACGCTAGACGCAGGTCGCGCTGGTTGCGCATCACGCTTACCAGCGCGACCTTGTCTACTGTCTAGAACCGCGGATGCTGTCCGACCAGCTGGGCGCGCACACTGTCCTTGCCGCCCTTCTTGACGGTTCCCAGCGTCCAGCAGTCCAGGTGCCGTGCGGTCAGGATGGCCAGCGCGCGATCGGTGTCCTCAGGGGCGACGACCGCGACCATTCCGACGCCCATGTTGAACGTCTTCTCCATCTCGGCACGCTCGATGCGTCCGCGCTGGGCGATCATCTGGAACACCGGTGCCGGCGTCCACGTGCCGCGGTCCAGTTCTGCGGTGAGCCCGTGCGGCACCACCCGCTCCAGGTTCCCGGCCAGGCCGCCACCGGTGACGTGGCAGAAGGTGCGGACCTGGGTTTCGGCGGCGAGCGCCAGGCAGTCCTTGGCGTAGATGCGCGTCGGCTCGAGCAACTCCTCGCCGAGCGTGCGGCCGAACTCCTCGACGTGGCCGGCCAGGTTCATCCGGTCGATCTCCAGCAGCACCTTGCGGGCCAGGGAGTAGCCGTTGGAGTGCAGCCCGCTGGAGCGCATGGCGATGATCACGTCGCCGGGACGGACCCGGTCGGGGCCGAGCACGTTGTCGGCCTCGACGATCCCGACACCGGTCGCGGAGATGTCGTAGTGGTCGGGTTCCATCAGGCCGGGGTGTTCGGCC
Source organism: Mycolicibacterium neworleansense (assembly GCF_001245615.1). NCBI lineage: Bacteria > Bacillati > Actinomycetota > Actinomycetes > Mycobacteriales > Mycobacteriaceae > Mycobacterium > Mycolicibacterium neworleansense. The sequence continues at coordinate 876,600 of NZ_CWKH01000003.1, forward strand.
GTCTCACCGCCCAGCAGTGCGCAGCCGGCCTGGATGCAACCTTCGGCGATGCCGGACACGATGGCGCTCACCCGCTCCGGGACGGTGCGGCCCACGGCGATGTAGTCCTGCAGGAACAGCGGCTCGGCGCCGCACACCACGAGGTCGTCGACGACCATCGCCACCAGGTCCAGACCCACGGTGTCGTGTTTGTCCATGGCCTGTGCGACGGCGAGCTTGGTGCCCACCCCGTCGGTGGAGGCGGCCAGCACCGGCTCGCGGTACCCGCCGCGTAAGGCGAACAGTCCGGCAAAGCCGCCCAGACCGCCCCTGACCTCCGGACGGGTCGCCTTCGCGGCGAGGGGTTTGAAGAGTTCAACAGCGCGGTCACCGGCTTCGATATCGACTCCGGCTGACGCGTACGAAATGCTGTTGTGTTCGGCGATGCCGTGCTGTTCGGCGCCCTTAGTCATCGCAAGCAAGGCTACCGCCCCGCTGTTACGGGGGTACAGCGCAGGAGGCGTTAAGGACGTCTCAAGGCCGACGCGTTGTCGTTGGCCGCCTGCAGCGGGACGCCGGTCCGGGCCGCGGTGGCGAGCATGTGCTCGACGACGTTCTTGCCCAGCGCGGTCTCGCCGGGGAGCTCGATCGGGTAGTTCCCGTCGAAACACGCCGAGCACAACCGGGTGGCGGGCTGCTCGGTGGCCGCGATCATGCCCTGCTGGGAGATGTAGCCCAAGCTGTCGGCACCGATGGCGTGCCGCACCGCTTCGAGCATCTCGCCCTCGTGCTCGGCGGATGCCGCGTTGGCGATGAGCTCGGCCGGGGTGGCGAAGTCGATTCCGTAAAAGCAGGGCCACCGCACCGGCGGCGAGGCGATCCGGACGTGGACTTCGAGGGCTCCGGCCTCACGCAGCATGCGGACCAGGGCGCGCTGGGTGTTGCCGCGCACGATCGAGTCGTCTACGACGATGAGCCGCTTGCCGCGGATGACCTCGCGCAACGGGTTGAGCTTGAGCCGGATGCCCAGCTGCCGAATGGTCTGCGAGGGCTGGATGAAGGTGCGGCCCACGTAGGCGTTCTTCATCAGGCCCTGACCGAACGGGATGCCGGATTCCTGCGCGTAACCCACCGCGGCGGGCGTTCCCGACTCGGGGACGCCGATCACCAGGTCGGCGTCGATCGGGTGTTCGCGGGCCAGCCGCCGGCCGATGTCGACGCGCGTGGCGTGCACCGAGCGGCCCACCAGTGTGCTGTCGGGACGGGCCAGGTAGACGTATTCGAAGACACAGCCCTTGGGTTCGGGGTTGGCGAACCGGGTGGAGCGCACGCCGTCGGCGTCGATGGCCAGCAGCTCGCCGGGTTCGATGTCGCGGACGAACGAGGCGCCGACGATGTCGAGCGCGGCGGTTTCGGAGGCCACCACCCAGCCCCGGTCGAGGCGACCCAGTGCCAGCGGACGCACGCCGTGCGGATCACGGGCGGCGTAGAGGGTGTTCTCGTCCATGAAGGTGAGGCAGAACGCGCCGCGCACGGTCGGCAGCAGCTCCAGGGCGGCCTGCTCCAGAGTGGCGTCGGCGGCACCGTGCGCCAGGAGCGCTCCGAGAATGTCGGAATCGGTGGTGGCCGTCGGCGCACCCTTCATGTCGATCAGTCCGGCCTCACGGGCGCGGGCGGCCAGCTCGGCGGTGTTGACCAGGTTGCCGTTGTGGCCGAGTGCGACGCCGGTCCCGGCGGCGGTGTTCCGGAACACCGGCTGGGCGTTTTCCCACGTGGTGGACCCGGTCGTGGAGTAGCGGCAGTGGCCGACGGCGACATGGCCCGGCATCGCCGCCAGGGTCTGCTCGTCGAACACCTGGCTGACCAGGCCGAGATCCTTGAACACCAGGATCTGCGAACCGTCGGACACGGCGATGCCCGCCGCTTCCTGTCCGCGGTGCTGCAGGGCGTAGAGGCCGTAGTAGGTGAGCTTGGCGACGTCCTCGCCTGGGGCCCAGACCCCGAATACGCCGCATTCCTCGCGCGGCTCGTTCTCGTCGTCGAGTTGCTGACCAGTCACGATAGGGCTGCTCCCGGGGCGGCGGTTGGTGACATAACCGAGTCTACGGTCCAGGCGGGCCAACAAAAGAATCGAATGGCCGCTCTGGCACCGGCTTTTGCAACAACGGGCGCCGCCATCGCCATTCCCCGATCGCCCCGCAGGGGTGTGGTCAGCCGTAGCCGGATCCGTGGGGATAACCCCATCGACCCACTACATGCCAACGGCAAGGATGGATTTCGTGACGCGCCAACTCTCCGACAAGCCGGCAACCGAGCCCCTCGATTCCGACTCCGCGGCTCAGCCGCAAGCGTGGCCGGAGGTGACGAAGATCGCATTCCGGTTCTGCTTCCTGTACTTCGGCCTGTTCTGTCTGTTGTTCGCGCAGATCACGTTCGCCTTCCTGGGGATCGTGGGCCACTGGCTGCCGGATCGGGCGGTGATGTGGCAGATGACGGTGCTGGGCCCGGTGGTCAGCTGGGTCGGCCGTCACGTCTTCGGCGTCGAGGCGGTGCTGCATCAGGATTCGGGCAGCGGGGATCAGGCCGCGATCTGGGTGATGATCTTCTGCCTGCTCGTGTTCTCGGTCGTCGGCACCGCGGTGTGGTCATGGGTGGACCGGCAGCGGCCGGACTACTCGCGGCTTTGGGTCTGGTTCCTGACGTTCGTGCGGTTGTGTGTGGCCGGCCAGATGTTGTTCTACGGGTTCGCCAAGCTGATCCCGACGCAGATGCCGGCTCCCCCGCTGGCGGCGTTGCTGCGCCCGTACGGCGAGTTCAGTCCGGCCTCGGTGTTGTGGCTGCAGGTCGGTAGCTCCTACCCCTACGAGATGGCCCTGGGGGCGGTCGAGGTTCTCGCCGGGCTGCTGCTGTTCCTGCCGCGGACCGCGACACTGGGCGCGCTGCTGGGTGTGGCCAGCATGGTGCAGGTGTTCCTGCTGAACATGACCTTCGACGTGCCGGTCAAGATTCTGTCCGGGCACCTGCTGTTGATGGGCCTGGTGCTGTTGGCCCCGCAGTACCGCCGGATGGCCGACTTCCTGGTGCTGCAGCGCACCACAGAACCCGCCGTTCAACCCGACCTGTTCGCCGATGCCCGGGCCAACACCATTGCGACCCGCGTCCAGGCCGTGCTCGGCGTCTGGATGGTGGCCGGCTGCGTCCTGACCGGCTGGCAGAGTTGGAGCGAATACGGTGGCGGCCGCGCCAAACCCGAGTTGTACGGCATCTGGACGGTGAGCCGGTTCGACGTCGACGGCCGAACCGCCCCGCCATTGACCACTGATGAATCTCGTTGGCAGCGCGTCGTATTCGACCTTCCCGAGGTCCTCACCTATCAGACGATGAACGGCACATTGGTGGACGCGCCGGTCAAGATCGACGGTGATCACCTGACGGTGTCGGGGCCGGACGGCTCACCCCTGGCCACACTCACCGCAGCCCGGCCGACCCCTGGACAATTGCAGCTGACCGGTGAGTTGTCCGGTCGTGATGTCGCGATCTGGCTGGATCGCGTGGATCCTGACACGTTCACGCTGCGTAACCGCGGCTTTCACTGGGTGCAGGAGTATCCGTACTTCCGGTGAGTCGCGGCGATCCCGATACCCTGCGTCGAGCACGTCATCTGCCCTGTCGAGGAGGATTTGTGGGAGTTTGGGGTCCAGGGAACTTCGAGAGCGACACCGTGGCCGACGGGCTCGGCGAGCTGACGAACCGGATCATCGGTGAGATCTCGGAGCAGTTCGACGACACGTCCGACGATTCCGCTGTGCAGCCCGACGAGTGGGGCGGGGAGATGGTGCCCGCCTGGCTCGAGATCCTGATAGACATCGTCGAGCCGGCGCGGGTCGGTGCCACGTTTCCTTCGGTGGCCACGCTGAGCGATTGGCGTGACCGCTACCTGCGCGTGTGGGACGAGTACATCGACGAGCTCGAACCGGAAGACACGTACAAGACCGAACGGCGCGCGGTGCTCGTCAGCACCTTCGAGCGGGCCATCTCCCTGGCCACCACGCGCGAACAGGGTTAGGGCACGTCCGGCAGACCGGTCAGCCCGCCAGCGGCACCAGCGGCAGCCACCGGGCCACCTCACCGGCCCGCGATCCCGACATCTGGACGGCTGCGCCTGCCGCGTCGAGAGCGAGCAGGCCGGTGGCCAACCGCAGCCAGGTGCGCGGATCGGTTTCCACGACGTTGGGCGGGTTGCCGCGGGTGTGGCGCGGCCCTTCGATGCACTGCACCGCGACGAACGGCGGCACCCTGACCTCGACGCTGGCACCCGGTGCCGCCGCGGCCAGGGTGCGCGCGGTGAGGCGCACCGCGTCGGCCAGTTCGGCACGTGAGGGTTCGGCATGGGCGGGATCGCGTAGCCAATCGGCGACGGCGGCCACCGCCGCCCTGGTCTTTTGCGGATCGACACTGCCTCGCGCGGCCATGCCATAGAGTCTCGCAAAGTGTTTGCCGATCACCGTAATCCGCCGTATCGCACGGCCGGTGCAGTGTTTCTGGCGATCCTCGCGCTGGTACTGGGGTTGATCGTGGCGCAGTTCCGGGGCGCGTTCGAACCCAGGACGCCACTGACGCTGCTGGCCTCGCGGGCGGGTCTGGTGCTCGATCCGGGTTCGAAGGTGACCTACAACGGGGTCCCGATCGGCCGGGTGGGCGCGGTGGACGCCGGCTCTGACCCGGTCCGGGCTCTCGTGCGGCTCGACATCAACCCGAAGTACCTGGACCTGCTGCCGGCCAATGTGCAGACCTCCATCCAGGCGACGACGGTGTTCGGCAACAAGTACGTGGCGTTCACCTCACCGGAACATCCCAGTGCGCAACGGGTTTCGAGTTCCGACCCGATCGACGTCACGGCGGTCACCACCGAGTTCAACACGTTGTTCGAGACGATCACCGCCATCACCGAGCAGGTCGATCCGATCAAGCTGAACCAGACCCTGTCGGCCACTGCGCAGGCACTGACCGGCCTGGGCAGCGCGTTCGGGCAGTCACTGTCCGACGGCAACACCATCCTCGACGATGTGAACCCGCGACTGCCCGCGCTGCGGCACGACATCGCCGGGCTGGCCGATCTCGGCGAACGCTATGCGGCGGCCGGGCCCGATCTGTTCGACGGCCTGGGTGAGGCTGCCCGCAGTGCCGCCACCTTCAACTCCCAGCGCGGCCACCTCGACGCGGCGCTGGTCGCGGCGATCGGCTTCGCCGGAACGGGTTCGGACATCCTCGAGCGCGGCGGGCCGTATCTGCGGCGCGGGGCGCAGGATCTGATCCCGACGTCGCAACTGTTCGACAAATATCAGGGTCAGCTGTTCTGCACGATCCGCAACTACCACGACGTCGCGCCCGCCTTCTATGAGACGTTCGGCGGCGACAACGGATATTCGCTCGACAGCACGGGCACCCTCTCGAGCATCGGAGTCGGCAACACCTACGTCTATCCCGACAACCTGCCGCGGGTGAATGCCAAGGGCGGCCCCGAGGGCAAGCCCGGTTGCTGGAAGCCGATCACCCGTGACCTGTGGCCCGCGCCGTATCTGGTGATGGACACCGGCTTGTCGATCGCGCCGTACAACCATGTCGAACTCGGCTCACCGATCTTCACCGACTATGTCTGGGGACGGCAGGTCGGTGAGCCCACGATCAACCCGTGACAGCTTTACGATCTTGGCCCAGGGGAGCTTCGGGCGAAAAGGGGATCTGTGAACGGTAGTGCCGATGCCTAAGCGTGCAGTACCGGCGAGTCCCGAGCGGTCCGCGGCCTGGCCTCCGTCCCTTTCGACCTGGCGCGCTGTCGGGCTGTCGCTCGCGCCGATCGGTGGTGCGGCCTTCAATGGAGTGGCCGGCCTGTGTGCGGCGGCGATCGCAGCTGTGCTGATTTTCGCGTTCGCCCGGGTGCACCGGCATGCACCGCATGCGGTGTCGACTGGTGATCTGGTGGCCTCCACGGTGGGTCCGGCCGCCGGACGGTTCACGAGTCTGGTGCAGCTGGCGGCCTATGTGCTGCTGGGCGTGGGTGCCGCGCTGACCCTCGCGCTGCAGCCGTTGACCGGCGCGCCGGACCTGGAGACGGCGCTGGCCGGCTGGTGGTGGCCCGGCTGGTCGGTGGCCGTGGTGGTGATCGCCGGCGCGGTGGTGGCGTACCTGCCGACCCGGGCGGTGGGTGCTACGGCCGCAGCGCTGGCCGGCGTGGGACTGCTGGTCTTCGTCTACATGGCGCTGGCGATCGTGGCCCGCGTGGCATCGGGTACACCCCCGATGGAATTCGGGGCGACCCGCATCGATTCGGTGCTGCTGGCCACCGCGGCTGCCATCCCGCTGGGCCTGGGGTTGGTCGGGTTCGAGGCGTCCACCGTGGTCAGCGGCCGGCTGCAGTCGGTGGCGCGCCCGGTGGGCACTGCGGTGGGAGTGACGGCCCTGGTCGCGGTGGCCCTGCTGCTGGCCGCCAACATCGGCGCGACGGGCGGGTTCCACAGCACCGCCGTGACCCTCTCGCTGATCATCTCGCAGTTCTTCGCCGACGCCGGGTTCTATTGGTTCGCCACCGGGGCGTTGTGTCTGGGTTCGGCCGCGCTGCTGGCGTTGACGTGGGCAGCCACCCGGGTTGCGGGACGGCTGTTCGGCGCCGGGCCGGAGGTGGCGATCTTGGTCCCCGCGGTGATGTGTGTGCTGGCCGTGGCGTTCTGCCGGTTTCAGGATCACCTCGGCAGGTTGCAGGCGACCGTCCCGGCACTGCTTCTCCTGGTGGTCTATGTGCTTGTTACCGAGGCCAATTCGCGCATAGAAGGGTCCGCGGCGGCGCAGCAGGCGCCGCGGCTGATCCTGACCGTGGTCGTGGTCTGTGTGGTGTTGATCCCGCTTCGGGTCACTGATTTCTCGGTGCCCACGCTGTGGCCGCTGGCCGTTACGGCTGCACTCCTGGCGTCGGCAGGGGTGCTGGCACGGCTTGGGAGGCCAGTGCAGCCAGCGCCCCCGCCTCGTTGATCGCCAGGTGCGCCAGCATCGGCGCGGCCAGGCTCGACGAGCGCTGCGCCAGCCGGCCGAACACCCACCCGGCCACGCCGGTGACCAACACGGTCGGCAGCACCGGTTCGCCCGCGGCGCGGGCATCGGCGATGTGTGACAGCCCGAACGCCGTGGCCTGCAAGATCTGACCGCCGGCCGGGCCGAACGCCTCGGCGCCGACCTTGGCCAGTGCGGCACGAAAGATGGCCTCCTCCGGCCAGACCGTCCCCACCGGGATTCTCAGCGCCAACCATCGCGCCGGCGCATCGGGAAGCACCTTGCGGCGCATCTCCGTCCGCACGATGGGGACCGCCGAGCTCGCCGCCACACCCGCGCTCACCACGGTGGCGGCGGCCGCCCCGAGTCGCAGACCCGACCACAATGCCGGGGGCCGCAGCCCCGACCGGGCCCCTGTTCCGAACATCAGCCCACCGCCGAGCGCCGCTCGCACCACCGGCTGCCAGCGGGCCGGCAACCGGGGATCGACCAGGCCGTTCCACGCGACCAAGCCGGCGGCAAGCGCCACGGCCCGAATCCGGCCGGCCGGCATCAGTTTTCGGGTCCGTCGTTGGCCTCGGTCTTCTCCAGCGCCACCCGGATCCGCTCGGTGTCCCCGGGAGTCCAGCCCTCAGGTGGTGCCACGGCCGCCCAGCCGTCGAGTACCGATTCGCCGTAATTGTGGCCGTGCCCCGCCGGGACGCTCGACGCGTTGGTGATGTCGGCGGCCACCTGCCAGAACGTGATGATCGGGTACCAGCGCATCGAGGCGGTGCGGTCCGTGCCGGGCGGTTCGACCAGCCAATCCGGTTCGGAGAACAGCAGATCCGTCGACCACCAGATGATCGGATCGGACGGGTGCTGCAGGAACAGGACCCGAGTGCCCTCCCACGGCGCGGCGGTGTCCTCGGCGATCTCGGCGGCGTTCGCCGCTTCGGAGAACCGCACGGTGCGGCCGTTGTCGTAGCGCGGGCGTACTTGCGGGGTGCCGGGGTCACGCCGCACGGTCAGGCCGCGCCACAGCGGACTGGCGTTGGGCGGGCCGACCCACAGCACCGAGGAGAAGCCCATCCGGGAGATGTCGGGCAGCCAGCTGAACGCACCCTGGCCGGCCATCGATCCCAGGCTCTCCCCGTACAGGACCAGCTTCGGGCGGCGCTCGGGCGGCAGCTGCTCCCAGCGTGCGTGGATCGCGTCGATCATCAGCCGGCCGTTGTTCATGGACTTCTCGCGGTCGCCCATGAACGAGATCCAGCTCGGCAGATACGAATACTGCATGCCCACCATCGCGGTGTCGCCGTTGTACATCAGCTCCAGCGCGCGGGCGGCCACCGGGTTGACCCAGCCGGTGCCGGTGGTGGGGACGATGACCAGCAGCTTGCGCTCGAAGGCGTGGGTGCGCTCAAGTTCGCTGAGCAGCACCGCGATCCGCTGATCGTCGTCATCGGCGGTATGCAGGCCGGCGTACACCCGGATGGGTTCACGGGCCGGTGCACCGTTGAGCTTTTCGAGTTCGGCGGCCCGCGGTCCGGTCGCGACGAAGTTGCGGCCCTGGAACCCCAGCGAATCCCATGCCGCGAAGGAGGCTGGGCTGCCGGACCTTTCGGATTCGGACGGCTGGCTGATGCCCTCCCGTGTGGTGGTGTTCTGTGGCTGAAACACCCGGCTGGCCCCGGCCAGGAATCCGCGGTAGAGCACGCCGTTGACGAGCGTGACCACCAGCACCACCACGATGGCCGTCCCGATGAACTGGGCCACCTCCCGGTGCAGGTGCCAGCGCCGGATGAACAACCTGGCCAGCAGTCGCACGGCGTCGCGCAGCATCCGTGCGGTGGCGATCAGCGCGGCGCCCACCGCCACCGCGATGATCAGGGTGCGCAGATAGCCCGGCGTGGCCGGGCCTTCCATGCCCATCAACGACGAGACCTGCCGTTGCCAGGCCGCTGCGGGGATCAGCATCAGCACACAGGCGGTGACCGCACCGGCGACGACGAGCACCTTGAGCCAGTACAGCGTCCGCTTCGACGGTGGCCACCAGGTGCGGTTGCGTAACCCGAAGCGGTACAGCCCTTTTCCCAACAGGACCCCGATGCCGTAGCCGATGGCGGCGTTGATGCCGCCGATCAGGCCGGCGAACAGCCAGTCGCGCGGCAGCAGCGACGGGGTCAGCGAGAGACAGAAGAACAGGGCTCCGACGGCGATGCCGGTGAAGTCCAGTCGCACCAGGCTCCAGGCCCAGCGCAGCAGAGGGTGACGTTCGTCGAGGGTTTCCGCCGTCACCCGAACAGCCCGGGCAGCACGCCCTCCGACGTGCTCCGTAGCTCCGCGAGGGTGATGCTGAACTGGCCCTGGACCTCGATCACGGGTTCCCCGCCTTCGGGACCCTGGTCCACCACGCCGACCCGGGTCGCGGGAAGGTCTCTGGCCTCACACATCGACCGGAACCGGCTCTCCTCGGTACGTGGCACGGCGACGAGCACCCGGCCGGCGGACTCGGAGAACAGGAAGACGAACGGATCGATGCCCTCGGGCAGATCCTCGGGAAGGATGACGCGGCAACCGGTTTCACCGGCCAACGCGGCCTCCACCACGGCCTGCATCAGGCCGCCTTCGCTCAAGTCGTGCGCCGCCGAGATCAGGCCGTCGCGCGAGGCCGCGGTCAGCACCTCGGCCAGCAGCTTCTCGCGGGCCAGGTCCACCTTCGGCGGAACCCCGCCCAGATGGTCGCCGGTGACCTGGGCCCAGACCGAGCCGTCGAACTCGTCGTAGGTGTCGCCGAGCAGCAGCAACGTCTCCCCCGGCTCGGTCCCCAGGCCGGTGGGGATGCGTCGCTTCACGTCGTCGATGACGCCGAGCACGCCGACCACCGGGGTGGGCAGGATCGCGGTGGATCCGGTCTGGTTGTAGAAGCTGACGTTGCCGCCGGTGACCGGGATGCCAAGGGCGGCACAGCCGTCGGCGAGGCCGCGGACGGCCTGGCTGAACTGCCACATGACACCCGGGTCCTCGGGGGACCCGAAGTTGAGGCAGTTGGTGACGGCGACCGGGGTGGCCCCGGTGACCGCGACGTTGCGGTAGGCCTCGGCCAGGGCGAGCTGGGCACCGGTGTACGGGTCGAGCTGGGTGTAGCGGCCCGAGGCGTCGGTGGAGACCGCGATGCCACGGCCGGTGGCCTCGTCGATGCGCAGCACACCGCCGTCGGCATGCTCGGCCAGCACGGTGTTGCCCCGCACGTAGCGGTCGTACTGCTCGGTGATGAAGGCCCGGCTGCACAGGTGCGGGCTGCCGATCAGCGCCAGCAGGGTGGCCTTGAGCTCATCGCCGGTCTTGGGCCGGGGCAGTTTGGCCGAGGTGTCGGCGACCAGGGCGTCCTGACTCTCTGGACGGGCCACCGGACGCTGGTAGACCGGGCCCTCGTGGGCCACGGTGCGCGGCGGCACGTCGACCACGGTCTCACCGTGCCAGGTGATCTGCAGCCGGTCCCCGTCGGTGACCTCACCGATCACGCTGGCCAGCACGTCCCACTTGCGGCAGACGGCCATGAACGCCTCGACGTTCTCCGGCGTCACCACGGCGCACATGCGTTCCTGGGACTCACTGGAGAGCACCTCGGCCGGGGTCATGTCCTTGGCGCGCAGCGGCACCTGATCCAGCTCGATGCGCATGCCGCCGTCGCCGGCGGAAGCGAGTTCAGATGTGGCGCAGGACAGTCCGGCACCGCCGAGGTCCTGGATACCGACCACCAGGCCGGCCGAGTACAGCTCGAGGCAACACTCGATGAGCACCTTCTCGGTGAACGGGTCGCCCACCTGAACGCTCGGCAGCTTCTTGCGGCCCGCGCCGGATTCGTCTCCGCTGAAGGTGTCCGAAGCCAGCACCGAGACACCGCCGATGCCGTCCAGGCCGGTGCGCGCACCGAACAGGATGATCTTGTTGCCGGTGCCCGAGGCGAACGCCAGATGCAGGTCTTCTTTGCGCAGGGCACCTACGCACAGCGCGTTGACCAACGGGTTGCCGGCATAGGAGGGGTCGAAGATCGTCTCGCCGCCGATGTTGGGCAGGCCCAGCGAGTTGCCGTAGCCGCCGACCCCGCGGACCACGCCGTCGAGAACGCGGCGGGTGTCGGGCGCATCGGCCGCGCCGAAGCGCAGCTGATCCATGACCGCCACCGGGCGGGCACCCATCGCCATGATGTCGCGGACGATGCCGCCGACACCGGTGGCCGCGCCCTGGTAGGGCTCGACGTAGGACGGGTGGTTGTGGGACTCGACCTTGAAGGTGACGGCCCAGCCGTCGCCGATGTCGACCACGCCGGCGTTCTCACCGATGCCGGCCAGCATGCCGGCGCGCATCTCGTCGGTGGTGGTCTCACCGAAGTAGCGCAGGTGCACCTTCGAGGACTTGTAAGAGCAGTGTTCGCTCCACATCACCGAGTACATCGCCAGCTCGGCGTCGGTGGGGCGGCGGCCCAGGATCTCGCGAATCCGCTGGTACTCGTCGTCCTTGAGACCGAGTTCACGGTAGGGCTGCGGCTGATCAGGGGTGGCGGCTGCCCGCTCCACAGTGTCTTGGGTCGATGTACGGCCGTGGGTGAGCTCAGACGTCACGGGCCCAGTTTAGTAGCTGCCCGGGCATAGGCGCGGGCAGCCGCTGGTGCGCCCACCCCGTGCAGCACGACACTGCCCAGAACGGCTACCACCAGCACCTGCGCCACTGTGTGCTCGGCCACACCTTCCAGGGCATTGAACGCCAGCAGCCCGAACACGATCGAGGTGGTGCCGCGCGGCCCCAGCCAGCCCAGCAACAGCCGTTCACGCCGGCTCACCGGCGAGCCCAGCATCGCCAGCAGCACCGGGAGCATCCGCACCACGGTCAACGCCAGCAGGCCGAACAGCACCGTGGACACAGCGACTCCGGCGCCCAGTGCCAGCACCGCGGTCAGTCCGAACACGAACCACATGACGGCCGCCAGCAGGAAGCCCACGTCGTCGACGAGTTCCAACTCGGCCGAGAACGTGTCCGATGACCGCAGATAGTTGAACGCGATGCCGCAGACGAACGCCGAGACGAAGCCGTTGCCGTCGATGAGAACGCTCGCACCGTAGGCCAGCAGCGGTGCGGCGACCAGGATCAACCGCTTGGCCTGGCCGGTCATCAGGTCGCGGCGCTGGGCGTGGTTGGCCGCGACGGCCAGGGCGGCACCGACCACCACACCGACGACGATCGCCTTCAAGGCGTGCGGGACGGCGGAGGCCAGCGCGTCGATCGGTGTCTCGGCGTGGGTGCGGTCGGCGGCCAACACCAGAGCGAAGATGAAGATGGGCGAGACGATGCCGTCGTTGTAGCCGGCCTCGACGTTGAGCAGGCCGCGGACCCGCTCCGGCAGCCGGTCGTCGCGCAGCAGCGTCGATGTCGGCGCGAAATCGATCGGCACCACGACGCACGCGATCACCAGCAGGACCGCCCAGGGCAGGCCGGGCAGCAGCCACAGCCCCACCAATACCGAGCAGGCCAGGCCGATGGGCAGCGCGATGAACAACAGCCGCAGCGCCGCACGAGGGTTGGCGCCGAGGAATCCGCCGCGCACATCGGTGGCGTCGACGAACAACAGCACGGCCAGGATGATCTCGGCGACGTGCTGGGCGCTGTCGGCGTTCAGGGTGTCGGCCAGCACGTCCTGGGTGGTGAAGCCGAGGATCACCCCGGCCAGTACCAACACCATCGGCGCGGTCAACCGCAGCCGGGCCAACCCCTTTGACAGCAGCGACCATCCGGCAAGCACGGCCGATATCGCGATCAGTCCCAACAGCACGGCGGAGATCTTTCCAGCGTCACCGCAGGTTTTTGGGCGGGCATCGCGGGTAACACCGCCACATGAGTCAAACAGTCGCCGAATTCGTCCTGGACCGCCTCCGCCAATGGAACGTCGAGCAGGTTTTCGGCTATCCAGGTGACGGCATCAACGGTCTGGTGGCCGCGTTCGGCAAAGACCGCCGGGCCGGCCCCCGGTTCGTGCAGACCCGCCACGAGGAGATGGCCGCGACGGGATATGCGAAGTTCTCCGGCCACGTCGGAGTATGCATGGCCACCTCGGGCCCCGGCGCGATCCATCTGCTCAACGGCCTCTACGACGCCAAGCTGGACCACACACCGGTGGTGGCGATCGTCGGGCAGACCGCGCGCAGCGCGATGGGCGGCAGCTATCAGCAGGAGGTCGAGCTGCAGGCCCTGTTCGCGAATGTGGCCAGTGATTTCCTGGTCGAGGTCAACGTGGCAAGCCAACTACCCAACGCGTTGGACCGGGCCTTCCGCACGGCCCGGGCCCGCCGGGCGCCCACGGCGGTGGTGATCCCATCGGATCTGCAGGAGCAGCCGTACGCGGCACCGGAGCACGCGTTCAAGGAGGTGCCGTCCAGCGGCCCCCGAGCTGACCGGAGCGGGCGTGGCCAAGGCGCTGCTCGGCAAGGATGTGCTGCCCGATGACCTGCCGTACGTCACCGGGGCGATCGGTCTGCTCGGCACCAGGCCCAGCTACGAGTTGATGCGTGAGTGCGACACGTTGCTGATCGTCGGCTCGAACTTCCCCTACAGCCAGTTCCTGCCCGGGTTCGGGCAGGCCCGAGCCATCGAGATCGACATCGACGGCGCGAACATCGGCATGCGCTATCCCACCGAGGTCAACATCGTCGCCGATGCGAAAGCCGCTCTGGCGGAGCTGGTCCCGTTGCTGACCCACAAGACGGACCGGTCCTGGCGCGACGCCGTGGAGGCCGGGGTGAGCCGGTGGTGGGAGACGGTCGAGCGGCAATCGATGCTGTCGGCCGATCCGATCAATCCGATGCGGGTGGTGTGGGAATTGTCGGCCCGCTTGCCCGACTACGCGATAGTCACCGGCGATTCCGGTTCCTCGACCAACTGGTATGCCCGCTGCCTACGTTTCCGGGCCACCACCAACGGGTCGTTGTCGGGCACCCTGGCCACCATGGGCTCGGCGGTGCCGTACGCGATCGGCGCCAAGTTCGCCCAACCGGACCGGCCGGTGATCGCCCTGGTCGGCGACGGCGCGATGCAGATGAACGGGCTGGCCGAGCTGCTCACCATCCGCCGTTACGCCGAGGATTGGGCCGATCCACGACTCGTAGTGTGCGTGTTCCACAACAACGACCTTGCCCACGTGACCTGGGAGCTGCGCGCCATGGGCGGTGCACCGAAGTTCGAGGATTCGCAGACCCTGCCCGAGGTGTCCTACGCCGACATCGCCAAGGCGATGGGTCTGCAGGCGATCACGGTCGACGAACCCGATCAGATCGGCCCGGCCTGGGATGCGGCACTGGACGCCGACGGTCCGGTGGTGCTCGACGTGCGAACCGATCCCGAGGTGCCGCCGATACCGCCCCACGTCACCTACGAGCAGGCCAAGTCCACCGCGCAGGCGGTCGCCAAGGGCGATCCGAACGGCTGGCATTTGATGGCCGAGATCGCGAAAAACAAGGCGGCAGAAGTACTTACCGGTTCGGGTTTGCGTGGCAGAGACCACGGGTAGCCGGACGGTCTCAGGACAAATGACAACGAAGGAGAACCGCGATGACCGCGACCACCGATGCCGGCCAGATCACCGGCACCAAGGACAAGAACTACAACCTGATCTGGTACACCGAGCAGTGTCTGGAGAACGCGCTACGGATGGAGACCTACATCGCCGACGCCGAGCGCGACGGCGACAAAGAGGTCGTCGAGCTGTTCCGCAAGGCTCAGGCCGACAGCCATAAAGGCGCCGAGATGGCCAAGCACCTGCTGGCCAACCGCATCTCCTAGCCCTCGGAGCCGATACAGAAGGCGTTGCCCTCGGGGTCAGCCAGGACCACCCAGCTGAAGTCCGGACCGAAGCTGTGGCGTTCCGTCTCGGAGGCCCCGAGGCCCACCAGCCGTGCCACCTCGGCTTCGGTGTCCTCGGCCGCCAGGTCGAGGTGGACGCGGTTCTTACCCGGCGTCGGATCCGCCACTTTCTGAAATCCCAGCCGCGGCCCGTCGGGCCGCGCCAGCACCACGAATTCGCCTGGCATCAAGGCGTTCACCTCGCCGCCGAGGGCTTGGGCCCACCACTGGGCCAGCGCCTCGGGATCGGTGCAGTCGACGGTGATCATCTCCACGGACAGTGCCATGGCGCCGACCCTAGATCACGCCGGTGACAAGAACGCCCGCAATGCCGCCGAGTAGGCGGCGACGTCGTGGGCACCCATGAACTCCCTGGCCGAATGCATGGCGAGCTGGGCTGCACCGACGTCGACGGTCGGGATCCCGGTGCGCGCCGAGGTCATCGGCCCGATGGTCGACCCGCACGGCAGGTCGGCGCGGTGCTCATACCGCTGCAGCGGCACCCCGGCCTGATCGCAGGCCAGCGCGAAGGCCGCCGCGGTGCGGCCGTCGGTGGCGTAGCGCAGGTTGGGCTGCACCTTGAGCACCGGTCCGGCGTTGACCTCGATCAGGTGGCCGGGCTCGTGACGGTCCGGGTAGTTCGGATGCGTCGCGTGCGCCATGTCCCCGGAGGCCACCATGGATCCGGCCGTCCGGCGCAGGAAGTCCTCCCTGGTACCGCCCGCGGCGAGCACGATGCGCTCCAGCACCGTCGGCAGCAGCTCGGACTGGGCGCCGTGATCAGAGGTCGAGCCGACTTCCTCGTGGTCGAAGAGCGCCAGCACCGGCACATGCGTGCCGGCGCCGGCCGCCAGGAACGCCTCCAGCCCGGCATGGCAGGTGGCCTGGTTGTCCAGCCGGGGTGCGCTGACGAACTCCCCCTCGGCGCCGGTGATCGCCGACGGCGTCAGGTCGTGGGTCATCAGGTCGAAGCCCAGCACGTCGGCTTCGGCGGCGCCGGCCCGCTCGGCGACGAATCCGATGAAGGACCGTGGCCGCTCGCCCAGACCCCACACCGCGTTGACGTGGCGCTGCGGGTCGGGGCTGACGCCCTTGCGGTCCTCGGACAAGTGAATCGCCAGCTGTGGCACCCGCAGGATCGGATCGTCGATGCGCACCAGCAGGTGCTCGACCGTGGAGTTCCGGCGCACCGAGAGCCTGCCGCTGATCCCGAGGTCGCGGTCCAGCCACGAGTTCAGCCAGGCGCCGCCGTAGGGCTGCAGGGCCAGGACCTGCCAGCCGGCGACCACGCGGTCGGGGTGCTGTTTGACCCGGAGATTGGGGCTGTCGGTGTGCCCGCCCACCACCCGGAACGGCGCCGCCGGGTCGGTTCCTTCGGTGTTCCAGGCCACCAGCGACCCGGCCCGCACCGTGAAGAACTTTCCCGTGCCCGGCCAGCTGTCGGTTTCGGCCAGCTCGGTGAATCCCTCATCGCGCAGTCGTTGCGCTGCGGTGGCGCACAGGTGGAACGGCGATGGCGAGGCATCGATGAATTCGCACAAGCTGTGTGGGCTAGCTGCCATATGTCTATCTTGACCGGGATTTCCCCGCGCGCCGCGTTAGGGTCGTCGTTGTGCCCGCACCACAGCCCCAGCCGGTCCTGGCGCCGCTGACACCGGCGGCCGTGTTCATGGTTGCCACGATCGACGAGGGTGGTGAGTCCACGGTCCACGACACCCTGGCCGATGTCTCAGGCCTGGTGCGCGCCATCAGCTTCCGTGACCCCACCAAGCATCTGTCGGCGATCGTGTCGATCGGCTCCGATGCCTGGGACCGGTTGTTCTCCGGTCCCCGCCCCGCCGAACTCCACCCGTTCATCCCGCTGGAAGGCCCGCGGCACCGGGCCCCGGCGACCCCGGGCGACCTGCTGTTCCATCTGCGCGCCGAGTCCATGGACGTGTGTTTCGAGCTGGCCACCAAGTTCGCCGACGCCCTGGCCGGCGCGGTGACGATCGTCGACGAGGTGCACGGGTTCAAGTTCTTCGACAACCGGGATCTGCTCGGCTTCGTCGACGGCACCGAGAACCCGAACGGTTCAGTTGCCACCAATGCCAGCCAGATCGGTGACGAGGACCCGGATTTCGCCGGCGGTTGCTACGTGCACGTGCAGAAGTACACCCACGACATGAGTTCGTGGAATTCGCTGTCCACCGAGGAGCAGGAGCGGGTGATCGGCCGCACCAAGCTCGACGACATCGAGCTCGACGATGCGGTCAAACCGGCCAATTCACATGTGGCGCTCAACGTGATCGAAGACGACGAGGGCAACGAGCTCAAGATCATCCGGCACAACATGCCGTTCGGTGAGATCGGCAAGGGCGAGTTCGGTACGTACTACATCGGTTATTCGCGTACCCCTGCGGTCACCGAGCGGATGCTGACCAACATGTTCATCGGCGATCCGCCCGGGAACACCGACCGGATCCTTGATTTCTCCACCGCCACCACCGGTGGCCTGTTCTTCACGCCCACGATCGATTTTCTGGATGATCCACCGCCACTGCCCTCCTCGGACGAGGAGTCGGCAACGGCGGAAGCTCCACCGGCTCAGGGCCACCGCGACGGCTCGCTCGGCATCGGCAGTCTGAAAGGAATCCCGCAATGAACAACCTGTACCGCGAGCTCGCTCCGATCACCGAGTCCGCCTGGGCCGAGATCGAGCTCGAGGCCAGCCGAACCTTCAAGCGGCACATCGCCGGACGGCGCGTGGTCGACGTCAGCGAGCCGGGCGGCCCGGTCACCGCGGCGATCAGTACCGGCCATCTGCTCGATGTCAGCTCTCCCGGTGACGGCGTGGTGGCTCACCTGCGCGACGCCAAGCCCCTGGTGCGGCTGCGGGTGCCGTTCACGGTGTCGCGCACCGCGATCGACGATGTCGAGCGCGGTGCCCAGGACTCCGACTGGGATCCGGTGAAGGACGCCGCCAAGAAGCTGGCTTTCGTCGAGGATCGCGCGATCTTCGAGGGCTACCCGGCGGCCTCGATCGAAGGGATCCGCAGCTCGAGTTCCAATCCGGCGCTGGCCCTGCCCGACGACGCCCGTGAGATTCCCGACGTGATCGCCCAGGCGCTCTCGGAGCTGCGGCTGGCCGGTGTGGACGGGCCGTACTCGGTGCTGCTCTCGGCGGCGACCTACACCAAGGTCAGCGAGACCACCGCGCACGGATACCCGATCCGCGAACACCTGAGCCGGCTCGTCGACGGTGAGATCATCTGGGCGCCCGCGATCGACGGGGCGTTCGTATTGTCCACCCGCGGTGGTGATTTCGATCTGCAGCTGGGCACCGACGTGTCCATCGGCTACCTGTCCCATGATGCCGAGAGCGTGCAGTTGTATTTGCAGGAGACGCTGACGTTCCTGGCCTACACCGCCGAGGCGTCGGTCGCCCTCACCGCCTAGCACCTAGCGCGTTGGCCCCGCGAGCGTGCGTGTCTGCTGCCCGGCACGCCGCTCGCGGGCAGCACTGTGCGCACGCTCGTCGCGCCGGTACAGCGAAGAACTAGACCGAGAGAACCGCGTCCAGCGCGGAGTAGAACAACCCGAGCCCGTCATCGGACGGACCGGTCAACGCCTCGGTGGCGTGTTCGGGATGCGGCATCAGGCCCACGACGCGACGGTTTTCCGAGCACACGCCCGCGATGCCGCGCATCGAGCCGTTGAGGTTCTCGCGGTACCGGAAGACCACGCGGTCCTCGCCCTCGAGTTCGTCGAGCACAGCTTCGGACGCGACGTACCGGCCTTCACCCGACTTGAGCGGGATCAGCAGATCGGCGCCGGCGTCATAGCGGGTCGTCCAGGCCGTGGTGTTGGAGGCGACCTCCAGCCACACGTCGCGGCAGATGAAATGCAGGCCGGCGTTGCGGGTGAGCGCACCGGGCAGCAGGCCGGCCTCACACAGCACCTGGAAGCCGTTGCAGATGCCCAGCACCGGCATGCCCTTGCCGGCAGCCTCCACGACCGAGCCCATCACGGGGGCAAACTTCGCGATCGCCCCGCAACGCAGGTAGTCGCCGTAGGAGAAACCGCCGGGTACGACGACCGCGTCGACGCCCTTCAGGTCGGCGTCGGCGTGCCACAGGCTGACC
Source organism: Mycolicibacterium neworleansense (assembly GCF_001245615.1). Classification (NCBI taxonomy): domain Bacteria; kingdom Bacillati; phylum Actinomycetota; class Actinomycetes; order Mycobacteriales; family Mycobacteriaceae; genus Mycobacterium; species Mycolicibacterium neworleansense. The sequence goes on from NZ_CWKH01000003.1 coordinate 895,622, forward strand.
GCCTCGGCACCGGCCAGACGCACCGCTCGGGCCGCGTCGACGTCGTCGAGCGTCCCGGGGAAGGTGATCACCCCGACACGGGTGGTCACGCGTCCTCCCGGCTCACCGAGAAGTCCTCGATAACGGTATTGGCCAGCAGAGATTCGGCGATCTCGGCCAGGGTTTCGTCAGCTACGGAGTCGTCGACTTCGAGCTCGAAACGCTTCCCTTGACGGACGTCCGAGATGCCACCATGTCCGAGCCGACCAAGTGCCCCGACGATCGCCTGACCCTGCGGGTCGAGGATCTCCGCCTTGGGCATGACGTGCACAACCACCTTTGCCACGGCGCACACTCTACCGGCACGACCCGGTGTAAGCCGTGCACAGTGGGTCGGCCAGCGCATCGAGCACCTGGCGATCCGACGGTGCCGACCATTCAACCCTGGACGGGGTGGTCGACCACATGGCCAACTCGACCACGGTGCTGTTGTTGGGATCGGCGAGCAGATACTGGTGCAAGACCCGGTCGTCGAAGTTGATCACCGCGGCCAGTCGCCCGGTCCGGTCGGTGGTGATCGACGGCGGGTTCCCCGGGCACTTGCGCAGCGCATCGGCGGCCCCCTGCACCACCGCCAGCGCCGTCTGCCCGCCCAGCCAGGTCTCCCCGCGCCAATGGATGACCTGCACCCGCAGTTGCCAGTCGCCGTCGGGCCGGCCGGCCTCCGATCGTGCCGCCACGGCATAGCCGCGCGGGTCCCCGAGCACCGGCGGTGTCTGGCATTCCTCCTCGAAGCGGAAACGCGGCGAAACCGCGGTCACGGCCAAACCGGCCAGCCCGGGCCAGCGGTATTCCCGGTCCAGCGGCAGTTTCGAGGTGGCGGCCCAGGCCGAATCCGGGATGCGGTCACACAGCGGTGGGCAGTCGGCTCCGGGTTCCGGCCAGGCCGAAGGCGGCGCTGCGGCCAGCCCGCAGAGCACCAATGACATCGCCACGATCACCCGCCATAGCCCCACCGAGCGCCACAATATAGGTATGCAACTCACGCATTTCGGACATTCGTGCCTACTGGCCAGCATTTCGGACACCACCGTGCTGTTCGACCCGGGCAACTTCTCGCACGGTTTCGAAGGCATCACCGGCTTGTCGGCCATCCTGATCACCCACCAGCACCCCGATCACGCCGATACCGCCCGCCTGCCCGCGCTGATCGACGCCAACCCGCAGGCGGCGCTGTACGCCGATCCGCAGACCGCCGCCCAGCTGGGTGACCCGTGGCAGGCAGTGCACCCCGGCGACGAGTTCCGCGTCGGCTCGCTCAACGTCCGTGGGACCGGCGGCAGGCATGCGGTGATCCACCCGGAAATCCCTGTGATCGACAACATTTCGTATCTGCTGGGCGACGACGAGCATCCGGCCCGGCTCATGCATCCCGGCGACGCGCTGTTCGTGCCCGGCGAACCGGTCGACGTGCTGGCCACCCCGGCGGCCGCTCCGTGGATGAAAATCTCTGAGGCCGTGGACTTCCTGCGCGCGGTGGCTCCAGAGAAGGCGGTGCCGATTCACCAGGGCATCATCGAGCCGAACGCGCGCGGCATCTACTACGGCCGGCTGGCCGAGATGACGAATACCGACTTCCAGGTGCTCACCGAGGAAAACGGCACCGAGTTCTGACTAGGCGATGTCGGCCGCGGCGCCACGCCCGGCCGCCCGGCCGGAGAAGATGCAGCCACCCAGGAAAGTGCCCTCCAGCGACCGGTAGCCGTGCACCCCACCGCCGCCGAATCCGGCCGCTTCGCCTGCTGCGTACAGGCCGGCGAACGCCGTGCCGTCTTCCTTGAGCACCCGGGAGTCCAGGTCGGTTTCCAACCCGCCCAAGGACTTTCGGGTCAGGATGTGCAGCTTGACGGCGATCAGCGGGCCCGCTTTCGGGTCGGTGAGCCGGTGCGCGGGGACGACGCGGGTGAACCGGTCACCCAGATAGCTGCGTGCTCCGTGGATCGCGGTGATCTGCCCGTCCTTGGTGAATTTGTTGACCACCTCGCGGTCGCGGGCGGTCACCTCGGCCGCGACCGTCGCGTAATCGAGTTCCAGCACATCGGGCACGTCGTTCATCGCGGCCACCAGTTCGCGCAGCGAGCGCGCGCTGACGAAGTCGACGCCTCGATCGACGAACGCCTGCACGGGGGCCGGCGCACCGGGCCGCACCCGTGCCAGCACGTCACGCACACTGCGCGAGGTGAGGTCGGGGTTCTGCTCCTGGCCGGACAACGCGAACTCCTTGGCGATGATCCGCGCGTTGAGGATGAACCAGGTGTAGTCCTGCCCGGTGCGGCAGATGTGTTCCAGCGTGCCCAGGGTGTCGAAGCCCGGATACAGCGGTCCGGGCAGCCGTTTTCCGTTGGCGTCCAACCACAATGACGATGGTCCGGGCAGGATGCGGATGCCGTGGTCGGGCCAGATCGGGTCGTAGTTGGTGATGCCTTCGGTGTAGTGCCACATCCGGTCGCTGTTGATGACGTGCGCCCCGGCGGACTCGGAGATGCCGATCATGCGGCCGTCGACGTGGGCGGGCACCCCGCTGAGCAGCTGCTCGGGCACCCGGCCCATGCGAGCGGGCCAGTTCTTGCGCACCAGCTCGTGATTGCCACCGATCCCGCCGCTGGCCACGATCACCGCGGATGCGCGGAACTCGAAGTCGCCGACGACGTTTCGTGACGACGGTGCCCCGCGTGGCGCGTCAGAGGGCTCCAGCACCGCACCTCGGACGCCGACAACGGCACCCTCGGAGACGATGAGCTCATCGACGCGGTGCCGATGCGCGAACCGCACCCCGGGCTCGCCCAGCAACCGGCGGGCGAACACGTCGACGATCGCCGGCCCGGTCCCCCAGGTGATGTGGAAACGCGGCACCGAATTGCCGTGTCCCAGCGCGCCGTAACCGCCCCGCTCGGCCCACCCGACCAATGGGAAGGTCTGTAGGCCCCGGGACCGCAACCAGCTGCGTTTCTCCCCGGCGGCGAAGTCGACGTACGCGTGCGCCCACTCCCGCGGCCAGTGATCCTCGGCCCGGTCGAAGCCCGCGGAGCCCAGCCAGTCCTGCAGGGCCAGTTCCTGGCTGTCACGGATTCCGAGCCTGCGCTGTTCGGGACTGTCGACGAAGAACAGGCCGCCGAACGACCAGAAGGCCTGCCCACCCAGGTTGGCGGCGTTCTCCTGATCGACGACCAGCACACGATGCCCGCGCTCGACCAACTCGCATGCGGCAACCAGTCCGGCGAGACCCGCCCCCACGACAATGACATCGGCGTCTGCCATGAGACGCAAGACTAGCCCTAGTCAGGCGGCCTCGGTCAGTACCGAAAATCCTCGCCACCGGTAAACGGTCGGCTCGCACTGATGCAGCAAAGCCAGGTCGATCGCATCCAGCATGGCCTGCCGGGGGCCGGGCCGTCGCAGGTGCCTCGCAGCGACCGCGACCCGCACCGTGCCCTCGCGACGCGCGGTGCGTTCAGCGGCGAGCACGACGGTGCGGCACCACCACGGTTCGGACAGAAATCCTTCGCCGATGCCCACCACCCGGGCGCGCGTCGTGGTCTGCCGGACCAGGTCGGTGATGCCGTTCAGGTCGGCCAGCAAACGAAAGCCGTTGCGTGGCAGCGCCGTCACGGTTCCCTGTGAGACGTTCCAGCCGGGCGCGGCGAACAACCTGGTGCGCAGACCCAGGTGCTCGAGCACCCGGTCGGCGCCCATCAGCCTCAGGTTGGCCTCGTGGGCGGGCAACGAGGCGAACTCACCGCGCCGCTTCTTGGTCGCGGCCTCGTCGTAGCCGTGGAGCACGATGGCGTCGCCGCCGCTGCGCCGACGGGCCAGCCACTGGACGGTGTCGGCATCGCGGTCCAACCGGTAGCCACCCTTGAGCCGCGGCGCCACCATCATCGAGACGGGTACGCCACGGGTGTCGAGCTCGGCGCAGAACGACTCGACATCAGCCATCGTGCGATCGCTGATCTGCGATATCGAGACGATGAGTTGTCCGGTCACGCCGCCAGTGTGGCAACGTCACATGTCGGGACGGTGTCGAACACTCTGACGCGGAATGTCCATTCGGCCATGGCGTGCGTTCAGGACGGCAGAATGGCCTCGATGGCCTCGATCACCTCGGGTGCATCCGGCTCGGTGCGGGGACGGAACCGGTTGGCCACCGCGCCGCCGGGGGCGAGCAGAAACTTCTCGAAGTTCCACTGGATGTCCCCGGCTTCGCCGGCCGCGTCGGTGGCCTTCGTCAGCTCGGTGTAGAGCGGGTGGCGGTCGGCGCCGTTGACGTCGGTCTTGGCCAGCAACGGGAAAGTCACGCCGTAGGTGCTCGAGCAGAACGTCTGGATCTCCTCGGCGGTGCCCGGCTCCTGGCCCATGAACTGGTTGCACGGAACACCGACGACGGTCAGCCCCCGGGCGGCGTAGTCCTGCGCGAGCTTCTCCAGCGCGGTGTACTGCGGCGTCAGCCCGCATTTGGAGGCCACGTTCACCACCAGGACGGCGCCGCTCGCCAACTCGGCCAGCGTCGTCGGCTTGCCGTCAAGGGTGGTCAGCGGAATGTCGTTGAGGCTCATGCCTGGGACGGTACCGGACTAGCCGTCGAACAGGATCGCGGCCAGGCTCTCCACCTTGGCAATCGGATCACCGGCGGTGTCGATCGCGTCGTTGAGCCACAGCATCGAAAATCCGTGCACCAGAGACCAAGCCGCCAGTGCGGCACTTGCCGGATCGGCGGCCGCCTTTGGGTCGGCGAGGGTGCCGACGCCGCGGTTCAGCTCGGCCCCCGCAGCCGATGCGGCCACGACCAGTTCGGCGTCGGTGTCGTCGTAGAGCGATTTGTCGAACATCACCTCATAGTGGCCGGGATGGTCCAGGGCGAAGCGCACATAGGCCTTGGCCGCGTCGATGAACTGCGGCCTGGCGTCGGTCAGCGCGGCGGCCAGCAGCCGGAACCCTTCGGTGGCCAGTGCGGTGAACAGCCCGCGCCGGTCGGTGAAGTGGTGCGCGGGGGCGGCGTGCGAAACGCCCGCGGCGCGCGCGAGTTCGCGCAGCGAGATGCCGTCGGCGCCCCGTTCCGCCACCAGAGCGGCGGCCTGAGCGAGGATCACGGCCTTGAGATCGCCGTGGTGATAACTCATGTGGGCCATCGTAATCCCATATCTTGACAGCGCCTAGATTGCGGGTAGCGTGTCCATCTAGACACCGACAAGATCGGAGCTGCGATGGCTGTCTTCCTGACCCTGATCCTCGGTAGCGTGGCCGCCCGGACCATCGGCCTGCTGGGCGTGGACTACCTCGACAGCTGGCCCGAGGCCATCACGGTCGGACTGGCCGCCATGTTCGTCATGACCGGCGTCGCGCACTTCGTCAATCCGCTGCGGCGCGACATGATCGCGATCGTGCCGCCGGCCCTGCCCGCGCCCGGCACCCTGGTGACCGTCACCGGCGTGCTGGAACTGGCGGGTGCCGTGGGCCTGCTCTATCCGCCCACCCGCGTGGTGGCCGCCGTCTGCCTGCTGCTGCTCATGCTGGCGATGTTCCCGGCCAACGTCTATGCGGCCCGGATGCCGAACCCGCCGAAGTCGATGACCTCGCGGTTAAGCGTCCGGACCGCCGAAGAGGCTGTCTACCTGGCCGCTGCCGTAGTTGTCGCGGTCGGCGGCAGCTAGCAGCCAGGCGTACTGGAACGCGGCTTCCTTCCACCGCTCGTACCGACCGGACAGACCGCCGTGACCGGCCACCATCTCGGTCTTGAGCAGCACAGGATGACCGTCGGTCTTCGTATGCCGCAGAGCCGCAACCCATTTGGCCGGTTCGACGTAATAGACCCGGGTGTCGTTGAGCGAGGTCATCGCCAGGATCGCCGGATAGTCCTGCGCCGTCACGTTCTCGTAGGGCGTATAGGACTTCATGTAGCGGTAGACCTCGGGGTCCTCCAACGGATTTCCCCACTCATCCCATTCGGTCACCGTCAACGGCAACGATGGATCGAGGATGGTCGTCAACGCATCGACGAACGGCACCTGAGCCAGGATCCCGGCGAACAGCTCCGGCGCCATGTTGGCCACCGCGCCCATCAACAATCCGCCGGCACTGCCGCCGAGGGCCACCAGATTCTGCGGGCGGGTCACCCCGGAGTCGACGAGATGCCGTGCCGCCGCGATGAAGTCGGTGAACGTGTTGGTCTTCTCCAGCAGCTTGCCGTGCTCGTACCACGGCCGGCCCAACTCGCCGCCGCCACGCACATGGGCGATCACGAACACCATGCCGCGGTCCAGCAGCGACAACC